>WSZJ01000219.1:1280-17727 GCA_009773755.1 Planctomycetota bacterium | reverse complement strand
TGTCCGCCAGCGGGCACATGAACCCGTCCTTGTACATCCCGTCGACGACCTCGCCGTGCCCGAGCCGGTACCCGTCGCGATACCCCGTCAGGAAAAAAGGCAGCCGCGACATCGATTCCGTCCCGCCCGCAAGCCCGATTTCGATTTCGCCATGACGGATCTGACGCGCAATGTCCACGATCGCCTGCAGACCGCTGCCGCAGGCGCGGTTCACCGTCATGGCGGGAGTCGTCACCGGGACGCCGGCGCGCACCGAGATCTGCCGCGCGACATTCGGCCCGCCCCCGGCCTGCCGTCCGTTGCCGAACTCCACGTCCTGCACCTGCTCCGGCTTCACTCCGGCCGCCAGCAGCGCCCCCCTCGCGGCCACGACACCCAGATCCGCCGCCGTCATCCCCTTCAACGTGCCGCCAAACCTGCCGATCGGAGTCCGCACCGCGCTCAGGATCACCACGTCGTTCATGAAGCGGATTTTCGCCGTGCGACGGCGCGCGCGCCACTTGATTCGGCGCCGTGAACGCCGATTTCGTGAACTTCGGGGCGCCCTTCGCGTCTAAGATCAGACGCGCTGGGGGTCCATCCACACTCGGGGAGGTTTCATGCTGTTTTCGCGCCGCGCCCGTCTCTGGGCGCTCGGAGCCGGACTTGCCGCCGTGGTTCCTGCCGCTTTGTCGCTGGTTCCCGCCCGCACGGAAGCCGCCTGCTGCTACTTCGCGGCGCAGGACAAAGACATCAACCAGCCCGGTCAGAAAGCGTTCATCACGTGGGACGCGTCGAACAAGCGGGAAGCGTTCACCGTGCAGCCGAAGTTCGAAGGGAACGCGGTGGATTTCGGGATGGTGATCCCGACGCCGTCGCAGCCGAAACTCGACGAGATGCCGCGCGACTTCTTCAAGGACCTCGCGATCTATACGATCCTGATGCCGCTTCCCGAACCGCTCTACGGGTACGAGAACCTCAAGAAACTGGAAAGGGACCGCGCGCACCAGGAGGGCGGAAAGCCGGACGGTGCGGTTCCGGCGCCGCGCGACAGCGTCCGCGTGCTCGAGGCCGGCGTCGTCGGTTCGCTCGACTACAAGATCATCGTCGCGGACGAGTCGAAGGCGCTCTTCGACTGGCTGAAAGAGAACAACTACGTCTATTCGGGCGACCAGGAGACCCTCAACTTCTACATTCAGAAGAAGTGGTTCTTCACGACGATGAAGATCGACCCCAAGCAGATGAAGAAGAACGCCGACGGCTCCTACGTCGGTGAAATCACGCCGACGCGCTTCAGCTTCGCCTCCGACAAGTGCGTCTACCCCCTCAAGATCACGCAGCTCAGCGTCAAGGCGCAGACCGACGCGCTCTTCTACGTGCAATCCGCCGACGAGATGGATCTCGAAGGCGACCTGTCGTGGATGCACAGCTACCGGGTGATGTGGCTTACCTACATGCTCGGCTGCGGCGCGAACGACGACCAGCAGCGCGAGCTGCAGGATCGGAACGCGTGGGTGAGCGCGAAGAAGAAGAAGGACCCGAAGTACGAGACCACGAAGCTCGAGTGGGCGAAGAAGCTCGGGGAAGCGGAGATCGCAGTGCTTGAGGATCCGCTCAAGTCCTACGCGCAGATGGGCGGCGGCGACATGCCCGCCGGCTACAAGGCGATTTCGTTCGAGGAGTTCCTGAAGACCACGAAGGCAGAGTGGGAGAAATCCGGGCGAAACGACAAGGACGAATTCAACGCGTGGGCGAAGCGCGAGGAAACGGCGCACGGCGCTGCGAAGGGGCAGATCGTAAAGGTCGACAATCCGCAGGGCGCGTGGTCGGCGGACTACATGTGGTACCCGAACCGCGAAGCGCCGGCGGAGGAAGTGAAAGGGTTGTCGAGGCTGAAGGGGCACCTGCAGAAGGGGCAGTGGGTGACAAAGTTCAGGAAGATTCTGAGGAAGGACGAGATGACGGATGATCTGGTGCTGGTGCCGGTGGCTGCGGGGAAAGCACAGGAGTACGTACGAATCATGCCCACTTCTCCGCCGTAGCAACGACAACGAAACAAAAAACGAAAAACGAAAAACAAAAAACGAAAACACCCGCGCGGCGGGGCGTTGAGAACAGGAATCGTTCCATGAACCCTGGATCTGCGTGGAAACTGGTCGCCGTCATCTCTCTGGCCCTCAGCGGGTGCGCCGACCCCGCCAAGGAGCCGGTGTCTCACTGGATCACTCAGCTGCGCGAGAACGACGCGGACGACCGCGCCGAAGCTCGCGAGTGGCTGGCGAAGAAGGGGAAAGAGGCGGTGCCCGAACTCGTGAAATTGCTCGCGGACGACGACACCGTCGTTGCGATGTCGGCGAGCGAGGTCCTCGTGAAGATCGGACGCGACGCCGTCCCGGAACTCGTCGGCGCACTCCGGGCCGGCGCGCCGAAGGCCCGCGGCTGGGCGGCTCATTCGCTTGGAGAAATCGGAAAGGACGCGAAGGAGGCGGTGCCGGCGCTTCAGGAAGCGAGGAAAGACCCGGCGCTCAAGACCGCCGCGTCAGAGGCGCTTCAGAAAATCGGAACCTAGCACAGAAGGAGTGGGGCACATGAAGCTGAGGACATGGCTTGCGGGCGCGGCGGCGACGGCGGCGATCGGGACGGGCGCGATACTCGCGCTTCGCTTCACCGCGCCCGAGGCCGGCGCGGCGTGCTGTTACTTTGCAGCGCAGGAAAAGGACATCAATCAGCCGGGGCAGAAAACGCTGATCACGTGGGACCCGGATCGGCGACTCGAGACGTTCACGGTGCAGCCGAAGTTCGAGGGCAACGCCGTCGACTTCGGGATGGTGATTCCGACGCCGGCCCAGCCGAAGCTCGACGAGATGCCGCGCGACTTCTTCAAGGACCTCGCGATCTACACGATCCTCATGCCGCT
Source organism: Planctomycetota bacterium (assembly GCA_009773755.1). GTDB lineage: Bacteria > Planctomycetota > MHYJ01 > WSZJ01 > WSZJ01 > WSZJ01. Next base: position 14,831 of record WSZJ01000219.1, on the reverse strand, counting down.
TCCGCAACCGATGTGGGTCGACCTGCACTTGTATCCCTTTGACGAGGAATCCGACCGGGGAGACGTGCTGGCCGCGAAGAGCGGCGCGCCGGGCGGCCGCGTGCCGCCGAGGAGCCCCGACAAGGGCGTGGTCGTCCTGGAGAGCGGCGTGGTCGGCTCGCTCGACTACAAGATCATCACGGCCGCGGACGCGAACGGGTTGTTCGACTGGCTGAAAGAGAACAAGTACGTCTATTCGGGCGACCAGACGACGCTCGATTTCTACATCAAGAAGAAGTGGTTCTTCACGGTGATGAAAATCGACCCCAAGCAAATGAAGAAGGGGGCGAAGGGCGAGTACTCGGGCGAAGTCACGCCGACACGCTTCACGTTCGCCTCTGACAAATGCGTCTACCCGCTGAAGATCACGCAGCTCAGCGTGAAGGACAAGACGGACGCGCTCTTTTACGTGCAGGCGCCGCAGGAGATGGACCTGGAAGGTGACCTGTCCTGGATGCACTCGTACCGGGTGATGTGGCTGACGTTCATGCTCGGCTGCGCGGCGAACGCGGATCAGCAGACGGAGCTGAACCAGCGCAACCAGTGGGTGCAGGCAAAGATGAAAAAGGACCCGAGGTACGAAACGACCAAGCTCGAGTGGGCGCGGAAGCTCGGCGAGGAGGACATCGCGGTCCTGGAAGACCCGCTTCGGAATTACGCGCAGATGGGCGGCGGCACGCTGGCGGCCGGGGACCGGATGGTGACGCAGGAGGAATTCCTGAAGACGGTCTGGGACGACTACGAGAAGAGCAAGGAGAACAAGAACGACGAGTACGCGAAAACGCGCCTGAAGGAGCTGGAGCAGATGTACTCCCCCACCAAGGGCGCGATCGTCAAGGTTGCGAACCCGAACGGGCAGTTCACGGGATCGCAGTGGATGTGGTATCCGGCGCGCGAGGCTCCGGCCGAGGACGTGAAAGGGCTATCGCGGCTGAAGGGGCACCTGCAGAAGGGGCAGTGGGTGACGAAGTTCCGGAAGGTGCTGAGGAAGGATGAGATGACGGACGACCTGGTGCTGGTGCCGGTGGGGGTGGGGAAGGAACAGGAATACGTGAGGATCATGCCTACTTCCCCGCCATAGGCCGGGCCGGCACGGCCCGGCGACTGGCGGGGACTGTCCTGAGCGAGCGAAGCGAGTCGAAGGGCCCGCACGGACGACTGCAATGAAACGAAAAACAAGAAACGAAAAATGAAAAGGAACGGCTCATGAAGAAAGTGCTCCTCTGCGCAGGCGCAGTGGTGGCCGTCGGCGCCAGCCTGGTTGCGACGGCGGTATTCAGAACTCCCGCGGCTGACGCCGCGTGCTGCTATTTCGCGGCGCAGGAAAAGGACATCAACCAGCCCGGGCAGAAGGCGTTCATCACGTGGGACGAGGAACGCAAGGTCGAGTCGTTCACCGTGCAGCCGAAATTCGAAGGTAACGCGGTGGATTTCGGAATGGTGATCCCCACGCCCGCACAGCCCAAGCTCGACGAAATGCCGCGCGACTTCTTCAAGGACCTCGCCATCTACACGATCCTCATGCCCCTCCCCCAGCGCATCTGGACCGGGCTGGATGGGGAGAGAGAGAAGGGTCGTGTCTTTGGAGGCAAACGGTCGGCAGCGCCTGGGGCAGCCCTGGACGCAATGGAGAAAAAGGAAAAGGGAGTGACCGTCCTGGAGGCCGGCGTGGTCGGCTCGCTCGACTACAAGATCATCGTCGCCGAGCAGGCAAGCGGCCTCTTCGACTGGCTGAAAGAAAACAGCTACGTCTACTCGGGGGACAAAGGGACGCTGGACTTCTACATTTCGAAGAAGTGGTTCTTCACCGTCATGAAGATCGACCCGAAGCAGATGAAAAAGAACGCCGACGGCTCATACCTCGGTGAGGTCACGCCGACGCGCTTCACGTTCGCGACGGACAAGTGCGTCTACCCGCTCAAGATCACGCAGCTCAGCGTCAGGACGCAGACCGACGCGCTCTTCTATGTGCAGGCCGCCAGGCAGATGGATCTGCCGGGCGACCTCTCGTGGATGCACAGCTATCGCGTGATGTGGCTGACGTTCATGCTGGGTTGCGGCGCGAACGCCGACCAGCAGCGCGAGCTGCAGGAGCGGAATCAGTGGGTGTCCGCCAAGAAGGCGAAGGACCCGAAATACGAGACGACGAAGCTCGAATGGGCGCGCAAGCTGGGCGACGACGACATAGCCGTGCTCGAGGATCCGGCGCTCAATTACGCGCAGCTCGGCACGGGCGGCCTGCCGGCGAACGACAAGGCGATCACGAGGGAGGACTTCCTGAAGGAAGTCTGGAGCGAATACGAAAAGAACCGTTCCTCGAACGACGAATACGCGAAGAACCGCCTGAAACAGCTCGAGCAGATGTACGCGCCGGAGAAGGGGATGGTCGTGAAGATGGGTCGCGAAGGACAACAGGGACCGCCTCAGTACATGTGGTATCCGGCCCGCGAGGCGCCGGCTGAGGACGTGAAGGCGCTGGCGCGACTGAAGGGGCACCTGCAGAAGGGCCAGTGGGTGACGAAGTTCCGGAAGATCCTGCGGAAGGACGAGATGACGGACGATCTTGTGCTGACGCCGGTAGCTGCGGGGAAAGAGCAGGAGTATCTTCGGATCATGCCCACGAGTCCCCCGTAGCGAGCGAAGCGAGCAAGGGGGACGAAGCCCTGAGCGAGCGAAGCGAGTCGAAGGGCCCGTGGTTGAATAGGCTGGCGGAGGCTGGCGGAGGCTGGCGGAGGCTGGCGGAGGCTGGCGGAGGCTGGCGGAGGCTGGCGGAGGGGCTGCGGAGGCTGCGGAGGCTGCGGAGGCTGCGGAGGCTGCGGAGGCTGCGGAGGCTGCGGAGGCTGCGGAGGCTGGAAACCAATTACGAGGGGGCAAACGTGAAATCGCATGTGAGAACCTGGATCGTTACCGGGCTGATGGTGGTCGCATTGGCCGCCTGCGAGTCGGAAAACAAATCCGCGAACGGCAGCGGTGGAGCTTCGACACCTCCGCCCTCCGACTCCACGAACTACGAATGGGTCATCAAGGCGCGCGAAGCCGAGGCGACCGACCCGAAGACCGCGGCCAGCGCGCTGGCGAAGGGCGGCAAGGAGGCGCTTCCGTTCCTGGTCTGGCAGCTCACGGGGGACGACACGCCTGTGGCGATGAAGGCAGCCGATGCGTTGGTCTCGATGGGCGCGGACGCAGTGCCGGCGCTGGACCGGGTTGTGCGGTCGAAGGCGGCGCACGGGCGCAACTGGGCCATCTGGGCGCTGGGACAGATCGGAGCTGCTGCGAAACCGGCTTCGGCGGGGATCCGCGACGCGGGCAAGGAGCCGGCGTTCCGGCAGGTGGCGGCGGAAGCACTTCTGAGAATCGAGAAGTAAAGGAGCCGAACCGATGAAGAAACTCTGGATCGCCGGGGCCGCCGCGGCGGCGCTCGGCACGGGCGCGATCGTCGCGTGCCGCTTTCCCGCCCCGCAGGCCGACGCGGCGTGCTGCTATTTCGCGGCGCAGGAGAAGGACATCAACCAGCCGGGGCAGAAGGCGTTCGTGACGTGGGACCCGGAGCGCAAGGTGGAGTCGTTCACGGTGCAGCCGAAATTCGAGGGGAACGCGGTCGATTTCGGGATGGTGATCCCGACGCCGTCGCAGCCGAAGCTCGACGAGATGCCGCGAGACTTCTTCAAGGACCTGGCGATCTACACGATCCTCATGCCGCTTCCCCAGCCGATCTGGGTCGACCTCATCGCGCGGCCGATGGAAGACGCGTCGCCGGCCACCGCGATGGCGGGAGGCGGCGGCGGGAGATTGAGGAAGGAGTTGAAGAAGGACCAGGGGGTCACGGTGCTGGAAGCGGGCGTCGTGGGCTCGCTCGACTACAAGATCATCGTCGCCGAGAAGGCGGACGGGCTGTTCGACTGGCTGAAAGAGAACAACTACGTCTATTCGGGCGACCAGTCGACGCTGGATCACTACATCAGGAAGAAGTGGTTCTTCACGGTGATGAAGATCGACCCGAAGCAGATGAAGAAGGGGGCGAAGGGCGAGTACTCCGGCGAGGTGACGCCAACGAGGTTCACGTTCGCGTCGGACAGATGCGTCTACCCGCTCAAGATCACGCAGATCAGCGTGAAGGACAAGACCGACGCGCTCTTCTATGTGCAGGCGCCGCAGCAGATGGACCTCGAGGGCGACCTGTCCTGGATGCACAGCTGGCGCGTCATGTGGCTGACGTTCATGCTGGGCTGCTCGGCGAATCCGGACCAGCAGACCGAACTGAACCAGCGCAACCAGTGGGTCCAGGCCAAGATGAAGAAGGACCCGAAGTACGAAACCACCAAGCTCGAGTGGGCGCGCAAGCTCGGGGACGAGGACGTCGCCGTGCTCGAGGAGCCGCTTCGGAACTACGCCCAGATGGGGGGCGGGAACATGGCGAAGGGGGACAAGGTCGTGACGCAGGAGGAATTCCTGAAGACGGTCTGGGACGATTACGAGAAGTCGAAGGAAGGGAAAAACGACGAGTACGCGAAGGGGCGGCTCAAGCAGCTCGAGCAGATGTATCCGGCGTCGAAGGGCGCGATCGTCAAGGTCGCGAATCCGAACGGGCAGTTCACGGGCTCGCAGTGGATGTGGAATCCGGCGCGCGAGGCGCCGGACGAAGACGTGAAGGGGCTGGCGCGGCTGAAGGGGCATCTGCAGAAGGGGATGTGGGTGACGAAATTCAGGAAGATCATCCGGAAGGATGAGATGGCGGATGATTTGATGCTGGTGCCGGTGGCGGCGGGGAAAGAGCAGGAGTATGTGAGGATCATGCCTACTTCGCCTCCGTAGAAAAACATCAACGACAACTCCAAATCCCAACTCCAACCCCAAATCCCAACGGAAAAACGGCTGATGAGGGCGCGGCTTGCTGCTACTTCGCCGCGCAGGAAAAGGACATCAACCAGCCCGGCCAGAAGGCGTTCATCCAGTGGGATCCCGAGCGGCGCGTCGAGGCGTTCACGGTGCAGCCGAGGTTTGAGGGGAACGCCCTCGACTTCGGCATGGTGATCCCGACCCCCGCTCAGCCGAAGCTCGACGAGATGCCGCGCGACTTCTTCAAGGACCTCGCGATCTTCACCATTCTGCTTCCGCTCCCGGAGCCGGTTCACTTCGAAATCTACTCCGGCATCGGAATCGGAACCACCGGCGGGGAGGAATCGGCGCCCGTCAAAGACCCGGCCGGGAACAAGCACGGTGTGAAAGTTCTCGAGTCGGGCGTCGTAGGTTCGCTGGATTACAAGGTCATCGTCGCCGAACAGGCGTCGGGGCTCTTCGACTGGCTCAAGGAGAACAAGTACGCCTACTCAGGAAACGAAGAGACCCTGGACTTCTACATCCGCAAGAAATGGTTCTTCACAGTGATGAAGATCGACCCGAAACAGATGAAGAAGAAAGCGGATGGCGTCTATTCCGGTGAGGTCACGCCGACCCGCTTTACGTTTGCCTGCGAAGTCTGCGTCTACCCGCTCAAGATCACGCAGGTGTCCGTCAAGGAGTCCACCGACGCGCTCTTCTACGTGCAGGCCCCTCAGCAGATGGATCTCGAGGGCGACATGACCTGGATGCCGTCGTACCGGATCATGTGGCTCACGTATATGCAGGGGTGCTCGATCACCGACGACCAGCAGCAGGAGCTGGACGCGTACCTGAAGTGGGGCGCCGAGCAGTGGGAAAAGGATTCCGGGTTCACGACGACGAAGCTGGAGTGGGCCCGGAAACTGGCTGACTCCGACCTGTCCGTGCTCGACGACCCCGTCCGCCTCTGGCCGCAGGCCGGGGGAGCGCCACTGCAGGATGGCGATGAAGTGATCTCCATGGAGACGCTCATCAAGGAAGCACGCGAGTTCCTCAAGACGAAGTATCCACAGGATCCGCACGAGGTGACTTCCGGCCTGGCCCGCATCGAGCGGGAGTTCGGGTCCTCGAAAGGCGACATCGTCAAGATGGCGCATCCGGAGAAGTCGCCGATCGGCAGCCGGTACGTCTATTACCCGCGCCGGGACGCGCCCGAGGAGGCCGTGAAGGGGCTGACGAGGTTGAAGGGGCACCTGCAGAAGGGGCAGTGGCTGACGAAGTTCAGGCGGGTCGTGCGGAAAGAAGAAATGACGGACGACCTGGTGCTCGTGCCGGTGGCGAAGGGGAGGGAGCAGGAGTACGTCCGGATCATGCCGACGTCGCCTCCGTAGTCCCCTTGCGAGCGCAGCGAGCGAAGGGGACTACGCCCTGAGCGAGCGAAGCGAGTCGAAGGGCAGTAGAAAAACGGCCAAGACAAATCCCAACTCCAACTCCAACTCCAACTCCAAATCCCAAATCAACAACCCCCACCAAATGAGGCCGCTCAGCATCGCCGCAATGCTCGGACTTCTCGTTGTTGTGGCGGGTTGCGCCACCAAGGAGGGGGGGTCCGATAGGTCTGGCGAATCCATCGATGGACCGGCAGAAGATGGGTGCGGCGCCGTGCTCGCGTTCAGGAGCAGCGCCCCTGAAGGTGAGCCGGTCAGCGGCCTGGCGAAGCAGGGGCCGGCCGCCATCCCCATCCTGATCTACCTGATGACGGGCGAATCCACCCAGACGGCAATCGCTGCCGCGGAAGAGATCGCCAAGCTCGGCGCCGAGGCCGTTCCGGCTCTCACCGCCCTCCTCCGATCGAAAGCCCCCCACCGCGGCTGGGCCGCGTGGGCGCTCGGCGAAATCGGGCCTGCGGCACGCGATGCGCGAGAGGCGCTGAAATCGGCACAGTCGGATCCGGAGCTGCGTGTCGCGGCCGGAGAGGCGCTTCGGAAAATCGGCGATCCACAATGAGAGGGAGTCTCATGATTGCGAAAGCATGGCTGGCAGGCGCGGCTGCGGTTGCGGCGCTCGGAACGGGCGCGCTCGTCGCGAGCCGCTTCCCTGCCCCGAAGGCGGACGCGGCGTGCTGCTATTTCGCTGCGCAGGAGAAGGACATCAACCAGCCGGGGCAGAAAGCGTTCATCGCGTGGGACGAGGAGCGGAAGGTCGAGGCGTTCACGGTGCAGCCGAAGTTCGAGGGGAACGCGGTGGACTTCGGCATGGTGATCCCGACGCCGTCGCAGCCCAAGCTCGACGAAATGCCGCGCGACTTCTTCAAGGACCTCGCGATCTACACCATTCTGATGCCGCTTCCCGACGGCATCTGGGAGATGGGCGGCTCGCGGAGGGCGCGGGGTGGACTGAAGAGCGGCGGTGGCGCGGGCGCACTGGGCCTGGAGGACAAGAAAAACGACGGGCACGGCGTGAAGGTGCTCGAAGCGGGGGTCGTCGGCTCGCTCGACTACAAGATCATCGTCGCGGAGCAGGCGAACGGGTTGTACGACTGGCTGAAGGAAAACCAGTACGTCTACTCGGGCGACAAGGGGACGCTGGATTTCTACATTACGAAGAAGTGGTTCTTCACGGTGATGAAGATCGATCCGAAGCAGATGAAGAAGGGGGCGAAGGGGGAGTATTCAGGGGAAGTCACGCCGACGCGGTTCACGTTTGCGAGCGCGAAGTGCATCTACCCCCTGCGCATCACGGCGCTTTCCGTAAAGGACCAGACCGACGCGCTCTTCTATGTGCAGTCCGCGAAGCAGATGGACCTCGAGGGCGATCTCTCGTGGATGCACAGCTACCGCGTGATGTGGCTCACCTACATGCTCGGCTGCTCGGCAAACGCGGACCAGCAGGCTGAGCTGCAGCAGCGAACCGACTGGGTGAACCAGAAGAAGGCGAAGGACCCGCGCTACGAGACGACGAAGCTCGAATGGGCCAAGAAACTCGGCGACGGCGAGCTCTCGGTCGTCGAGGACCCGCTCAAGAACTACGGCCAGATGGGGCTCGGCGCGCTTCCCGACGGCCACAAGGTCGTCACGATCGACGAGCTGGTGGAGTCGTACAAGGAGGAGGTCAAGAAAGCGAAAGGCAACCCCGACGACGACAACACCAAGATCGTGATCAAGTCGATGCGCGAACGCTACGACGCGGCCAAGGGCTCGATCGTCAAGGTCAAGGATCCCGACAAATCCTTCAACGGCGCGAGCTACGAGTGGTACGCGAACCGCGAGGCGCCGGCCGAGGACGTGAAGGGGCTTTCGAGGTTGAAGGGACACCTGCAGAAAGGCCAGTGGGTGACGAAGTTCCGGAAGATCCTGAGGAAGGACGAGATGACGGACGACCTGGTGCTGGTGGCTGTTCCAGCGGGGAAGGAAGAGGAGTACGTGAGGATCATGCCCACCTCGCCGCCGTAAGGGCGGAGGCGCGCGGAGGCTGCGGAGGCTGGCGGAAGCTGCGGAGGCTAACAACCACATCGATCAAGATCGTCCTGGGAGGAAGAGCACTTAGCTTCCGCCAGCTTCCGCCAGCTTCCGCTTCCGCCAGCTTCCGCCAGCCTCCGCCAGCCGCCAAGGTTCTCGCGAACGCCTTACCAGGATCTGCGTCTAATCTCTCGAATACACGTGCACATCGGAGCCAGAACAGTCATGCCCATGCTCAAGAAACTCGCCTGCCTAGCCGGCGCCGCTTCCATCTGTGCGCTGGTTTCCCTTTCGTCGTTCTCGGACGACCTCGTTCCGTCACCGGAGAGACCTGGGAATTCGAACGACGACCCGATCAAGAAGCCGAAGGATCTGTCGGGGCGCTCGATCAAGTGTCCGCGGGTGCGCGCAGTGAGCGCGGGTTGGGACGGCGAAGAAGGCACGACCGGGTGGCTTTTCAAGAATGACCCCTGGATGGCGTACCAGCGCGGCCGTGAGGAATTCATCCGCGAGTTCAGCGCGGCGGACGGGGCGTTCGGGGAGGCGGGGAAGATGGCGGGGCTGGTACTCGAGGACCAGACCTCGAAGATCATGACGCGTGACCATGTCGCGAGCTGCACGATGTGCCACAACGTGCCGTTCCGGGACGGCGGCGCGGGCGTGACGTTCTTCAAGAACGGCGGGACGGGGCGGAACACGACGCACACGTTCGGGTCGGGGCTGCAGGAAACGCTGGGGTGGCAGCTTCGGCTCAAGATCCTGGAAAAGGGCGACCTGAACCGGGACGGGTGGATCGCGAAGGGCGAGGCCGACCGGGTGCGCGCCGTGGTGGAAAACCTGACGCCGGGGATCGACGGCGAGCATGTGAGCGTGGACTTCGGTGCCTACGGCGACCTCGACAAGAACGGCAAGCCGGACATCAACCCGATCTGCCTCATTCACTACGTGGACGCGGACGGGAAGCGGATCTCGTGGGCGCGCAACCTGACGGACGACGGCGTCGCGGGGTACACGATCGAGTTCCAGATTTTCGGATGGGGGCACCGCAAGGGCGCGGTGGCCTCGACGCTTCGCGCGTTTTCGGCGAACGCGTACGACATGCACACCGGCTTGCAGGCGTACGATCCGATCCTTTCCGAAGAACCGAATAACGACGGTCTCGCGGGCATCTCCGTGCCAGGCATGCCGCAATTCATCAGCGGCCGGACGCGCGACCGCGGCGTCGTGAAGGACGCGCGCGGCGTCTCCAGGGAGGATCCTGACCGCGACGGGACGCTCGAGGAGATCACCTCTGGCGACCTCGACCTGATCGAGTGGTTCCAGATGAATCACCCCTCCCCCGCCGAGAAAACGCGGACGGCGCTTCGCGAAACGGGCCGCAAACTCATGACCTCGGCCGGCTGCACGTCTTGCCACGTGCCGGACTGGCACCTTGAAGCGGGGGACGCCGGGAACAAGGATTACACGAAGCGATACCTCGGCGACCGGCGCTTCTTCAACTTGAATGTTGCGCCGAATCCGCAAACAGGAAGGCTCGAAGGCCGCGTCGAAAAACGCGACCCGCTCAAGCGCGAGTCGTTCACGATCCGCGGCGTCTACTCCGACTTCGCCCACCACGACGTCGGCCCCGCGTTCCACCAGATGCAGTTCGACGGATCGATCCTCAAGAAATTCCGCACGGCGCCGCTGTGGGGCGTCGGCTCCGGCGCGCCCTACGGGCACGACGGCGCTTCGCTCGACCTCGACGAAGCCATCCGCCGCCACGGCGGCGAGGCCGACGCTTCGTCGAAAGCCTATGTCGCGATGAGCGAAGACGACCGCGAAGCGATCCTCGCCTTTCTGCGCGGCCTCGTCCTCTTCTCCTGCGACGACCTCCCCTGCGACGTCGACGGCGACGGCAAGATCGCGGACAACTTCATCGTCGCCGGCCAGGACACCGGCCCCGAGCGCCTCAACCCCGAGTGGCTGTTCCGCATCCCCGCGCGCATCGAGGGGATGGTCGTAAACCCGGACGGCGTGAAGGTGAAATCGTTCGCGCTCACGAACCTGGAGGACGCGTACGGCGCGAAGCTGAAGTGGCTGCGGGACGACGACCGCGACGGATTCCCGGATGCGAGGTTTGCCGCGAATTCAAAGTGACGGCGGGGGGCGGAGTCTGGTGTGATCAACGCCTCCCTCTTCATGCGAGGCCCCATGCGCCACTCCGTAACTGCCGTTTTCCTGTTCTTCACGGCCGCCGCTTCCGCCCAGGAAACCGTCGACCTGAAGCTCAAGCTCACCAAGGGCCAGTCGTGGAAAGTCGAATTGTCCGCAGACATGACGGGCAGCGGAGGGGATGACAAGAAGGAGCCCGGAATCGGCCGGCCGCTCGTGAAAGACGGATGGTCGCTTCGCGAAGCATGGATGGATGTCTGCGAAGCGGACGCCGAGGGGCTCCCGACGGCGCTGAAGCGGACGTGGAGCTCGGCGAAGGTCTCGATGATCGGGAGAGGCGGAGAAGCGGCGGGCCAGGAAGGGGCGACGGCGAAGCTGGAGGCGAAGGCCGACGAACCCGCGTGCACGGTGACGGTGTCGAAGGGAAAGCTCCCGCGTCCGGTGGAGGACTTTCTGGCGAAGGGGCCGATCGAACCGCTGACGCTCCTGCTCCCCGCGGGACCCGTGAAACCGAACGAGGAGTGGAAGGTTTCCAAAGCCCGGATCTGCCAATTCCACCGCCTGATGGCCACCGGAATCGTCGGCGGCATTTTCACGTCGGGCTTCGACGGCCTCCTGAAGGACATGAAAAACGGCGGCGAGGCGGGGCACGGCTGCGAGGTGTCGGCGAAGATCACGGCCGTGACCAAGACTGAAGCCACGATCGAGTTCGCGGGCGCCGTGGACGACGGCAACGGGAAAGTCGAAATCAAAGGATCGCTGAAGTGGATCGTGACGAAGAACCGGCCTTCGGAGCTTACGTGGTCCGCGAAGCGGGAGAACAAGGCGAACGACGAGCTGGGGACGAAGGCGTGGAGAGAGGAGTGGAAATTCGCGAAAAACTGGAAATGAGGAAATTCCGATGAGAGCAGGGCTGCTGATCCTGATGTCCGCCGCCGCGACGGCCGTCGCCGAAGAAGCGGTGCGCCTGAGCGTGGATTTCAATTGGGACAAGAGTCTGGAAGTGACCCAGTCCGTCGACTTCCGAAGCGAGGGACTTGACAAGGACGGGAATTCGCTCGGACCGGGCAGCGGCCGTACAGAATTCTCGTTGTACGAATTGTGGACTCAGACGTGCGAACAAAAGGCACAACCAGGTGGAAAGCCAGTTATCCGGAGGCACTACGAAAAATCGCAGCTCACAATCGGCAGCGATCCGCCAAGCGCAACGCGGACCGAAGACTCAGAAATCCTCTCGGAGATGGACTGGAGCGGCAGGTCCACGACACCCGTGCTCCTGAAGGGCAATGCGAGCGACTCGACCATTGCAATCCTGGGGCGTGCAGGGTGGGAACCCGCAAGATCGTTGCTGCCGGTAGCCCCGATGAAGCCTGGAACCACTGCGCGTAACCTGGACGTGGGCCCGTTCCTTCGCGTTTCGCTGGCCTCGCTTTGCGGAACGCTCGGCCCGACGCCGGAGAAAATCGCCGAAACGTACGCCAAGACCCTTCCACAGGGCGCCCTCCCCTGCTGGCAGGCCGTGGGAGATGGGGAGCTGAAGCTGGACGGAAACATCGCGACTCTGGTGTTCACCGGTAAGGACGTCGTGGACGACCACACCCCGCCGACGGCGATCCGCGGCCGCGGCAAGGGGACATTCGCACTGAAGGGGCGCTTCGTGCTGAATTTCGTGTCGCACGCGCCGATTTCGATCGAGCTCGAAGTCGACCAGACGATCGAGTACACGCCGATACTTGCCGGAGCTCCGAAAACCACGAAAGCGGTGAAACTCAAAGAGTCGCTGAAAGTCGTCAGAAGGTACGGCGAATCCAAGTAGCCCGGGCGGTCGCCGGGGCGCCAAGCGTCCCGTATCATGGCGCGCATGAAGGAAGTCCGCTTCGTTCCCGCGCTTCCCGCCCGCCGCGCCGACGCCCATAAGGGCGACTTCGGCCGCGCGCTGATCGTGGGCGGAAGCGTCGGAATGTCGGGGGCGCCGATGCTCGCCGCGGCGGCGGCGTTGCGAAGCGGCGCGGGGCTGGTGGAGCTGGCGGTGCCGTGGAGCGTTTACCTGCCGGCGGCTGCGCGGCTTCCTTCGGCGCTTGTCAAGCCGCTGACGGAGACTCCGGACGGGACGCTGGACGCCACAGCCGATGAAATGCGCGCGGTGATGGAGCCCGCGACGGCGGTGGCGATCGGGCCCGGGATGGGAAAAACCGAGGGGGCGCTGCGAACGCTGCGGCTCCTGATCGACTCCGCGAAATCGCCGGTCGTTTACGATGCGGATGCGCTGAACATTCTTGCCGCCAAAGCGCTGGACCTGAAGAAGCTGCGGCGCGACGCGGTGCTCACGCCGCACCCGGGAGAGATGGCGCGGCTGTCGGGCCGGACGCGCGACGACGTGCAGGCGGACCGGCGCGGAGTCGCGGTGGCGTACGCGAAGGAACACGGCGTGATTGTCGTCCTCAAGGGAGCACAGTCGATCGTGACCGACGGTGAACGCCTCTTCGTCAACTCGACCGGCTCCCACGGCCTCGCGCGCGGCGGCACGGGCGATGTACTCGCCGGCGTGGCCGCAGCCCTCCTCGCGCAGAAAATGGACCCCTTCGACGCCGCCGTTCTCGCGGTCCACGCGCACGGCCTCGCCGGCGACCTCGCGCAGGAACGCCTCGGCCCGACGGGAATGACGGCAGAGGACGTGGTGGAAGCGCTTCCCGAAGCCTGGAAGCGGCTGGAGCGTCGATGAAGCGGCTTCTGCTACCGATGTTTTTATTTTCAGCAGCGGCAGCCTTCGGCCAGACAGCCGACGATCTCGCCATCGCATCGCGCATCGATGAGCTTCGCTCGGACGACGCCGGCCGGAGGAAGGCGGCGGTCGCCGCGCTCTCCCGGATCGGCGACCCTGCAGTCGCGGCGCTGACGCGCGTCCTCGGCGACGCCGAGTGGGAGACGCGGCGGGAAGCGGCGCGTGCACTGGCGGGGATCGCAAGCGAGGCGGCTCAACCGGGGCTGGTGACGGCGATGGCGGATTCGAACTGGGCGGTGCGCGAGGCCGCGGCGCGCGGGCTCCGGAAAGGGGCGGCCCTGGATGCGGCGGCGAAGGACG
>WSZJ01000219.1:0-1209 GCA_009773755.1 Planctomycetota bacterium | reverse complement strand
CGGCTTGCGAATCGGCCGCGAAGCGTGATCCCACGGCGGTGCGGCGGCTCGTGTCGGACAGTACGCCGGAAGTCCGGCGCGCGGCGGCGATCGCGATCGCTGCGACGGGAAGCCCCGAGTACCGCGAGGAAATGCGCGCCATGCTCGCCTCTTCGGACACCGCAGAACTCGGCCTCGACCTCTTCGCGAAAATCGGGGGAGCCGCCGACGCCTCATCCGTCCGTGGCCTCTTCGACTCCCCGAATTCCGTCCTCGGCGCCCGCGCGCTCCGGGCGGCCGCGGAGGCAGGACTCAACATCGACGCCGACGTCGAGCGCTACCTTGTCCGCGCCGAGGCCCTCCGCGGCATGGCCGGCGCCGCCAACCAGGAACGCTTCGCCGAAATCCTCGCCGGCGTCGAGGCGCTGGGCCCGCCGGGGTGGGCGGCGATTGCGAAGCGGCTCGAACGCGCGGACGAAGGAATGGAGGCCGAATACGCGGTGATCCTGTCGCGGGCGGGGGACAAGCGCACGGCGCCGGCGCTGGTGCGGCTGCTGAAGAGCAAGGACGCGGACGTGCGGTATCTGGCGCTGAACGCGCTGGACCGGGCGGATCCGCTCGAGGCGGCGGAGGCGGCGCCGGGGCTGCTGGCGGATCCTTCGCCGGGGGTGCGCGTCGAAGCCGCGGTCGTTCTGGCGCGGTCGCGTGAAGGGCGCGCTTCCCTCGTGGAGGCGTGGGACAAGCTCGACGCGACGGCGAGGCGCGTGGCGCTGGCGGCGCTCAAAAGCGACGGGGCGCTGGACACGCGCGGTCTGATGGGTCGGGCGCTGAAGAGCGACGAGGCGTGGGAGCGACGGGCGGCGCACGAGTGGCATCTGCGGCATCGCGACCAGGCCTACCTTCAGGATGTGGCGGGGCAGTTCGCGCGCGAGGCGGACGATGAAAACAGGTGCCAGATTCTGGCCTCGCTGGAGCCGCAGGCAGCGCGATACGCGGCGCTGTACGTTGATGCGACGGACGACGAAGCCGCCTCCGTCCGTCTCCTCGCGGTTCGTACGCTTGGCGCGCTGCGCGACCGCGCGCACGGGAGCGTGCTCCGGCGCGCGCTGGGCGACACGAGCCCTCTCGTGCGGGCGAGAGCGCTCCAGGGGCTCGAATCCTCGGAGGGGCTGGCCGACATCGACGCGTTCCTCGCGGGGCTTGTTGACGCGGACGCCTCCGTGCGCGAGG
>WSZJ01000218.1 GCA_009773755.1 Planctomycetota bacterium | reverse complement strand
AAGGCCTCGAATCGGTGGAATCGCTGCGGCGCGCGGGGGTCGCCTGGCAGGAAGACTCCAAAGACGCGGTCGCGGAGAGCCTCTTCGAGCGCGCCCTCGGAACCGCGGCGGCCTCGGGCGACCGGCGCGTCGAAGGCGTCATCCTCTCCAACGTGGCCGCCCTGCATGGAGAAGCCGGCCGCATGCCGGCCGCCGAGCGGGCGTGCGAGCGAGCGCTGGCGTGCCATCGGGAAGCGGGGGACCGCCGGATGGAGGGAGTCTCGCAGGGCATCCTGGGGCAGATTTACCGGGAGACCGGGCGGCCGAGGGAAGCGGAGCGCCTGTTCGGGCAGGCGCAGGCGATCCACCGGGAGACGGGGGATCGGCGCTCCGAAGGGGTGGTTCTGACGAACCTGGCGTCGCTGCTGCAGAGCACGGGCCGCATCGAGGAGTCGGAGCGGCTGTTCGGGGTCGCGCTGGCAATTCACCGGGAGGTCGGAAATCGGAAGGCGGAGGGGATGCTGCTGGCCAACCTGATCTACTTCTTAACCACGACGGGGCGCTGGGAAAGGGCGGAGCAGACGTTTGGGAAGGGGATCGCCATCCTGAGGCAGGTGGGCGATCGCCGGACGGAGGCGATCGCCCTGGGCAACGTCGCGGCGGTCTACTCGAACACCGGGCGCGTCCCCGAGGCCGAACGCTGCCTGCAGCGCGCCCTCGCAATCCACCGGGAGATCGGGAGCCGCCGCTTCGAGGGCACGGCGCTGTCCCAACTCGCCAGCCTTTACCGGAACGACGGCCGGATGGAACCGGCCGAGGCCGCGTTCAGGGAAGCGCTCGCCATCCAACGGGAGGTCGGTAACCGACTCGGCGAGGGAACGACGCTGGGCGGCCTTGCCAATCTCTTCGCCGCAACGGGGCGCGAAGAGGAGGCGCTGCGGACTCACGAGGAGGCTCTGGCGATTCACCGCCGGATCGGCAATCGCCGGTCCGTGGGCATCTCGTTGGGTGCGCTGGCAACGATGCATCGCGCCGCGGGCCGGCTCGAAGAAGCGGAGCAGCTTCTGCAAGAGTCCCTCGCCATCCTGATCGAGACCCGGGACGTGCGCTTCCAGGGAGCCAGCTCCTGCGCCCTTGGCCTCGTCCGGCTCCAGCGCGGCCGGCCCGCCGAGGGCCGCGAGCTCTGGCGGCGGGGATCGGCGCTGCTGCGCGAATGCGGCGACCTCCGCCAGCTGGAATTCGAGCTTGAGGACATGAGAAAGACCTGCCTCGCCGCAGTCGTGACGCCTTTTGACGAGCCGATGCCATGAACTCGGAAACCGCGTACTTGCTCCGTCACGCGCTGCTGCGCGATGGGGCCTATCAACTCCAGCTCCCCGGCGATCGCGCGCGGCTGCACCGGCTGGCGTTCAAGGCGATCGAAGGGCCGGTCGCGCAGCTGAGAATGCCGAGCCAGGACCCGGCCCCGAATCTCAGCGCTTCACCCGCGCATCCAGCCAGGCGTCCAATGCCTCGAGTGCTCCTGCGGCAAACCCGCTTGAGTTCGTGCCCGCGGGCTCGAGGCGATGCCCGGCGCCGGGAACCCTGAGGATCGTCACGTCGCGGCTTCCTCGCCGAAGGGACTCCTCCATCGGTCCTGCGTTTTCCGAGAGGTCCACGAACGGGTCCGCTTCGCCGAACACGGCCAGTACCGGACAGGAGATGCGCTCGAGAACGGGGCGCGGCGCGTGATCCATGATCAGTCCGAGGTAGCGCATGAGGCTGCAGAGGGCGTCGACCTTGAGATCGGGCGGAAAGACCTGCGGATACCAGGCATTGCGCGAGGCTCCTTCCAGCAACCGCGCAACCTCGGCCTCCTCCACTTTCCCCTGCCGGACGAGCGCATGAAGCGCGCGCTTCAACGCCACGGCCTCTTCCGCCGACGCGTCGTCGAATCCGGACCGGAGCAGGCGGTGTCGTGTGCTGGACAGATCCTGCTCGGCAGGCGTCACCGCTGCGCCGGCGAGGATGACGAGAAAGGCGAGCTCATCCGGCCTGGAGGAGGCCGCGAGGGGAGCGATCCATCCTCCCTGGCTGTGGCCGCAGAGTCCGACGCCGTCGGCGCGGATGTCCTTCCGGCCGCGCAAGTGAGCCGTCAGGGCCAGGACGTCGTCGGCGCGCTCGCGAAACGTCTCGCGCGTCCAGTCCCCGGTCGACGCCCCCGTGCCGCGCTTGTCGTAGCGCAGGACCGCGAATCCCCGCGAGACCCAGTGCCGCGCCAGTTCGGCGTACATCGGGAACTCTCGCGTCGCCGGCCCCGACCCCGGAACGATCACGATCGTAGGGTGCGGCCCGGGGCCCGGAGGCAGTTCGAGAACGCCTCCGAGCGTGTTGCCGCCGCTGTGGACCTGGATCTCCTCCCGCACCGAGCCCTCGCTTCCGGCACAACCGGCGACCCAGGGTATCCAGGCCGCAAGGATCGCGATGGACCGGCCCAGGGAGTTCACCAAGCGTCGGTCTCCGCACGGTCGGCACATCCCGGAATTGTCGGAAGGAGTCTCAAAGGACGCGCATGAAATCGCTCGCAACTCATCTTGCAGTAGCATGCGGTCATTCCCCTCATGACTCAGAACGCCGAACCTGCCTACTTTCGCCACGCCGTCCTCCGCGACGCCGCCTACCCTTCGACTCGCAAGGCGAAGCGCCTTCGGCGCTTCGCCTTCGCTTCCTCAGGGCAGAGCCAATCGTGACCTCCGCGGAAACGGCATATCTATTCCGTCACGCTTTGCTTCGTGACGCGGCGTACCAGCTCCAGCTTCCCGGCGACCGCGCGCGGCTGCACGCGATCGCTTTCAAAGTCATTGAAGCTCTGGCCGGTGGGCGGGCGCCGGAGACCGTACGCGACGATTTCGGAGTTGCGACCATTCAGCGGCACGCTTCGGACTCTTATGCGCTCGAGCTGGCTGAGCACGCGAACAGGGCCCAAGCTGGCGCGGCCCCGGGGGATGACAGCATGTCGGACGCCCGCAGGCTCTACCTTCAGCGCGCCGCCGAACATCTCGAAAGACATTACCAGTACGGTGCTTCAGAACGCCGATGGCTTGAGTATTCAACGCTGGTCACCGGATTCGATCACGCGGACGCGTTGCGCCGTGCGGGAGCGGACGCAAACCGCGGCGCCAACGCGAAGCTCGCCCAAACGCTTTGCGAGCAGGCGATTGAGTGCTTCCGGCACATCGGCCACCGCTCAGGGGAAGGTCTGACGCTGGGAGAGCTGGGCAATGTCTTCTCGAACCTGGGCCTGATCAAAGCGGCCGAACGGTGCTACGAGCAGTCGATTCTGATTCACCGCGAGCAACGCGACACGCGTTCTGAGGCCGTCGCTTTGCTGCACTTCGGCATCCTGCAGCGGAGGACGAGCCGGCTGGAAGCAGCGGCGCGGAGCATCGAGAAATCGATTCTGCTGTGGCGCGAACGGGGCGAGTCGGAAAAGCTCGCCGTTGCGCTGGGGAACCTGGCTTCGGTGGAAGCGAACGCCGGCCGCCGGGGAGAGGCCGAGAGTGGACTTCAGGAGGCGATCTCCATCCTCCGGCGATGCGGCAATCGCACTTGTGAAGCCTCTTTTATCGGTAACCTGGGGATTCTCTACGCCGACACAGGGCGGATGCTGCAGGCGGAGCAGATGTACGAACAGGCAATCCGGATTCACCGCGAAACGGGTGACAGGCGATCGTCGGGAGTCGTGATGGGCAACCTGGCGGAGTTCTACAGCCGGACCGGCCGGCTCGAGCAGGCGGAGCAGACCTTTTTCCAAGCAATGGCCATAAACGACGAAGTCGGCAATCGCCATTCTTCGGGAATCGCGTTGGGAAACTTGGCGTCCTGTTACCAGAAAATGGGCCGTACCGAAAAAGCCGAACGGGCCTACGACGAGGCGATCGCCCTTCAACAGGAAGTCGGAAACAGGCGAAGCATGGGGATCTCCCTTGGAAATCGTGCCCACCTTTTCCATCGGACCGCCCGCCACGAGAAAGCCGATCAGGATTACAGGACCGCGCTGGCCATCCACCGCGAAGTTGGAAACAGAAGACTTGAGGGCGAACACCTGTGCCTCTATTCGCTGCTCGACCTTGACCGGAAGCGGGTTGATAGCGCCCGCGAAAAGTGGCGGATGGGCGCGGCCATCTTTCGCGATCTGGGCGACACCCGGGCTCTCAATTCGCGGACGGCTGAAATGCAGAAGGCCTGCGCGCAGGCCGGCGTCGCACGTTTCGACCAGCCGCCCGGATGACCTCCTGACCCTCCGACTCGCCTCACTCCCGCCGCCGCGTATGATCGGGCGCGTGAGTGCCGAGGTCGCCTATGTGTTCCGCCACGCCCTCCTCCGCGACGCCGCCTATCAGCTCCAGCTCCCCGGCGACCGCGAGCGGCTGCACGGGCTGGCGTTCGAGCTGATCGAGGATTTCTGCGGAGGCCGGCCGCCGAAGCCGGCGCCGCTGGACTCCGGGGAACCCTCGAATTTCCACGCGCACTCGACGGATCCGTTCGCTGCCGCACTCGCCGAGCACGCGCATCTTGCCGGGCGCGCAATCGAAGCTGATCCGGGAAGAGCCGACCTCGAGAGCCTGATTTCCGCTCAGAAGCTCTACCTGCGTCGCGCGGCCGAGCACTCGGAACAGCGCGCCGACGATCGATCGGCCGAAATCTCGTGGCAGAAACTCTCGGAGCTCGTCCGGGGTGCGGAGAAAGGAGAATCGCTGCGCCTGGCGGCCATGGCGGCCCACCGGGCCGGCCGGCCGAAGAACGGCGAACCCCTGCTGGAGAAGGCGCTGGCCATCCTCCGTGAGGCTGGCCACCGCCGCCTCGAGGGCATCGCCCGGGACAACATGGCCGGTCTGTACCGGGAAACCGGGCGCGTCGAGCTGGCCGAGCGGAGCTACACAGAAGCGCTGGCCATCCACCGCGAGGCCGGCGACCGCCGGCTTGAAGGCCTTGCGCTTGGAAACCTGGGAGCCCTGTACTATGAAACCGCGCGAACCGGGCTGGCCGAGCGAAGCTACACGAGCGCGATCGCGATCCACCGCGAGGTCGGAAATCGAAGCTACCTGGGAATGGTGATGGGAAACCTCGCCAGTCTGTATCGGGATACGCAGCGGAGCGAGGCGGCAGAACGGAATTTCACGGATGCACTCGCCATCCTTCGCGCGGCCGGCAGCCGTCGCTTTGAGGGCATCGTGCTCGGAAACCTGGCCATCTTGTACTCGAACACCGGGCGGGTCGAGCTGGCCGAGCGAACTTACGGAGAAGCGCTCTCCATCCACCGCGAGCTCGGCAATGTTCGCTTCGTGGGCATCGAGCTGGGAAACCTGGCGAACCTGTACGCGAATACCGGCCGCCTCGATCTCGCCGAGCGGAGTCATTCAGACTCGCTCTCCATTCACCGCGAAGTCAGCAATCGCCGCTTCGAGGGCGTGGCTCTGGGTAATCTGGCGGAGCTGTACGAGAACACCGGTCGACTCGAGCTGGCTGAGCGCAATTACAAGGAAGCGCTCTCCATCCACCGTGTGGTCGGCCATCGTCGCTTCGAGGGTATTCACGAGTGCCGCTATGCCCTGCTCTTGCTGGCCCTCGGCCGGGTCGGGCCCGCTCGCGAGACCTGGCGGCACGGCGCGTCCATTCTGCGGCAGATCGGAGGGGCGCCGTGGCTTGATTCCATGAAATCGACAATGTGGGAAGCATGCGCCAAGGCCTGCGCCCCGCCCTTCGAAGGGCCATCCGCATGA
>WSZJ01000217.1 GCA_009773755.1 Planctomycetota bacterium | reverse complement strand
CGCGGCGCGGAGTGCGGCGGCGGCGGCGGAGAGAGCGAGCGCGCCGCCGATGGCGATGGCGGCGCCGCGCGCGTCGGAAAGCGGACTTGAGCCCGGCGCGAATTCGAGGCGGATGCGGTCGGCGACCAGAAGCGACGCGGCGGCGTACGACGACCAGAAGAACGCGTCGAGAAACGCCTCGCGCGCGGCGACGAGCCGGGCGCGACGGGCGAGGCGGTCGAGGAAATCGCGCATTACTGGAATCCGCCGATGAAGAGGATGCCGAAGTTGAAGACGCAGTGGGAAGCGAGGGTCGCTTCCGCGCCTCGGCGGATGTAAACGATGGCGAACAGGATCCCGATCGGGAAGACCTGGAGGAACTTCACGATCTCGGGGTTCATTGTCATGGCGTGACCGGCGGCCCAGATTGCGGACGAGACGACGACGGCCGCGATGGTGGAGCCCTTCGCGTTGCGGAACAGGACGCGGAGCGCGTTGAGAAGGAAGAGGCGAACGAAGACCTCCTCCCAGATCGCCGCCGCGATGCCGAAGCCGAGAAGGAGAAGAAACCTTCCCTTGAACATGACCAGCAGGGGCTCGAGGCCCGGGGCGGGCTGTGGGGGCTTGCCCGTGACGATTTCGCATCCCTTGAACAGGACGACGGACCACGCGACCGCGACTCCGCTGGCGATGACGGCGATTCCGAGCGTCTGGAGAATGGGCCACCCGGATTTGCCACGCTCCTTCAGGACGACCCGGGTGACGGGGTACGGCTCCGTCTTCGCGCGCTCCGAAAGCCATGCGCCCGTCGCGGCCATCACGAATCCCGACAGGAACAGCGCGGGGAGGAAAACCACCGACTGCGTGAACATCATGTCGCGGAAAAACCGCTCTTCGAACTTGCCGGGGGGGACGCGCGAGAGGGCCAGGATCACGAGGAGCTGGCAGAGGCCGATCATGAGCGCGATCGTCAGCGCCGCCGGGACGTGCCGGCCGACCTGCCGGCGTCGTTTCCAGAAGAGCGACCCTGCGGCGACGAATGAGACGATCGCCGTCACGGTGTAGACCAGCACGGCGTGTTCAAGCCCGCCCGATGAAACGGCTGCTAGGTGAATTTGGGAGTACCCCTTCTAATCCGGCTCATACCTTCAAATAAGCGTCCTTCGACTCGCCCGCCGGGCTCGCTCAGGATAAGCCCGGCTTAGCGGTGCCGGACCTTCTTGATGAAGTCGTTCAGGTTGAAGGGCGCCTCGCCTTTCTGGATGCAGGGGCGCTTGTGCTCGTCGTGACAGGACTGGCAGATGCGCGTGACGACGCAGGTCGGACATTTCTGGTCAAAGGCGAAAATCGTCGAGAGCCGTTCGGCGTCGTTCTTCGCCTCGATGTGCTTCAGCCCCGGCCCGTGGCACGACTCGCAGCCGACGCCTTTGAAATCAGGCGTGTCCTTCGCGTTCTGGAAGCCCTTTTTCTGGCCGTGTCCCGTGGTGTGGCACGGAAGGCATTTCGGGTCTTCGGCCTTTCCCTCGCGTTCGAGCGCAGCGAACGCCTGGCTGTGCGGCGTCCCGGACCACTGCTCGTGGGCCTGCTTGTGGCATTCGAGACACTTCGAGGAACCGACGTAGTCCGTCTTCCCGCAAACCTCCGCGTACATCTGGTCCTTGATGCTTCCGATCGCCGTGGGACGCATGTCGTAATCCACCTTCGGGTCGAATTCCGCCGCAGCGCGCTGCGGATGCGACACGTACTTCATCGCCATGCCCGGGTCCTGGAAGAACGAGAACTTCTGCGTGTGGCACTTCACGCACATCTGCACATAGTCGTCCTTCTTCAGCGACATCGGATTCGTGGGAGAGTGCGTCCGCTCGGGCACATGGCACGATTCGCACTGCACGTCCGCGAGCGGCCGGTGCTTCTCCCGGTCGCTGTACCCGCCCTTTTCCCACCCCACCACATGGCACCCGATGCATTCCGCATCCTGATCCCTCGAAATCGCCACCAGGTCGTCCAGCGCGATCGAGTGCGGCGTCAGCAGCCAGTCGCGGAACATCCCGCGGTGGCAGGCGCCGCAATAGAGCGCCCCCTTGAATTCCTTCGAAGGCGCAGGAGTGATCCGGCGGACCTCGATGCGCAATCCTCCTTTTGCCTTCGCGGCTTCATACGCCAGCTCGCGAGCCTCGAACCGGAAGAGTTCGCCGTCCCACGCTGATCCCGGGAGATGGGCGAAGCGAATGAAGCCCCCGTGATTGACGAAGAGGAGCGCGGGCCGGATGTCGACCGGAATGGCCGCGCCGACGTGGGGCGCGACGGCTCCCGTGATTCCGGCGACGCCGGCCTTTCGCGCGGCTTCGTCCGTCGCGACGTCCGGCGCTGCCCAGTACGCCATGATCCCTCTTTCGCCGGCCGCGACCGCCGCCGCTTCCTTGAGCAGCTCCGCAGGGTCTTCCCCCGCTTTCGGGACCACGACGATGCAGGGCGAGTCCTTCTCCGGAATTTTCCTGCCGCCTGCTTCGAATCCGGGAAGCGCCTGCGTATCGCAGAGCACGCGCGCCTGCCACTCGAACGCCGCGTCCAGCGGCCGCTTCGCCTTCGGATCCGCCGGCGGGCCGCCCGGTTCGGCGCCCGGTCCGCCGGTGCAGCTCGTCCAGAGGACGAGGGGCACGAGGGCGAGGAGGGCTGCAAACAAGCGGGAGCGGCTCACGCCCCGAATTCTACGTCAAGGTCAGCAGCCGCGGGTCCCGTACTGATTTTCCTGCCCACTACTCGCTACCCACTACTCGCTACCCACTACTCGCTACCCACTCCTCCCTACTCAATACTCAACACTCCCCACTCCGTGCCTCCCGCAATCGCCGGCACGATCGACATCTCGTCTCCTTCCTTTACCGGCGTCGCTTCACCCTGCAGAAACCTCACGTCCTTGTCGTTCACGAACACGTTGAGGTAGCGCCTCACCTTTCCGGTCGCGGGGTCGCACAACTTGTCCTTCACGCCCGGGAACTTCGTGTCGAGGCTCGCGATCACGTCGCCGACGGTCGCGCCCGCTCCCTGGATTTCGGGCTGGCCGCCGGTGAGTTTCTGAAGCGGTGCCGGCACGCGCACTTTCACGGCCATGGATGTCTCCCTTACTTGATTTCGACCCGCGTGAATTTCGCGGTGTGTTCCGGGAACGCCATTTCGTCGTCGAGCGTCCACGCGGTCATGACCTTGTACTTGCCTTTCTCCACGGACGCAATGACGTAGACAAAGCTGCCGAAGGCGCGGCTGCGATCCCCCTCGCTGGGAGCGGCCGGGTGGTCGGGGTGCGAGTGGTAGTAGCCGATCACGTCCAGCCCGCGCTTCTGCGCGTCCCTGGAGATCCGCAACTGGTCCTCCGGCGAGAGGTCGTACCACACCTTCGGCCGGTCCGTGTTTTCGTTGGCCGCTGTCGGCGCCTCGGTCACGACGAAATCCTCGCCCTCGCGCCGGCCGACGAGCATCCCGCACCCTTCGTGCGGATAGGCGCGCTGCGCTTCCTCGATGATCTTTGCGACCGCCTGCGCGCTAATGACCAGCAAGGATTTCCTCCCACACCGGTGTCGACAGGTAACGGTCCCCGCCGTCAGGGAGCACCGTCACCACGCACGCTCCTGGATTCTTCTGCGCGACCTCGACTGCCGCCGACACCGCCGCACCCGAGGAAAAACCCGCCAGAATGGCTTCTTCCCGCGCCAGCCGCAAGACCATGCGATACGCGTCCTCCGTTTCGACCTGCATTTTCAGGTCCGCGAGCGAAGCGTCATAAATCGGCGGGACGATCGCGCTCTCCATGTGCTTCATGCCTTCCAGCCCGTGGATCGGCGCCGCGGGCTCGACCGAGATGAGCCGGATCGCCGGGTTCATCTTGCGGAGAAAACGCCCCGTCCCCACAAACGTCCCGCTCGTTCCGAGGCCGGCGACGAAATGGGTCACCCGCCCGCACGTCTGCTGCCAGATCTCGGGCCCGGTGCCGTCAAAATGAGCCCTCCAGTTCGCGTCATTGCCGTACTGGTCGGCATAGAAATACTTGTCCGGATTCCGCTTCACGAGTTCCCGGCACTTCAGGATCGCCCCGTCGCTCCCGTCGAACGGCGACGAATAGGTCATGGAAGCGCCATACCCTCGAATCATCGCCTTGCGCTCCGGCGAAACATTTTCGGGGACGACAAGCTCCACCGGAAAGCGCAGCGCAGCGCCGAGGAACGCATACGCGATGCCCGTATTCCCGGACGTCGAATCGATCAGCGTCCGGCCCTTCAGCCTCCCATCGGCCATGGCTTCCGCAACGATGCGCGAAGCGGCGCGGACCTTCACCGATCCGGAAGGATTCGCCCACTCGGCCTTGGCGAGCACCAGGGACGAAGTTTCTGCCGCGAGGCGGCGCAGAGGAAGAAGCGGCGTATTCCCGACCGACTCCGCAAGAGATGCAAGGGCAAGCGGTTCGCTATTCACGGCGTCCTTCATCACTCCATGCCTCGCTGCCACATCCCGATCCCCATCCCGATCCCTCCCCATCCCGTTCCCGCCCTCCCCTATCCCCTGTCGTTCTTGCCCTTTTTGACCTCAAACTCCTTCTCGTACATCGACACCAGGTCCGAGAAGCTCCTCCGATCCACGACCTCGCTCATCGCCTCCTGCACTTCCGCCCAGATCTCCCGGAATTGCTTCCCCCCCGTCTCCTCCCCCTCCTGCCCTGGCTGCGGCGCGCGCGTCACCATCAGCGGCCCGTCGATCACGCGCAGGACCTCCCCCACCGAGATGTCCTGCGGCTCCCGCGCCAGCCGGTACCCGCCCTTCGCGCCGCGCTCGCTGCGCACCAATCCCGCGCGCTGCAACTGGATCAGGATCTGCACGAGGTACTGCGAAGGAATCGCCTGCGCCTCGGCGACGAGGTGAATCTGGGTCGGGCGCGGACCGCCGTGTCGCTTGGCGAGTTCGAACATCGCCAGACATGCATACTCCGCCTTGGCGCTGATTTTCATTGCGGGGCGTCATGCTATCCCCTTCGAGGGGGGGGTCAAGACTGCGCTAGCGGAGGCTGGCGGAAGCTGCGGAGGCTGGCGAACGCTAACGACCACTCCAATTTAGCCGGCCAGTTGACTCTTGATCGTTGCCTCCGCCCGCCTACGCCCGCCTACGCCAGCCCGCCTCAGGTCCACCTCCCTCCATGCCGATAACAATATATGCGCCTCCACTTCTTCTTCGCGCTCCTCGCCGCCCTCCTCGGCTGCGGCCGGTCCCCCACTTCCCAGCGGCCCTCGGATCCGCCGGCACGCACCGCGACCCCCGGGATCGCCGAAGCGATCACAAAGCTCGGCGATGACGACTACAAGGTGCGCCGCGCGGCCGGCGAGGCCCTCCTGGCCGCGGGGCGGGAGTCGCTTCCGTTCCTCGCGGAAGCGCGTCTGAGCACGGATGCGGAGGTGCGGGCGCGGGCGCGGGAGCTGGTGGAGACGATTGAGGAGGAGCCGCTGGTCTGGATCGGCTCGCGGGACGACCGGTGGGAGAATGCCGAGAACTGGGCGCCGCAGCACGTTCCTGGACCGAGGTCGATCGCGATCGTGCCGGAGACGCCATCGCCGCTGTCGGCGCCGGTGATCCGCGGGGAGGCGCAGGTGTTGGACCTGGTGCTGCTGAAGAAGGCGGACCTGACGGTCGAGGAGATCGCGCACCTCAAGGTGAACGGGCGGTTGCGGTCGCGCGGGACGCTGAGAGCGCTCGGGGTGGTGGAGTCGGACGAGTAGGACTTGCGGGCAGGCGGGCG
>WSZJ01000216.1 GCA_009773755.1 Planctomycetota bacterium | reverse complement strand
CGCGCGCGAAATGTCGAGAATTGACGACGGACGCTCGAGGCGCGCCGGGCGGGCCGGTGACGCGCGCCTCCGGGCGACCGTCAACCGCGCGCACAGAACACCCCTTCGGATCGGTCAGGCATTTCCTCCCCCCGGAAGGCCCCCGGAGCCCGCGTTGAAGGTAGAATGAGCAAACGAAAAGGCCGCCGGATGGGCCGCGCCCATTTGATGGAGACGACATCGTGGCCAGCCAGCAGAAAATGTGCGAGTCGTGCCAGGAAAACCCCGCCACCGTCCACGAGACGGTGATGGAGAACAACCTGGTCACGCGGGAAAAACACCTTTGCGACCAGTGCGCCGCCAAGCAGGGCGTCATCGGCAAGCATCAGACGTCGCTCGTCGCCGAACTGCTCGGCAGCCTGAAGGAAAAACAGAAGGGCGGCGCGAAAGAAGCGGAGATCCGCTGCCCCGACTGCGGGATCCTCTACAGCGAGTTCCGCGCCAAGGCGCGCTTCGGCTGCTCCCGCGACTACGACGTCTTCCGCAAGCACGTCCTGGCGCTTCTCGAGAAGATCCACGGCTCGACGGATCATGTGGGGAAGCGGCCGAAGGGTGCCCCTAAGGCGCCGCCGAAGGAAGTTGAAAAACCGGCCGAGAAGGCGGCGGAGAAGCCGGCGAAAGCGCAGCTTGCGGTGAAGCTGCCGCCCGCGGTGAAGCACTTGACGAAGGACACGCAGCCGATGTTGCCGACGAAGAGCGTGGCAGATCTGGAGAGGGAGCTGGAGAAGCTGGTGAAGGCGGAGGATTTCGAAAAGGCTGCGAAGTTACGGGACGCGATCCGGGACCTGAAGGGGAAGAAGGAGACGAAGGAGTGATCAACATCGACGATCTGGCGGGGCGCACGGGCGAGTGGCTGCGTGGGACGGGCCCCGAGAACGACATTGTCGTGTCGAGCCGGATCCGGCTGGCGCGAAACGTCGCGGCGCGGCCTTTCCTGACGGTGGCGTCGCACAAGGTGAAGGCCGAGCTTGAAACGCAGATCCGGGAGGGGCTGGACGGAGTAAATCTCGGGAAGGCGAGGTTGTACGTGAGCCTGAAGGATGCGTCGCCGGTGGACCGTCAGTTCCTGATGGAGCGGCACCTGATCTCGCGTGATCTTCTGAACGCGGAGGGGGACCGGGGTGTGGCGATCGCGAACGAGGAGACGGTCGCGATCATGGTGAACGAGGAGGACCACCTTCGTATCCAGGTGCTCCGAAGCGGGCTTCAGCTGTCGGAGGCCTGGCGCGAAATCGACCGGATCGACGACGAAATCGCCGCGAGGCTGCCCTACGCGTTCCACGCGCAGTTCGGCTACCTGACGGCGTGCCCGACGAACGCGGGAACGGGAATGCGGATCAGCGTGCTGCTGCACCTGCCCGCGCTGGTCATGACGCGCCAGATCGACAAGGTCTTCCAGGCTCTCTCGCGCATCAACTTCAGCGTCCGCGGCCTCTACGGCGAGGGGACGCAGGCCTCGGGAAATTTCTACCAGATCTCGAACCAGGCGACGCTCGGGAAGGCGGAGACGCAGCTGGTGCAGTCGCTTTCCGAAGTCGTGCCGGAAATCGTGAAGTTCGAGCGTCACTGCCGCGAAAAGCTTGCGAAGGAACAGAAGACGGCGCTCGAGGACCGCGTGTACCGCGCCTGCGGGACCCTGAAGTACGCGCGCTCGATTTCCTCGGAAGAAACGATGGAGCTCCTCTCGGCAATCAGGCTCGGCAGCCAGCTTTCGCTTCTCCCCGACATCAAGCCCGGGACGATCAACGAGCTGTTCGTGTCGACCCAGCCCGGGCACCTTCAGAAACACGAGGGACGCCCGCTGTCGCCGCAGGAACGGGACTTGGCGCGCGCGGGGTTCATCCGGGGACGCCTCGGCGGCCGGGCCTAGCGCATGGGGCTCCGCACCGGGCCCTTTGGCACATCCCGAGGCGCCGCGCGGGTCGTCATCCTGACTGTCTGTTTCTTCTTTGCCCTGATTCTCCTCACCATCGTCGGCCTCACGCGATTGCAGCCCGTCGCGGTCCGCGGACAGGACGGAAGCGTCAGGGCGCGCATGCTGGCCCACGCGGGAATCCAGCGGGCGCTGGAAGAGCTTCCGAAGGAGGCATCGCGCGCCTGGCAGGGACGGGACGCGATCGCGGGCGAGCCGCGCCCGGGGGAACTCTGGACCTACTGGGGCGAGGACTCGAACGCCAACGGCGCGCGCGAAGACGGCGAGGACGCCAACGGCAATTCTCTCCTCGACGCCATTGGCGCACCCATCGACGAAGCACTCCGGCCGAGCTATGCGAAACTGCACGGTGCGTTGCCTCAGAAAGTGATGGTCGAGGGCCGCGCGCGGGGTGTCTCTGGATTCCTGCGCGGCACCCATCGGGACGAAGGCGACCACTACGCGCTGCGAGTCACCGACGCCGCTTCCCGCATCTGGCTCAACGGCCCTCCCGAGAGAACGCGGCCGATGCTGGTCCGGCTCGCCAGGCGCCTCGGCTACCAGGAGGCCGTCGCGAACCAGATCGCGGGGCAGGTCACCGCTCACGTGGGCGCCGTCCATAAGTCCCGGGAGGAGGCCGCGGGGCGCGAGCTGTCCGCCGAGGAGATGATCGTGTTGCGCAGCGAGGAGGAGCTGATCCCGATCGTCGGGCTGGACGCCTGGCGGCGACTGGAGCCGTACGTGACGGCGCACGCGTGGGTCGACCTCGACACGCTGGACATCTGCCCGGCGAAGCGGCGCGTCCGCGAAGTTCATCCTGGCGAGCCCGTGTTCGCGCTCGGCGACCTGCGGCCCTTCGCACTCCGCGTCCTCCCCCGTGCGCCGATCAACCTCAATACGGCGCCCGCTTTCGTTCTCGCCGCGGTGTTCGAGGGCGTCCAGGGCGTCTGGGTCGAAGAAGCCTCGCGGCCTCTCGGGTCGTCGGGATGGGGAGCGGGCTACGAGTGGATGGACCGGCCGCTGTCCAGCGCCGACGCGGGAAGCGCGGTTGGGACGCTGCGCGAGACGACGCGTGTCACGGCCAACCAGGCGGACCGCCTTGCGGGAAAAGTCCTGGCCGCGCGCGCCAGGGCGCCGTTCCGCACCTGGGACGGATTCTACCGCTTCCTCCAGCGGCAGGTCCGGGACGGCGTGATTGACGCGATGCAGGCCGAGGCGATCCGCGCCAACGCGGATCCGAATTCGCTCCTGAACGACTTCAACCCCGACCGGAACGCGTGGGTCCCGATCGACAAGACCGATCTCCTTTCCGCGACGACGGAATTCTGTTTTTCGTCGATGGGTGTTTTCGTCGTCGAGTCTCTCGGACGGGTTCTCGACAAGACCGGCCAGGTGCTCGCGCGCCACGTGGTCAAGGCGCACGTCAAGGCGTATGAGGTCTGGCGCGAAACGACCGAGAGCCAGTTCCTCGCGGCGCTCCGGGCCGGCGCCGAGCCTGAGGCCCAGATCGGCCTGTACGACGGCGACGGCACGACCCGCCGCGGACTCGCGCTTGAGGTTCTGCCGGACTCCGCACCTGATGCGCCGGCGGACCGGGATGCCGTGAAGTGGCTGTGGTTTGACGGCCGGATCGGACTCGCCACGCTGATATCGCCGGGCGGGCCCGGCACCTGGCAACGCAGCCTGGAGCTCACGACGGAGGAACGAATGCGACGCGAAGCAGGCCCCGGCACGTGGCTGCTGGCGACGCTCACACCGCCGATTCGCGAAGCGCTCGATGCCGACGACTTCCGGGTGCGGTCGACGATCTGGAAGTGCCCGAAGCACCCGGAGGTACGGGAAAGGGCGCCGGGAAAGTGCACGACTTGCGGCGCGTGGCTCGTGGAGGATCCCGAGGAGCGGCGGAAACTCGAGCGTGAGGCGCGCCGGCCGCGGCTTGAGGGGGAGCCGTCGCCCGGTCCGCTTGTTCAGAACTCGAGCCCGCAGACAGGCCGGGGCGGCCCGGAAGGGGGAAACGACGTGCCGGCCGCTTCGCCGGGGAGGCTCTTCCTGGACGGCGCCTACCTGGAAAGGGACGCCTGCCTGCGATACCGCGCCCTGGATAACCTTCCGTGGAAGAACGGGCAGACGCGCAGCGGATGCGTGTCTTTCTGGCTGAAGCCGGCGTTCGACCCGAGGCGATCTTCGCGCCCCAGGACGCTCTGGAGCATCGACCGGCGGGCGATCGCAGTCGCCCCCGGCCTCGTCGAAGCGCCCGTCTTCGGCGCTTACCTCTTCCCCGCCGGCCCCGACGGCGTCGGTGCCGAGGGACCCTATGACTACGGGTTTCCGCTTCGCGGCCTTGCCGGTTTCGGCATCGGCCAGCGCGAGGCGGCGCAAGGGGGCGGCGAAGGAGGCTGGACGGTCGCCGGCGTTGCGACGGGCCGGACGGAATTCAACGCGATCCGTCCGCACGAGTGGGTGCACCTGGCCTTCGCGTGGGACCTGGACCAACCCGCGGACCGCGCCTTCCGGATGGCGGTGAACGGAAGGCTCGTGCCGGCGGTCAACTCCTTCGAGCAGCAGCCGGGAAGCCTTCCCCTGGGCGCGCGGATCGACCTCTCGGCCGACGGGCCCGGCCAGTCCACCTGGATTTCTTTCGGCGCCCTCGGCGACGACCCCCGGCGCAACTTCCCGCTCGACGCGACCATCGACGAGATCCGGGTGGGATCGCTGGAGGCGTTCGAGGAAGCCCGGCGCGACGCGACCGAAGGGCGATACGCGCGGGTGGCGGACCGGGCGCCGAAGCGGGCCGGAGGGGCGACGTTTACGAGCGCGGCGCGCGCTACCGGCGGACCTGCGGTACCCGGTTCGATCGCCTGGACCGTCCGCGAGGCGCAGGGGCTGCCGGACTCGGCGGTGCGTCTCCAGTTCAGCGACGGGCGCCGCTGGCGCGGGCCGTTCGACGAACCGGGCGGCGAGGCGGTCGGGGAGCCGACGGAGACTCCGGTGAACGGGGAATTCCGGTGGCGCGCCGTGATCGCGACGGGCTACCGGCCGGACTTGCCGGTCAACGAGACGCCCTACCTCGACGACGTGACCATCACGTACGCAACTCGGCCAAAAACGCTCGGATTCTCCATTCCGCCCCTGAAGTAACGCGGCCTACCGCTTCCACCGCGCGAAGACGCGCTCGAACTCCTGCTGCAATTCTTCCCTCCCCTTCTCGTTCACCAGCGTGACGTCCGCCATCGCGATCGGCCCCGCCTTGTGCAGACGCTCGATTTCCGCGTGGTCCCTCCCCTCCGCTTCCGCACGCGTCAGTGGCCGGTCCGATCGGCCGCCCAGCCGGGCGTACCTCGTTCCCGGGGAGGTCTGGACGCAGACGACGGTGAAGCGACCGCCGAATTTCTGCCGCAGCAGAAGGTACTCCTCCCACGAGTACATCCCGTCGCAGACCACAGGCCCCCGCGCCAGCGCCGCCTCAATCCGGGGCAGATTTAGAAGCGCATACGCCGCCATGCCGTGCTTCTGCCGCAATTCCTCCCGAACCACGCGCTCGTTCGCCTCATTCACCGCAATCCCCCGCGCGCGCACTTCGTCCTCGGTTACCTGGCCGAAGCGCACGCGCGTCCATCCGCGCGACTCGAACAGGGCCGCAAGCTCCGACTTGCCGCTTCCGGCCAGGCCGACCACCGCGACGACGGGGTGCATGGGCGGAAGTGAAACCGATAATCCGGCGAAGGTCCAGTAGGGCCGAGGGCGGGCAGGCAGGCGGGCAGGCGGGCAGGCAGGCGGGCAGGCAGGCGGGCAGGCAGGCGGGCAGGCAGGCGGGCAGGCGAAAGAACAAACCTCCTCC
>WSZJ01000215.1 GCA_009773755.1 Planctomycetota bacterium | reverse complement strand
GTGAATCCGCCGGATCATTTTGGTGAGGAAGTCCGAACGGCAACTCCAACCCCAACTCCAACTCCAATTTGCCGGAGAAGACGGCTGGGGTTTTGATTTGGGTTGGAGTTGGAGTTGGAGTTGGGGGTTGGAGTTGATGTCCTGGTTGCATTTCCCCGTCTTCCACCATCGCTGCTATCATTCCGCCCCCAACCCACTCAGGACCCCGCATGGAACTCTCCTGGTTCGGCCACGGCACCGTCCGCGTCTTCTCCTTCGGACAGACCATCCTCGTCGACCCCCTCCGCGCCAACGCGAAGCTCGGGACGACCTTCCAGCCCGACGCCGAGCCGAAGGCCTCCGTCGTCCTCATCACGACCGACAAAGGCGACCACTGCGAGCCCGACACCGTCAAGGCCGCCGCCGAACTCCGCTCCCACGTCATCGCCCCGAAGTCCGCGATGAAGGCGCTCCTCCGCACCCGCCGCACCGACATCCACTGGGCGATCGCCAAAGCCGACGAGACCTACGCGATCGGCGACCACCTTAAAATCCGCTGCGTAAAAACGCGCGAGGGCTTCGAGCCCGGGATCGTGTACATCCTCCAGGGAAGCGAGACGATCGTGTTTCTCGGCGATTCGCTCATGGACAACGAGGGATGGGCTTACCTGGAAAAGGACGTGAAACCCGACGTTGTCGTGTACCCGCCCTACCTCGCGATGGGAGAGAAAAACCGCGCCGGGGCATTCCGGAAGTGGATCTCGTCGCTGGGCAAGGTCTCGTGCATCCCGGTCATCTACCACACGTCGCCCCACGGCGACTCGGTCTACCGTCTCGACCAGGAGGACATCCCGAAGTCCCTCCCCCCCGGCGCGAGGCTCGAAATGCTCACGAACCGGCCGCTTCTGTCGCAGCACACGAAACGCATGCGGCGCAGGATTTAAGTCGGGAACAAACCAGCCGCTTCCGCCGTCTTATCGGCGGCGTGACGAAATCGCGCTTCGCCCTCCCGCTCCGCCGCGCTATCGTGGGGCGGACAGAAGAGTCGCCCTGACCCCTGTTTCAGTTTCGGAGTCTCCCATGCGCTCGCTCGCCCTCGCCCTCGCCGTGCTTGCGTCCCTTCCCGCCCTCGCCGAAGACAAGGCGGAGATCAAAGTCAACGTGAAGAAGGGGCTCAAGTTCACGCGCACTTCCACCGCGAAAGCCGAGGGGAAGTGCTCGCTCGGCGGCGGCGGCGGCGGAATTTCGCTCAACGTCGACATCACGATGAACGCTTCGCTCAAGTCGGCGGAGGAAGTTCTCGACGCGAAGTCGGGGGCGCCGGTGCACGTGCGCCGCTGGTACCAGGAGCGCCGGATGGAGCTCAACCTCTCGATGTTCGGCGGCGAGCAGACGCAGACGCACCCGCTGGAGGGCGCGGACATCACGCTCGGGCCGGGCGACAAGAGAGGGCCGACTGCCGCGGGGTCGAAGCTGGACGAGGACCTGCTCAAGAAGGAGCCCTTCGGGGATCCGCTCACGGCGGCGATCGCGAGCGGCAAAGTCGTTTCGGTCGGGAACACCTGGGACGCCGACAAGGACAAGACGAAAGAATGGCTTCAGACCGAATTCCCCGGCTTCGATGCCTCGGAGGCCGAGATGCAGTGCAAGCTGGGCGAGATCCGCGACAAGGACGGCGTCAAATGCGCCCGCGTGGAGATCGACCTGACGGCCAAGGGGAAGATCGCGGCGCAGGGCGCGCCTTCGAGCGATGTGACGATCACGCTGAAGGGCGACGTCTTCTGGGCGCTGGACGCGGGAATCGTAGTGAACGTGAAAGCGGACGGGAAGATCAAGGGCGACCTCGACGTGAAAACGATGAACAACGGGGAAGAGTCGAAGATGAAGATCGACCTGACCCTGGAGTGGCGGACGTCGGTGAAGACAGGGGAAGCGGACTTCACAGGCGCGAAGCCGGTGGACAAGCCGAAGCCGGTGAAGCCGGAGTACTACCCGCCGCCGGTGCGCTGACGGCGGGCTGCGCTCGCTTCGGAGGCGCGCGGGAGCGCGCCGAGGGGGGCGATCATTGTCCTGCAGGCAAGAGCGGCGCGCTCCCGGCGCCTCCTGCGCTCGCCCACGCTGAGCGAGCGAAGCGAGTCGAAGGGCTTGGCCCGCCGTCAGCGCACCGGCGGTGGAAAACGACCTACCTGAGTTCCGCTCCGGGCGACTCTCGCACCGGCCAGCGATTCACGGCGTACGCATACATCGCCCCCGTGATTGCCCACGCACCGACGACGTCGATCGTGTAGTGGAGGTGGGCTAAGAAGACGGCGGCGGTGACGGTGAGGTGCGCCGCGAGGGCCAGCGGGCCGAGAAGCCGGTGAGGGCGCGCGTAGAGCCAGAGGAGGAACGTCGTCGCGACGTGGCCCGAGAAGAACATGTCCTTGGTGAGGCCGACGTGCGCGGCGTTGGTCGTGAGGGCGGTGAACGGGTTGACAATGGCCAGCCAGCTGTGCCACATCGTCGACGCGCTGATCCCGGCGTTCACGTCGGGGCCGTCGCAAGGGCCGAGGCCGGCGAGCGGGATGCAGAGGCCGCGCACCAGGCTGAGCGCTCCGCCGAGCCACAGGAAATGCAGGAACGCGCGACGGTCGATGCGCCAGAGCCACACCGCGAGCGGGATGTAGCAGAGCAGCCAGATGTGGTAGTTGTGGTTCGCAATCCACGCGACCTTCGGGATGTGCGGCAAGAGGAGGTCCGGGATCGCGGGCGCCGGGCGCGCTTCGTTCCAGATCGCGATACCGACCATCGCGGAATGAGCCGCGTAGCGCCATGCAATCGCGGCGGGAACGCTATTGAAGAAGCGATGCATGCGGGGCGGAGGATAGCAGAAGGGAGGCTGGCGGAAGCTAAGGAGGCTGGCGGAGGCTGAGCGACTAGGGGGGCTGCCGTTCGCTACAAGCGCGACTCCGCATATAAGGCGAGTAGTTAGCGTTCGCCAGCCTTCGCCAGCCTCCGCGAGCCTCCGCCAGCCTACTTCTTCCGCCGCTCCGCGAATCGCAGGCGATTCTCGGCGCGCGCAACCGCCGCTTCCAGCTCCTCCTGCGTGCTTCCCGGACCGCGCTCGGCGAGAGCCTTCTTCGCCTTCTCGAGCGATTTGCGGGCGCGGTCGGGATTGAGCTGGTCGGGGGTTTCCGCGGCGTCGGCGAGGATCAGGCACTTTTCCGGGCGGACGTCGGCGAAGCCGGCGGCTACGACGATCTCTTCCTGCTTGCCGTCGGCGCCGCGGATGACGATTTCGCCCGGGCGGATGAGGGCGAGAAGCGGGGCGTGGCCGGCCATGACGCCGAGGTATCCTTCGTGCGCGGGCATGATGACGCTCGTCACCGCTTTGGAAAACACAGTGCGCTCGGGCGTGACGACTTCGAACTGGAATTCTCGTGCCATGGTTTTTTCTTTGGTTTTTCTTTGAAGAGGTGCGCCCGGGGCATGCCCCGGGCTCACTTCTGCTACGAAAGCTATCCTTTCATCTTCTTCGCTTTTTCGATCGCCTTGTCGATGCCGCCCACCATGTAGAACGCCTGCTCGGGAAGCGTGTCGTGCTTGCCCTCGAGGATCTCCCTGAAGCCGCGGACCGTTTCCTTGACCGGGACGTATTCGCCGTCGGTGCCGGTGAAGATCTTGGCGACGTTGAAGGGCTGACTCAGGAAGCGCTGGATGCGGCGGGCGCGGGCGACGGTGATCTTGTCGTCGTCGGAGAGCTCTTCCATCCCAAGGATCGCGATGATGTCCTGGAGGTCGTTGTAGCGCTGGAGAACTTTCTGGACGGCGAGGGCGGTCTTGTAGTGCTCGGTGCCGACGATTTTCTCGTCGAGCATTCGGGAAGTGGACTTGAGCGGATCGACGGCCGGGTAAATGCCGAGTTCCGAGATGC
This sequence comes from Planctomycetota bacterium, assembly GCA_009773755.1. Lineage (GTDB taxonomy): Bacteria > Planctomycetota > MHYJ01 > WSZJ01 > WSZJ01 > WSZJ01. Next base: position 1,910 of record WSZJ01000215.1, on the reverse strand, counting down.
GGCGGTCGAGGACGGTGGTCGCGTCCAGGTGCGAGAACGTGGTCGCGGGCGCGGGGTCGGTGATGTCGTCGGCGGGGACGTACACGGCCTGCACGGAAGTGATCGAGCCTTTCTTGGTCGAGGTGATGCGCTCCTGGAGCTGCGCCATTTCGTTCGCGAGCGTCGGCTGGTATCCGACCGCGCTCGGCATGCGGCCGAGGAGGGCGGAGACTTCCGAGCCCGCCTGGACGAAGCGGAAAATGTTGTCGATGAAGAGCAGCACGTCCTGACCTTCCTCGTCGCGGAAGTACTCGGCGAAGGTGACGCCGGAGAGCGCGACGCGGAGGCGCGCGCCGGGCGGCTCGTTCATCTGTCCGAAGCAGAGGACGGTCTTGTCGATGACCTTCGACTCCTTCATTTCGTGCCAGAGGTCGTTGCCCTCGCGGGTTCTCTCTCCGACGCCGGCGAACACCGAGAATCCGCCGTGCTCTTTCGCGATGTTGTGGATCAGCTCCTGCACGAGCACCGTCTTGCCGACGCCGGCGCCGCCGAAGAGGCCGACCTTGCCGCCCTTGGCGTACGGAGCGAGCAGGTCGAGGACCTTGATGCCGGTTTCGAGCACCGCGGGAGTGACTTCCTGGTTGGTGAGCGGGGGAGCGGGGCGGTGGATCGGGTAGTACTTGTCCGTCTTGATGTCGCCCAGCTTGTCGAGCGGCACGCCGAGCAGGTCGATAAGGCGCCCGAGCGTCGCCCGGCCCACCGGCAGTTTGATGGGCGCGCCGGTGTCCAGAACCGGCATGCCGCGGACCAGGCCGTCCGTCGTCGACATCGCGACTGACCGCACCGTGTTGTTCCCCATGTGGCTCGCGACTTCCAGCGTCAGGTTCATCCCCTTCGCCGGGTCCTTGATCGTCATCGCGTTGTAGATGGCCGGAAGCGTCGTCTCGAAGGAGACGTCGACGACCGGGCCGATGACCTGCGTGACCTTCCCGATGTTGTCAGCCATTCGCTATCCCTTCAATGCCTCGGCGCCGCCCACGATATCGAGCAGCTCCTTGGTGATCGACGCCTGGCGCGCCTTGTTGTAGATGAGTGTGAGCGACGTGACGAGGTCCTTGGCGTTGTCCGTCGCGTTATGCATCGCGTTCATGCGGGCGGCGTGCTCGCTCGACATCGACTCGAGCAGCAGCCGGTGGAACGTGGTCTGGACGTAGCGGGGGATGAGGGTTGCCAGAATCTGCGCGGGGTCCGGCTCGAATTCGTAGTCGCCCGAACCCTCTTCCTTCCCCCCTTCCTTCTTTTCCGTCTGCACCGGCAGGAACTTAACCGCGCGCGGCCGGAAGGTCACCGCGTTCACGTACTCGGTGTAGAGCACCCAGACCTCGTCGACCTTTCCCTCGATGAACGAAGCGATCAGCTTGTTCGTCCACCCCTGGATCTCGCCGAACGTCACGTCGGTCTTGAGCGCCACGTACGAATCCACCGGCGTCAGCGGGATCTTGCGCGCCGTGTCGACCGTCTTCTTCCCGATCGCCGTCAGGTCCAGCGGCTGCGGGTGCTTCTTCTGGAAGTCGTTGAAGAACCTCAGCATGTTCGAGTTGAACGAGCCGCACAGGCCTTTCTCGCCCATGACGAGCACCACGCCGATGCGCTTGACGTTTTCGCGGGCCTTGAAGAGCGGGAAATCGAGATTCTGGACGCGGCCGGCCAGTCCGGTGAGGAATTCGGCGATCTTCGACGCGTAGGGGCGGACGGCCATCAAGCGCTCCTGGACCTTGCGGAGCTTCGCCGCGCTCACCATTTCCATGGCGCGCGTGATCTTCTTGATGTTGCCGATCGACCGGATTTTCGTCCGGATCGTCTTGATGTTCCCTACGGCCATCTTCTGTTCCCGATTTGGCTTTTCTCTGGGGAGGTGCGCCCGGGGCATG
>WSZJ01000214.1 GCA_009773755.1 Planctomycetota bacterium | reverse complement strand
GTGCTGGTGGATTCGGCGGGGCACGACAAGTACGACCTGTACCAGTACGGTCAGGGCTCGGGGATTCACCTGTCGAGCGGCGTGCTGTTCGACCGCGCGGGAAACGACGCGTACTCCTGCAACAACGGCGTCGCGCAGGGGTGCGGCCACGACTGGGCGGCCGGGATGCTGCTCGACCTCGCGGGAAACGATTACTACCAGGGCGCTGGGATGACGCACGGCGGCGCGAACGCGAACGGCTTCGGGATTCTCATCGACCGCGCCGGCGACGACGCGTACTCCGGCGTGCGGCCCGAGTGCCAGGGATTCTCGTTTCAGAGCCGTGGGACGTTCGGCCTCGGCGTGCTGCTCGACCTCGGCGGCAAGGACAAGTACTCGCAGGGAGGGAAGGACGGGACGGCGTGGACGAAGAGCACGCTTGGTGTTGGATTGGATTGCGAGGAAGAGAAATGAGAGTTGCGAGGTGCGAGTTGCGGGTTGCGAGGAACGGCCTCGTGTTTGCGGGGCTCGCGGCTGCGTTGATCGCGATGCCCGCACGCGCCGAGGATCTCAACCTCGAGGCCTGGTGGCGCGACGCTTGTTTGTGGGAAGTGGGATCCAATCTCGAGAAGGTGCCTGCGGCGCGGAAGAAACTGATCGAGGCGGGGGCGCCGACGCTTGATTTCCTTATCCCCGCGCGCCTCGACGCCGCCGACACGATCATCACGCGCGCCCTCAGCATGGTCATCACCGGCATCGCCGGCTCGCCGGCTCAGCCGCCACAAAGTCCTGACCTCCGCAACCAGGCCTTCTCCGGACTCATCAACGCCCTCACTTCCGACAAACCCAACGTCCGCCGCAACGCAGCCGACCTCCTCGGACAGATGGGCGCGACCGAAGCCGCCGACCACATCGCCCCCCTCCTCAAGGACAAGGACGCCCGCGGCGGCGCCCTCGCCGCCCTCGGCGCCCTCAAGGCCGAATCGTGCGTCCCCGATATCGCCGCCATGGCCCGCGACCCCTCCGTCTCTGAGCGCGGCCGATTCACCGCCGTCTCCACGCTCGGCGCTATCGGCGGCGCGCGGGCTCAGGAAGCGCTTCTCGGATTCCTGTCGGACAAGACCGCAACGATCCGCTTCGCCGCCCAGTACGCCCTCGAGTCACTCCGCTCCACCGGCGCGCTGGTCTCCAGGCTCCGCGACCCCGACCGCCGCGCGCGACTTCACGCCATCTCCGCCCTCGGCCGGATCGGCGAGAGATCGACGCGAAGCGACCTCAAGGCGCTTCTCGACGACGCGGACGCGACCGTGCGCGGGTTTGTCGTTGAGGCGCTCGGTTTCATGCAGAAGCCGTCGGACGCGGCGTGGATCCGGGAGCGGCTCGTGACGGAAAAGGACGAGTTCGTGAAGGGGAAACTGCTCGAAGCTCTGAGGCGGGTCGAGTCGGGCGGAACGGAGTAGAAAAACTCTCAAAGGAGCAACATCGATGGGCATTCTGGCCTCGCGCACCTGCAAGCCGTGCAAGAAAGGTACCCCCGCGCTGGATCCCGCGGCGGCGCAAGCGCTCTTCGCAGAACTCCCCGCCGGCTGGGCGATTGCCGGCGGCAAGAAACTCGAGAAGGAATTCAAGTTCCCGAATTTCAAAGAAGCGCTCGCCTTCACGAACAAGGTCGGCGAGATCGCGGAGTGCGAGGGGCACCACCCCGACATCCGGCTCGGCTGGGGGCGTGTGAAGCTCGAAATCTGGACGCACTCGGTCGGCGGGTTGTCGGAGAACGATTTCATCCTGGCGGCTAAAGTCGGGGCGTGAACAGCTTAAGGACCGGCAAGGTCGACCAGTACGATCTCAAGTCTCTTTTCTTCCGGCGGACCTGTTCCGTCGTCAAATTCCGACCCGAGTCCCTCGCGATGAATGGCCGCGGCCGCGAAACACGATCCTGCCGACCTGGCCAATCGCCGCGCCTCCGGACCGCCCCGGCACAGGCTTCGAAATGTGGTGATTCCACATCCGGCGAGGAAGAGCAGGCTGCGAGCGGCAGGAGTGGGAGAGCGCGCTTCACGAACTGAAGTTCACCGGCGCGCGACGCCCGGCAAGGAGGGAATCATCTATTTCGGTACCGAAACGACTTGACTTCCTCCTGCGTGCGCCGTAATCTTATTACGGTACCGAAAGATGAAGACGCTTCGCCCCCCGGATCCCCGCCTCAACGAGCTTTCCTTCTGGCTCGGGCGCGCCTACTACAACTACGTCGGCCTTCTCGAACGCGTTCTCGAGGACCTCGGACTCGACGACCGGCTTCGGCCCGGGATGGGACACGCGCTCTTCGCACTGTTCGAGCGCGACGACCGGAGCATCAAGGACCTCGTCGCGCGGACCGCGCTCTCCCCCTCGACGCTGACGGGCATGCTCGATCGGATGGAACGACACGGCGTTGTCGAGCGGCATGCCGATCCCGCCGACGGGCGCGTCGTCCGCGTCCGGCTGACCGCCTCCGGGAAGGCTCTCGAGCCGCGCTGCAGGGGGGCGCTGAAGCGCGTGAACGGCGTGCTGGGGGCGGGGCTTTCCGCCGCACAGATCCGGAAGCTCAAGCAGTCGCTGTCGACGATCGTGGGGTCCATGAAGCGCGACGAGCGGGCCTGGAAGTCCCGCCGCGATCGCATCAAACAGGAGGAAGCCGTATGAAAAAGTTGATGCCGTTCCTGGCGATTTTCGCCGCGGTGCTGATCGCAGCCGCCGGCGACCCTGCGGGAACCAGACCGCTCACCGACCTCGGCAAAGGAAAGTACAAGGGCGAAGAGGGTGGTCTTTACGGCGCGGGGAAAAACGAGCCGCCGGAAGCCCATCTGAAGCTCGCGATGGCCGAAGCGGCGCAGATCCGCCCGCTCGACGCCGAAGGGAAGGCGGCGGACGACGGGAAGATCGTCTTTCTGTCGCTCGGCATGTCGAACACTTCCATGGACTTCACGGCGTTCACGAAGGCCGCGGGGAACGACAAGGAACTTTCACCCCGCGTCCTCCTCGTCAACGGCGCGCAGGGCGGCATGGACGCCGCGAAGTGGGCCGACCCGAAGGCCACGAGCCGGAATTCCGATCGCGGCGTCTGGGAAGAAGCGCTCGAGCGGATCAAGGTGGCCGGAGCTTCCCCGGCCCAGGTCCAGGCCGCCTGGATGAAGCAGGCGCACGCGGGGCCGGCGAAGAACGGCGAATTCCCGAAGCACGCGCGCGCGCTCTCCGACGACCTCGAGACGATTGCGAAAGAGGCTCGGAAGCGCTTCCCGAATCTCCGTCTTCTCTATCTTTCGAGCCGGACGTATGCGGGGTACGCGAAGACGCAGCTGAATCCGGAGCCGTACTCGTACGAGGGGGCGTTCGCGGTGCGGTGGCTGATCGAGAAGCAGGCCGGGGGGGACGCGGGGCTGAACGCGGACGCGAAGAAGGGGGAGGTGAAGGCGCCGGTGCTGTTATGGGGTCCGTACCTGTGGGCGGATGGCGCGAACAAGCGGGCCGACGGCTTCGCCTGGGCGCCGGAGGATTTCACGGAGAAGGACGGAACGCACCCGAGCGAGTCGGGGCAGAAGAAGGTGGCGGATCTGCTGTTGAAATTCCTGAAGACGGACGGGACGGCGAAGGGGTGGTTCGTGAAGAGTCCGGCGACGAAATGAGCGGTGCACAATTTTCCGGGAGGGCGGCGCGTTCATGGATGAGTCACCCGGGCAGGAGAAGCGCATGAAGTCGTTCGCAGCCGTCGTCATCGCGATTGCCGCCGGCGCGCTGCCGGGGTTTGCGCAGAACGCCCGCCGGCCGGGGCTCGCGGAGATGTGGAGCCAGGGGAAGGCTGAGGGAAAGGGGGCGGTGAAGCTCACGGTCTCGCCGATGGATCCTTCCATGCTGGAGGCCTACGTTCCCTACGGCCTGATGGTCGGCGAGCACGTCACGCCGATCGACCATGCTTACTTCGTGCCGAAGAACATGCGGGAGACGAAGCGGGACCAGTTCGAGGTGTTCGCGCCGGCGGACGGGAAGGTGGTGCAGATCGAGCATCGGACGCGGATGGAGGGGTCGGACGCGGGCGGGCGCGAGTACGACGACTGGCGCCTGGTGATCGAGCACACGGGGACGTTCTACACGTACTACGACCTGCTGACGAGCGTCGACGAGGCCGTGACGAAGGGGATGTCGGCGGAGGACGGCGGACGGCGATTGCACGGCCGCGCGGCCGTCAAGGCGCGGCAACGGATCGGGAAGATCGGGACGCGCACGCTGGATTTCGGAGTGGTGAACACGGAGGTGACGCTGAAGGGCTTCGTCGTTCCCGAGCACTACGAGCGCGAGCCGTGGAAGATCCACACGGTCGACCCGTTCGACTATTTTGCGGAGCCCGTGCGCGCGCAGCTCCTCGCGCTCAACCCGCGCACGAAGGAGCCGCGCGGCGGCAGAATCGACTTCGACATCGACGGCAAGCTCTCCGGCAACTGGTTCAAGGCCGGCACGCACGGTTACGCGGGGGGCGGCGACAAACGCGGTTACTGGGCTGGGCACGCTTCGTTCGTCTATCACCACATCGACGCGGACAAGATCGTCATCTCGCTCGGCGACTGGAACGGCAAGTGCCAGCAGTTCGGGGTGCGCGGCAACGCGCCCGACCCGGCGACGGTCGGCAAAGAGACGGGCGTGGTGAAGTACGACCTTGTCATGATCGTGAAGCCCAACGGCGCGAAGCCGTTCGAGGGGATGGAGCCGCGCACGATGGGAGTGTTGCTGGTGCAGGTTGTCGAGGCGCGCAAGCTCAAGCTGGAGTGCTTCCCGGGAAGGGCGCCGGAAGACGTGAGAGAATTCACCGGGGCGGCGCAGGAATACGAACGCTGACGCCGCCTTGCGGCTACCCCTCCTTTTTCCGCAGCCACATCATCCAGGTCGCACCCAGCACGGCCATCGGCAGCGATACCACCAGCAACGGCACGAGTGCCTCGAAGGTCGGGGAACTCCTGAAGAGCTGCTCGACGCCGTAGGGTTTCATGACGACGAGGATGTGCCAGAAGGCGGAAGTGACGGCTCCGGCGAGCAGGGCGAGCGACCCCAGGAGCGGCTGATGGCGCGCCACAAACGTCGCCGGAAGGATGAGGAGCGGACCGGCGAGCATGAAGATGGCGACATGGAACATCTCACGATCGCTCATCTCCGCGAGGGGAGACCCGTAGATGCCGGCTCCTGCGACGCACCAGAGCGCCACGCCGGCGACGCCCAGTCCGCCGAGCGCGAAGCCGATCCCCAGAAGAGCTGCTCGTTTCATGAGGCGTCTCCCAATTCGTCTATCACTTGTAGAGGTGCGCCGGACTGAAGTCCTTTTGCCTGCCTATTTTTCCGGGAGGTCGATAATCTCGAGCATCGGCCCCGGCGACTCCGCGCGCCTCGCGCCGGCGGCGACCAGCGCCGCCACGTTTGCAGACGAGATTTCGGGGTCGAGGCCGTAGGTCTGCTTCAGCCGTTCGGCCTCGTCCCACCGGATGAAGATGCGGGTAATCCCCTGCTGACGCAGCGCGTCAATCACTCGGGCGGGGTCGCCCCCGGCCGCGCGCCACGCCCTGGCGAAGGGGGCCACGTTGAACGGGTCCGCGTAGATTGAGCCCGAAGGAAAGTAGAACGCCCGGGCGTCAGCGACCAGGAGGGGCTTGTGGTCCTTGAGGACAGGCCCCTCGAGAGTCTCCGCGATGATTGAGGGATTCGAGAATGCTTCCTCCGCGGACGGCGGCACCGCGTCGCTCGCACCGCGATGGAGCAGCGCGCCGTGCCAGGCCGCGTGGCCGAGCGCCAGCGCCGCCACGGCGGGCCAGGCAAAGCGCGCCCGCAGG
>WSZJ01000213.1 GCA_009773755.1 Planctomycetota bacterium | reverse complement strand
GAATGGCATAGGAAAAACCGATGCTGTTCATTGAAGTTAGGTGAGATTTAGCTGCCAGCCGCAACCGAGCCAAATCATGATCGCCTTGCTTATCTATAAACCCTTCAATTTTCTGCATTTCCGTGAAATTCCGGGAAGATTCCCCTGTCCTTGTTGGTAATCTCTTTTGCCTACGAGAGAAACGTCTGCGGTAGCGCCCCCTTGTCTGGGCCGCCTCCGCCAAGAAAATCGCTTCGGGTTTTCCTTTTCAGGGAGGTCTCACATGAAATGGGTAGTTCCCGCACTCGTGTTCGCACTCGCCGGCGGCCTCGCGGTCGCTGATGGCGGCGGCACGACGGTCGAAAAGGGCAAGGTCGCTGAAAAGCCCGCCGGCAATCCCAACAAGGCCGAACCCGGCCTCGCGGAACTGGGGTGGAAGTCCTACGACGCCACCTACGTCCCCGTGAAGGACTGGACCATGAAAGTCATGCACGGCGGTTACGCAGCCGTTGCCAGCAAGAACGGCAACCAGGTCCTGCCGCTTCCCGTCAAGGACAAGGACGGCGTCGCCGTCAAGGGCGAGCAGTTCGCGATCGAAGTCGACGGGAACCACGACGGCAAAATGGACGAACGAATCAAGACCGACGGCGACATGTGCGTCGTCAGCGTCGTCTACGCCGACGGAACCATCGCGCCCTACGCCGTCCGCTTCCAGAAGGGCGGAGGCGGCACCTGGAACTGGCAGCGCAGCGGGTTCTGGATGGCCACGATCAACAAGACCCAGCTCGGCGTCCTCGACAACAACAACAACGGCAAGTACGACGAGAACGGCGAAGACGCCGTCAGCGTCGGCTTGACCGGGTACGCAACGCCGCTTTCCGACGTCGTCAGCCTCGGCGGCACGCTCTACAACCTCAAGGTTGAAGAGAACGGCAAGAAGCTGTGGGTCAAGGAGTACGACGGCGAGACGGGCAAGCTCGACGCCCGCTCCGGCCACAAGTCGATGGGCATGCTCGGCTCCGCGATGTTCCAGAAGGGCCACACGTACATCGACATCTGCACGATCAAGGACAAGGCCGCGGTCGTTCCCGCGGGCTCCTACGAGTTCTTCGGCGGCGAATGCAAGGCGCCGTCCGGCGGGCAGTCCGCTCTCATGCGCAAGGGCAACATGGTCGCCGTCGAGGTCAAGAAGGACGACACGACCAAGGTCGCCTGGGGCATGGACCTCAAGATCGATTTCGACTTCGACATCAGCGGCGGCACGGTCTCCATCCTCGTGTCCACCCTGCACGTCTACGGCGGAAGCGGCGAGGAGTACTACCAGTTCACCCCGCCCGCCTTCATGCCGGTCGTCCAGGTCTTCAACCCCAAGGGCGAACAGGCCCAAAAGGGTTCCATGGCCATGTGCTGAGGGGGTACCCCGAAGGACTACGCAGGTAGCGTAGGGAACGATCCGGGCCCCTTCAAAGTGCAGCTGACCGAGAGCCGTTACAAGAAGCTGTTCGGGGAAGTGAAGAGCGAGCTGAAGTCGAAGTAACTTAGTGCGGAGATCGAACCGGGCGCCTCGCAAGGGGCGCCCGGTTTTGTTTGAGCCTGGCCGCAGGGCCGCCTGCCTGATCAGGCACTCAACGAGCCTGGCGCACCCACTCTTTCCATTCCGTTTCGATGCTCTCCATGGGCTCCCCGACAGCCTCCGCGAATTCCGAAGGCGTTGTTCTGCCGGGCCTGCGTTCCCGCTCGAATACGCGCTCCAGCGCTTCCTTCCGCTCCAGAGCAAGCCATGCGAAGAGCGCGGCCGATTCCGAGTAGACCACGGCATTGCCCGAAGACGTGAAGGCGCTTCGATCGGCCGACAGGACCTGCTGCAGGGGCAATTCCTCGCCCTTGCGGACCAGTTCGCGGCAGCGGGCGATGGCGATATCCGGCGGACCTCCGTCTTCGCCGGCTTCGTGCCATTGGGCGTGCCCCTCGGAGAACCAGGGGGAAAGTTCAGCCCCTTCCCAGGCCAGGGCGACCATCATGTGGGTCAGCTCGTGGCGAAGCCCCTGGTCGTCAAATCTAATGAGCGCCACCGCGCGTTCGCCCCGGCTGAAATAGCCTCCGTTGTTCTCGAGCTTTTCACCCATCTTGAGAAGTCCGTGCTTCGAGAGCCCCGCATGGTCGTCGAACAGGAAAATCGAGACCGGTGGGTCCGGCGCCTGGAATCCACGTTTCGCCCCCCAGCGCGAGACGAACGCCGCCACGAATCGCTCGGCTTCCGCGCCGGCGCGCTCGGAGCGCTTCGGGTCGGAAGCGTAGACGATGAAATGCGCGGTGCGGCGTGGTTCGAGTCCGGTCTGGACCTTTCCGAACCAGACGCCGAGCCGGGGGAGGGTCCAGAAGAGGGCGACGACACCGCCGAGGAAGGCGGCGGCAGCTCCCACCTTCGCCACGGTCGAGGGCCTCAAGCGTCCCGCCGCTTGCGGCTGGCGCGCTCGAGGAGCTTCTTTTCCGCGGAACTCAGCGAAGGCATGCCCTCCTTCGCGATTTTCTCCAGCACGCGATCGACTTCCGCCGCCTCCTGCCGCATCTCCACCGTCGCACGCTGCGAGGCGCGCCGTTCGGAGTTTGCATCCCAACGTGCCATCGCCGCGCTCACGCGGTCGTGGTACTTCCAGAAGACCAGACCCCACGCCGCGCCCACAAGAGTCGACCAGTACGAGGCTCCCAGCGACTGCAGCCCGTAGGCCAGGTTGATCGCGATGTAAATGAGCGCGACCCACTTCAGCTTCATCGGGACGAATATGAAAATGATTCCCATGTTCGGCCACTGAAGCGCCGCGGCGACGGTCAGAGCGAGCATGGCGCCACCCGGGCCGAAATACGGGACGTCAGGGAAGAGCAGGTATCCCAGAGCGACGAAGAAGACCGCGGGGAGCAGGATGCCGCCCGACCAGAGAATTGCGAACTTCTTCAGTCCGATCCGTTCTTCGACCATGCTTCCGAACCACCACAACGTGAGGGCATCGAAAACGACGGCCCAGACGCTGCATTCGAAGAGCCAGTAGGTCGCGAACTGCCAGACGAAGAACTGGTGGACCACGGCGATGGGGCGGAGGAGGAGGAAGTAGGCGACGACGGGGCCGACGATCGAGGTGCGGGTCAGCGTCGATTCCCAGAGGATCGAGATCGCGTTTGCGCCGATCAGGACAAACATGAGGATGCGGGACATGGTGAAACGCCGTTCCACCGAGTCAGTCGGCTGGAGGTAGTCGCGGTCTTCGTAACCCATGGGCACATGATAGCGCCCGCCTGCCCGCTCCCCGCTATAGTGGCGAGCCCCACGAACAATCCAAGGAGCCGTTCCCGCAATGCTCGACATGAACATCATCCGAACGCAACCGGACCGTGTCCGCGCGGCGATCGTCGCCAAGAAGGCGAAGGCCGACCTCGACGGTGTGCTGGCGGCGGACGAGAAGTGGCGCAAGGCGACGACCGAGGCGCAGAAGCTGCAGGCCGAGCAGAACGCCGCGAACAAGGACATGGGCCGGCTGATGAAGGAGGACAAGCCGGCGGCGGAAAAACTGAAGCTGGCGATGAAAGACCTGAGCGACCGGCGGAAGGCGCTGGAAGAGGACGCGAAAAAGCTGGAGGCGGAGCGAGACGCGCTTCTCATGTACATCCCGAACGTTCCGCACCCGGAAGTGCCGGTTGGCGAAGAGGAGACGCACAACAAGGTGGTGCGGAGCGGCGGGGAGCCGAAGAAGTTGGCGTTCAAACCGCTGGCGCACTGGGACCTCGGGCCGAAGCTGGGGATCACGGAATTCGAGCGGGCGGCGAAGATCTCGGGAAGCCGCTTCGTGATGTTCCGAGGGATGGGGGCGAAGCTCCAGCGGTCGCTCGTTGCGTGGTTCATCGACACGCACGTGAAGGAGCACGGGTACGAGGAGATCTATCCGCCGGTGCTGGTGCTGCGGGAGACGATGGTGGGGACGGGGCAGCTGCCGAAGTTCGAGGAAGAGATGTACAAGCTGAAGGACGACGAGCTGTACCTGATTCCGACGGCCGAGGTTCCCGTCACCAATATGTACCGCGAGGAGATTCTTCCCGCGGAAAAGCTGCCGATCCGCCACTGCGCCTTCAGCCAGTGCTTCCGCCGCGAGTCCGGCGCCGCCGGCAAGGACACGCGCGGCCTGATCCGCGTGCACCAGTTCGACAAAGTCGAGCTCGTGAACTGGACCCACCCGGACGACTCGTATGCGCAGCACGAAAACCTCACACGCGCCGCCGAGACCCTCCTCGAGCGCCTCGGCCTCCCCTGGCGCCGCGTCCTCATCTCCACCGCCGGCATGGGTTTCTCCAACACAAAACAGTACGATCTCGAGGTCCACGCCCCGGGCGTCGACCGCTGGCTCGAAGTCTCCAGCTGCTCCAATTTCGAGGACTACCAGGCCCGCCGCGCACAGATCCGCTTCCGCGATAAAGACGGAAAAGTCCGCTTCGTCCATACCCTCAACGGTTCAGCCCTCGCCCTGCCGCGCATCGTGATCGGCATCCTCGAGAACTTTCAGGAGGCGGACGGAAGCGTTGTGATTCCCGAGGTGTTGCGTCCCTACCTCGGCACCGATCGGCTCGTTCCGGAGAAGAAGCCATGATGAAGCGATTCGCGGCCGTGATCGTGTTTGGGCTGGCGGTGGCGGGGTGTCGGTCGTATGTGAAGTCCACCGGCGATTTCAAGCTGGACATCCCCGGGGAGGAGCGCGCCATCGACGTGCACGCCGGGCGCGCCACGCTACGCCTGCTGAATCGCGGCGCCTGCCCGGTTGCGGTGCGGCACGGCGAGGAGATCTACGTGCTGAATACGACCGAGGACAAGGAACTGGTTCTCCTGGGCAAGCACGTCATCCACATCGAGCGGCGTGGAACAGGGGAAGGGATCGTCGAGGTGCATTTCGTCGCGGAGGGGCGGTACAACACGGTCAACGCGCGCTAAGCGGGTTCGGCACGCTTGATTTCGTGAGTCGCGCCCTTCGGACGCGACCCGCGGAATCAAGGCCGACTCACCACGGAGGAGGGCAGATGCTTCGTTTTGCCGTCTTTTTCGCAGGCATGGTCCTCGTGGCGGGGTGCGCTTCGGGCGAAAAGGAGCCCGCGGCAGGGAATGGGGGCTCCTCGTCGAATTCCGCGAAAGCCTCCGACCGCGACGTCGCCTTCACGATCGGCTCCAAAGGCTTCCACCTCCTCGTCGTCGCTTCCGGGAGCGCCACCCTTCGGATCGTGAACACCGGCGACGAAGCGCTTTCGGTCTGCAACGACGAACAGTGCTTCCCCCTCGGCGCAGGCGAAGACATGGAAATGCCCGTCAGCGGCCGCTCCAACATCGAGATTCACTCAGTAGGAGTCGGCAGGGGGCGCGCCGAAGCGCACTTGCTTGGTGGCGGGGAAGGCTCCTCGCTGACGGAACGGCATTGATGGCCGGGAATGATAGAATTCGGACTTCTCAGGGAGATTCCCCGGTGCTCAATCCCCGGAGATTCGGTCAGGCAAGGTAAAGCTCAAGTCCTGGGAGACTGTGCGACGTCAGCTCAAGGCGATCGAGAGAAAAGCGCGTTGAGCCGTTTCATTTTCCACCCCGCGGCTGATTTCGAGGCCGTTCGGGCTCAAGAATGGCACGCCCGGATTTCGGCGGAACTCGCCGCGTCGCCATTGCCCACGGGAGTCGAAAACCCGACTATTGGAAGCTCAGAGTGAAGGACTTCAAGTAGAGCGCCGACTCGCCGCCGGGCTTGACTCGACTCTTCCGGTGGCTATGCTGACCCGTCGTTCGCGGGCGTAATTCAGTGGCAGAATGCGACCTTCCCAAGGTCGACGTCGTGGGTTCGAATCCCATCGCCCGCTTTCGGGAAACAGACAAACGGCGCGCCCGCCCTTCCTCCCCTTGTCTGTTTCCCGAAGGCGGGCGATGGTGAAAGGGGCCACGAATCGAAGGGGGAATCGGTGGCGAAGCGGGGCGGGAGCATGGCGGGGGCGATGGCGCGGCTCTGGGCGCCCTGGCGGATGGCGTACATCAAGGAAGCGGAAAAGGGCGAGGCTTGCTTCCTGTGCGGGTTGCCGAAGCAGAAGAAGGACCGCGAGAATCTGATCCTGAAGCGCGGGAAGTCGTGCTTCGTCATCCTGAACAAGTATCCGTACAACAATGGCCATCTTCTGGTCGCTCCCTACCGCCACGTCGCGGACATCGAGAAGCTGACGAACGCGGAATCACTTGAGCTGATGCGCCTGACAGGGCGCGCCAAGGTCGCGCTGGACCGCGCGATGAAGCCGCACGGTTACAACGTCGGCGTCAACCTGGGTCGCGCTGCCGGCGCCGGTCTGCCGGGGCACGTCCACCTGCACGTCGTACCGCGCTGGAACGGCGACACGAACTTCATGCCGCTTCTCGGCGACACAAAAGTTCTGCCGCTGACGCTGGCGGAGTCGTGGGAAATGCTGGCGAGGCGGCTGAGGTAGGGCGGCAGGCGGGCGAGCGGGCAACCAACATCATGTTTCGATGAGCGGGGCTGTCGTTGCCTTGGCATGCCCGCCTGTCTACGGTGAGCGAGCGAAGCGAGTCGAACTGCCCGCCTGCCTGCTCGCCCGCCGCCTTCCTCAGGCGACTCTTCCCCGGAAAATCAGCTGCGTGAGCAGCCCGCACACCGGAGGCACGAACAGGCACGCTGCGATGCGCGCGAGGGCGAACTTCCAGCCGAGGATCGGGAGCTCCCAGACGATGATGCGATTGACGCCGAGGAGCGCCCAGCCGGCAATGTAGGCCGAGACGGGGCCGACGCCCGCGCCGGATTTGAGGAAAGACGCGAGGATGGGGAAGTGCGTGAACGGTCCGCCCGGGGTGAGCGTGCCGGCGAGCGAGCCCGCGAGGATTCCGCGGAATCCCGAATCTTCGCCCATCCAGCGGACCATCGCGTCCTTGGGGAGCAGGACCTGCAGGAACCCGGCAATCGTGAAGCCCAGGATGAGGTTGGGCAGGACCGAAAGGAGCAAAACTCCACCGGACCTCCCGGCCTCCTTCACTCCCGCCGTGCCCCGCGTCCGGATGGCGATGATCGTGAGCGCCACGATGATCGTGCCGAGGATGCAGTACGAGAGGATCTGCGAAGTGGAAAGCGACATGCGGCGTTTCTCCGGGGAAGCGGCTTCGGTTGCGGGCGTCGGGGCGGCGGCCATGGCGCGTAGAATACCCGCCCCTTGAGCTACTCACTCGAAGCGGTGATCGGACTCGAGCCCGCCATCCGGTTTGCGGCCCGCGGGCGCGAGCACGCCGTCGTCGCGGAGTTGTCGCACGGGCTGGCGCTTATTCCGCTAACGGACAGGCTGAACGCGGAACTGGAGCAATGCTTCGGGCGCGAGGCCGATCCTGACTTCCAGGGCATCCCGCTGGGCGTTCCTGCGACGGCGCGCTGGCTCCGGGAAGCTTCCCGTTCCGCATTTCTGGCGTTCATCTGCGCCGAGTTCTTCGGCGGCGACGGATATCAATGGGCTGTCGGCATGGAAAACGGGGTCGTCGTTCTCGGCTTTTTGAAGGCGCCGGACGCCATCAACCAGGTTCTGAGCCTACTGGGCGTTCGCGCGCATCCTGGCACCGACGAATTCGACACGGTCGGGCTGGGAAGGCACAGGCGGACCGCTCGATGGGCGGGAGAACCGGAGTGAGCGCCGCCCCTTCAAAGGAGTCCTCCCAGATCCAGGCGATGTTCCACGACATCAGCTCGCGCTACGACCTCGTCAACTCCGTCATGACCGGCGGCCGCCACCACGCGTGGCGGCGCGCGGCAGCGCTGGAAGCGGCGAAGGATCTTGCGGGAGGCGGCTGGGCGCTGGACGCGTGCTGCGGGACGGGAGATTTCGCGCTGGCGGTGCTGCGGGAAGCGCCCTCGGCCCGAGTGGCGGCGACCGACTTCACGCGCGGCATGCTGGAGGTCGCGAAAAAGAAGGTGGGATCGGCGCCGGTTTCGCTCGGCCGCGCGGACACGCTTCGCCTCCCGTTCCGCGACGCCGCCTTCCGCACCGCTACCGTCGGCTGGGGGATCCGCAACGTCTCCGACACCGCCGCCGCCCTCCGCGAACTCGCCCGCGTCCTCGCCCCCGGCGGCCGCCTCCACGTCCTCGAATCCGGCCCGCCGCAGGGCTGCCTCGGCCGCCTCGGCTTCAACATGCTCTGTCGCGGCGTCGTCCCCTGGCTCGGCCGCCTTATCACCGGCTCGAAGCACGACGCCTACGCCTATTACCGCGATTCCGTGGCCGCCCACCTGACGGCTTCCCAATTCGCGGACCTCGTGCGCGCAAGCGGATTCGCTGAAGTCGCGATCCGCTCGTTCGCGTTCGGCGGCGTTACCCTCCATTCCGCGAAAAAGCCGTAGCCCGCCCGCCCGCCCGCTTGCCCGCC
>WSZJ01000212.1 GCA_009773755.1 Planctomycetota bacterium | reverse complement strand
GGGCCGGAATTCACGAGGTGCACCGCGCGCCCCTTCGCCGCGGCCGCGCGCATCGCGCCGCCGTTCGCCTGCACCAGCCGCAACTGAGTCGCCGGGTAGCTCTCGCCGAGCCGCTTCGACAGCCGCTCCACGTACGACTCCACGATCGGCGCGAGGTAGGCGCTGATCACGACGGTCGAAGAGCGCTCGAACTCGCGGAACTCGGGGCAGACGTCGCTCGAGATTGCAACGTACACGCCGGGAAGTTCCTTCGCGAGGATTTCGCGGGCGCGCTTCTCGTGCGCCGGGTTCAGGAACGAGAAGAGGAAGCAGACCGCGACGGCGCGGACTTTCTCGCGGCGGAAGACCTCGGCCGCGGCGCGGACGGACGCCTCGTCGAGCGGCGTGACGACTTCGCCCTTGCTGCCGACGCGCTCGACCGCCTCGAGCCGGAGCGCGCGGGGCACGAGCGGCGGAGGGTTGTCCACGTTGATGTCGTAGAGTCCCGCCGCCGGGCGCTGGACGCGGCCGATCTCGAGGACGTCGCGGAATCCCGCGGTGGTCAGCAGCCCCGTCCTGACGCCATTCCGCGTCAGGAGGGCGTTGGTCCCTATGGTGGTCCCGTGCACGACCAGTTCCGCGTCGCGGGCCGTCGCGCCGGCCGCGGACAGCAGCTTTGCGATCCCGGTCACCACGCCCTCCGACGGGTCGGCCGGCGTCGTGTACGTCTTGCGCACCGTGACGCGCGCTTCGCTGTCGATGCCGATGACGTCCGTAAAGGTTCCGCCGACGTCGATGCCTATGCGCATACCGGGCTCCGGAAGAGGAGGGTGGGCCGACCCGCCATAAGGTTAATGGACTTAAGCATTGGGATCAATGCGCTGCGGCGCGCCCCCCTTTCGCCAGCGCCGCGATCCCGGCCGGGGACAGCCCCGCGACCTCCCGGAGAACTTCATCCGTGTGCTGCCCCAGAAGCGGCGGCGGCCCCGGGCGCCCACGGAGGATCGGGTCGGCCAGCGTCGGGACCTCGCCGGCGACGGGATGCGTGAAGCGCTGGATCATCCCGCGAACGAGGAGCTGCTCGAGGCCGAGGGTCCGGTCCAGCGACAGGACGGGCGCGGCCGGGACGCCTTCCGCATTGAGGCGCGCCAGCCAGTCCTGCGCGGGACGCGCGGCCAGCGCTTCCGCAATGAGCGCTTCGAGCTCCGTCCGGTTCTTCACGCGCAGCTCGTTGGTGCTCCAGCGCGGATCCTGCTCCCACGCGGGCCGGCCGAGCGCGCGGCAGAAGCCCTGCCAGAAGCGCTCCGTGAACACGCCGACGACGAGCGCGCCGTCCGCGGCCCGGTACGCGCCGTAGGGGACGACGGAGAGGTGCCGGGTCCCCTGCGGGCCCGGGACCTTGCCGTCGGCGAACCAGTACTGCGCGAGGTACGTCGTCATCGCGGTGAGGCAGTCGAGAAGCGATAGTTCCAGGCGGCGGCCGCGGCCGGTCTTCGTGCGCTCGAGAAGGGCGCCGAGGATCGCGACGGTCGAGTACATGCCGCCGGCCAGGTCTCCGAGCGGGATGCCGAGCCGCGCCGGCGGGCCGCCGGGCTCGCCGGTCACGGAGAGCGCGCCGGACCACGCCTGCACGACGAGGTCGAACGCGGGAAGATCGCGCATCGGGCCTTCCTCGCCGAACGAGGTGAGCGAGCAGAGGACGAGGCGCGGGTTGACTTCGTGAAGGCGAGCATGGCCAATCCCGAGGCGGTCCATCACGCCCGGGCGGAAGTTGTCGAGGACGACGTCCGCGTTCGCGGCGAGCCGGTCGAAGGCGGCGCGCGCGGCGGGATCGCGCAGGTCGAGCACCACCGACTTCTTGTTGCGGTTGACCGCCATGAAGTACGCCGACTCCCCCTTCACGAACGGCGGCCCCATTTTCCGGATCTCGTCGCCTTCGGGGGGCTCGATCTTGACGACCTCGGCGCCCAGGTCGCCCAGGATCATGGACGCGTACGGGCCCGCGAGCATGCGCGTCAAGTCGAGGACCCGGAAACCTTTGAGCATCAGAATCTCGGCTCCTGGAATTCGCCGAAGACGTCCTTGAGCGTGCCGCAGATTTCGCCGACGGTCGCGCGCGCCTTCACGGCCTCGAGGATCGGCGGCACGAGGTTCGCCGTGCCGCCCGCGGCGCGGCGGACGGCGTCGAGGGAAGCGCGGACCTCGGCGGACGAGCGGCGGGCGCGCAGGTCGCGCAGGTCGCCGATTTTCCGGTCGGCCGAGGCCGAGTCGTACGCGTGCGTCTCGACTTTCGGCGCGGGCGCGCCGGCCACGGCGTGGCGATTGACGCCCACTTTCGGCGTCTCGCCCGCACGCAGCCGCTTCTCGGACTCGTACGCCTGCCGCGCGAGCTTCCGCTGGATCGTCCCTTCCTCGATGGCTTTCACCATTCCGCCCAGCGCCCGTACCTCCTTCTCGGCCGCGACGATCTTCTTCTCCATCTCGGCCGTCAGAGCTTCCACGAAATACGACCCGCCGAGCGGGTCCGCGGTGTCGCAGAGGCCGACTTCCTCGGCGAGGATCTGCATGGTGCGGAGCGAGAGGAGCGACGCCTTCTCGGTCGGAATGCTGTACGCCTCGTCGTAGCAGCAGAGGGCCATCGTCTGCGCGCCACCGAGAGCCGCCGCGAGAGCGTAGTACGCGCCGCGGACGATGTTGTTCTCGGGCTCCTCGATCGTGAGTCCGCCGCCTCCTCCGCCGGCCAGCATGCGGAGCTGCGCGGACTTCGGGTCCTTCGCGCGGTATTCGTCGCGGACAATCGAGGCCCAGCGCTTCCGGCCTGCGCGGAACTTGGCGACCTGTTCCCAGAGGTTGCCGAAAACGTTGAGGTTGAAGGTGATCTTGCCGGCGACGTCGTCGACGGCGACGCCGCGCGCGATGGCGGCGTCGAGATAGGCTCGGGCGATCTCGAAGGCGAGCGCCATTTCCTCGGCGGGCGTGGCGCCGCTCTCGCGCAGGTGGTAGCCGCAGACGGAGACCGCGTTGTACTTCGGCGCGGACTTCGCGCAGAATTCGATCGAGTCCGCAACAAGGCGGACCGAGGGACCCGCCGGGTAGATCCACGCGCCGCGGCCGATGAACTCCTTGAGGATGTCGTTCTGGAGGGTCCCGCGGACCTCCGAGGCGGGCACGCCCTGCTTCTCCGCGGCCGCGACGTGCATCGCCAGCATCACGAGCGCCGGCGCATTGATCGTCAACGCGGTCGAGACTTTCCCGAGCGGAATCCCCTCGAACGCCCGCTCCATGTCGTCCAGCGTGTCGACAGCCATCCCGACCCGGCCGACTTCCCCTTCCGCCCGCGGATCGTCCGAGTCGAGCCCCAGCTGCGTCGGCAGATCGAACGCCACGTTCAGCGCGTTCTGCCCGTGCGCGATCAGCGATCGGAAGCGCTCGTTCGTCTGCGCGGGCGTTCCGAACCCCGCGTACTGGCGCATCGTCCAGGGCTGCTTCCGGTACATCTGCGGGTGGATGCCGCGCGTGAACGGGAATTCCCCCGGCCGCCCGGGGTCGAGCCCCGCGGCGTCGGCGGCCGTGTAGACCGGCTTTATTTCGAAGCCGGACTCGGCGACGACTTTCCGGTCCTGTGACGGATCCACCCGGCAATCTCCTCGAACGGGGCGCCCATGCGGAACACCGCTTCCACTCCCATCGCGCGCAGCTCGGCCTCGTCGCCCTGCGGCACCACGCCGCCGAGCACCACGGCCTTTCCGGTCCCGCGCAAGCCTTCGCACACGCGCCGGCAGACCGGCAGGTGCGCCCCCGACAGCACGCTCAGCCCGACCACGTCCACGTCCTCCTCGATCGCCGCCTTGACGACCGCCTCCGGCGACGCGTGCAGTCCCGTGTAGATGACCTCCATCCCCGCGTCGCGAAGCGCCTGCACCACGACCTTTGCGCCCCTGTCGTGTCCGTCGAGGCCGGGCTTGGCGACGAGGACGCGGGGTGGACGCGGAGGATTCTTCATGTGGTCAATACCGACACGAACGCCACCGCCCCCGGCCCGCCGATGTTCTGCGTCAGCCCGACCCGCGCGCCCGGCACCTGGCACTTCCCCGCCTTCCCCTGAAGCTGCCTCACGATGTCGTGCACCATGCGGACGCCGGTCGCGCCCACCGGATGCCCGCACGAGAGCAGCCCGCCTCCGGGATTCACCGGCAGCTTCCCGCCCAGCTTCGTCACCCCGTCCGCGAGCAGCTTCGCCGACTCACCACGGCGGCAGAACCCGAGGTCCTCACACGCGATCAGTTCGTTGATCGTGAAGCAGTCGTGCACTTCCGCGACGTGCACGTCCCTTGCCGGATTGCCGATCCCCGCCCGCGCGTACGCCGCCTTCGCCGCCTCGCGAACCGCCGGAAACCCGATGAAATCGAATGCCGGATCGTGGAAGGGCGCGTCCCACCCCGACGTCACCGCGAACCCCAGCCCGGCGACGAGAACGCGGCCCGAGTGCTTCTTCGCGTCCTCCTCGCGCACGAGCACAACCGCCGCCGCGCCGTCCGTCGTCGGGCAGCAGTCGAGAAGCGTGAGGGGCCATGCGACAGGCGCGGAGGCCAGCACCTGTTCCACCGTGACTGCCTTCCGGTGGTGCGCCCGCGGATTCCCCGCCGCGTGCGCGTGATTCTTCACCGACACCGCCGCGAGATCCTCCCGCTTCAGTCCGAACTCCTTCATCCGCCGCACCGCAAACACCGCGAACGTTCCCGCGGCGGTGAATCCCTTCTGGTAGAAGGGGTGTCCGGTCTCCACCATCAGCTTGACGATGCTCTCCTGCGGCGGGCGGTCCCGCTGCTTTTCCACTCCCACGGCGAGCGCGACGTCGCAATCCCCCGCGAGGAGCGCGTTCGCCGCGTTACGGATCGCGTCGCCGCCGGTCGCGCAATAATTCGAAACGCGCGTCACCGGGCACGCCCCGAGCCCCAGCGCTTCCACCAGGTCCATCCCCGACCGCCCGCGGAACACGCCGACGTCCGGAAACGCGGTTCCCAGCCACGCCGCGCCGACGTCGCGCGGCCGCAAGCCGGCCTCCGCCAGCGCTTCGCGGCTCGCAGCGGCGGCGAGGTCCGTGTAGCTCAGGTCGAAATGCTCGCCGAAAGGCGTGCACCCCGCTCCGACGATCGCGACGCGGCCGCTCATTCGGGAACCGCCTTCCAGTAGTAATTCGGCACCCCACCGCCCATGTGCAGGCGACGGAGGACGAGCCGGACGCGGAGTCCGATGCGCACGGCCTCCGGAGAAATGTCAGCTGCCGGGACGAGAATCCTGCCGCCACCGTCCAGGTCCACCACCGCCATCGTCACCGGCGGCCACGGCGTCGGCACGTACGACTCGTGCGTGAACGTGAAGACCGTTCCAGTCCTGCGAAGCGGCACGCGCGCGGTCCCGCGCGGTTCGCCGCACGCCGGACAGCTCGGCGCGGGCAGAGCGTCAAGCCTGCCGCACGCGCTGCATTTCGCCGCGTGCAGCCGGAGGAGGTGCTCTTCGTCGCGGTGTTCCATCGCGAGGGAACGGAACACTTCGCGCGACGCCTCCGTTTCGAAGAACCGCCTCGAGGCGAGCCACTTTCCGTATTCCGCGACCGGCGTCACCCGCTCCAGCCCTTCCGCAAATGACTTCCCTCCCGCCTGCCCGGTGACATGCAGGACCGCGGCGTCGAGTCCCTCCGTGCAGGCCGCCCACAGCACGGGCTCTCCAAGGCGCGCTTCTTCCGTCGCCTCCGCCAGTGCCAGCAGCGGGTGCGCCGCTCCGCAGAAACCGATCCGGTCCATCGCCGCGTCCGTGCACGGCAGCCCGAGTTTCTGCGACGCGGCACGCGCCACGCGGGCACCGGGCGCCGCGATCGCCGCCCGCGAGCAGCCTTCGCGCGGCGCCCCCG
>WSZJ01000211.1 GCA_009773755.1 Planctomycetota bacterium | reverse complement strand
TCGGGGTCGCGGTGCGGCGCGCAAGGTGCGCCGCCCGCGACCCCGAACTTCACCAACAAAAAAACCCGGGGAGTCCTCACACTCCCCAGGTCCCACAAACCCCTCAACGCCGCTTACTTCGTCGGCGTCGGCTCCGGATTGCTCGGCGTGTTCCCGGCGCCCGGCGTGAGCTGCGTCGCGCCCTTTTCCTTCAGCTCGACGCCCCACTTGAAGTGCGTCCGGGTCATCGCGCCCGCGGCGGCCAGCTCCGTGGCGCCTTCCATCTCGACTTTCACCAGGCAGCCTTCTTTCTTGCAGAACCAGATCGTTCCCTTCTTCTGCGCCGCCGTGCAGAGCGCGATCGCGTAGTCGCCCAGTCCACCGCCGCCAGACCCGCCCTTGACCAGCACATCTTCGGGCTTCACGGCGCGTTCCTTGTCGGTGCTCTTCACGTTCGCCTTCGAGCACAGGTACTTGCCGACCTGCTCGGTGTTGTCGGACTTCCAGGAGAGCTTTTCGTCCTGGGGGAGCTGAAGCGTCTTGACGTACTCGGCCTTGCCCTCGGGCGTCGTGCCGAAGATCAGGTTGAGCCAGACGTGGACGTCGGTCGGGTCGTGCGTGGCCGCGGCGGCCTTTTCGTCCTTCTCATTCTTCTTTGTTGGCTTCATGCCGGCCGTGTCGATCTTCGGCAGCTCGGTCCCCTTGATTTCGCGGATCGTACCGTCCGTGTTCACGATCGCGCTGAACTTGTGGCCGAGGATCGCCTGGTACCGCTTGAGACCGACGATGTCGGTTTCCTTGTTCTTTGTCGAATCCCATTCGGCGTGGGCGCCGCTGGACTCAAAGCGAGTCTCGATGTGAACGGCCTCGATGCAGAACTCGAGGCGCCCGGCGCCGTCGTCGCCGACTGCCAGGACGGTGGCCTTCAGAGTGACCGTCTCCCACTGCGGATCCTCCGTCGTCGTCGTGCCGCCCTGGGTCATCGCGCCATTGCCGCCCATGGCCTGGGTCATGCCCTGCTGGAGGTAGTGGAACTCGGTTTTGCACTCCCACGTAAAGGTCGTGCCGGGCTTGAACTGCCACGGGCCGTCGCCGGCGTAGGCGGGAACGCCGAGAAGGGCGGCCGCCAGAGCGAGGGATGACATGAAGCGCATGCGGATCTCCTTTAAGAGAACGGTGAGGGACGAGGAGATAAAGCGAGAAGTGTGCCGCGCTGTAAGATTTCCATAACATGTTAATCAATAATGAGTTACGTGAATCTTCTGCAAAGCTCCTTTGCTCCGGTGTGCCCAGTGGCTTGACATCCTGTCAACTTCCCACACATCCCGTTTACAGGATTGTCTACTTCTTTGCAGGCTCCTCCGCCCCCGGCTGAACTTCCTTTGCAGCCAGCTTCTCTTCGAAGAACTTCATCGACATCGCCATAATCTCGTCAGCGCCGGGCTCGACCGCTTTCCCTTCCGACTTCCAGCCATGCCCGGCGTTCTTCACAACCACCAGCTCGGCCGAAGCGCCCACTTCCTTCAGCGCCTTCAGCATGACCTCCGATTGTTCCAGCTTCACGGTCCCGTCCTTATCTCCGTGAATCATCAGCACCGGCGGATCGTCCTTCGACGCATGCGTCACCGGGCTCGCCAGCTTGTAGGCCTCCCCCTTTTCTTCCATCGTCCCGCCCAGGAATTGCGCCACCGGGTCGCGCGCCACCGATCCCACGATCCTGAAATCCGCCGGCCCGAACCACGAGCACACCGCCTGCACCCGGCTCGATACCTTCGCGTACCCGCTCTTCCCCTCCAGCCCCGCCGACTCGTCCGCACAGCCGGCGAGAAGCGCCAGATGCCCGCCCGCGGAGCTTCCCCACACGCCGATCCGCTCCGGGTCGACCCCGTTTTCCTTCGCATTCGCGCGGACCCAGCGGATCGCGCCCTTGCAGTCCTCAATCGCCGCCGGGAAAACCGCTACGTCCGAGAGCCTGTAGTTGATGCTCACCGCGAAAAACCCGCGCTTCGCCAGCGCGATGGCATTCCCGGCGTTGTTCTTGTCTCCGTGCCGCCAACCGCCCCCGTGGATCCACACGACGGCGGGCATCAGCCCCTGTGGCGTCTTCTTCGGTTTGTATACGTCCAGCGTCAGCGAGACGTCGTTCGCGACGCCGTACTCCACGTCGCGCTTCGCCTCGACGTCGTCGGGGACCCGGCCCTGTGCGGCGGCCTGAAGGACGGCGAGGGGGACGAGCAGGACACTGATGAAGCGGCGCATGGGCAGACTCCGGCTGGGTTGTCTGCTTGAAACCCGCCCCGCAGCCCGAAGTTGCGAGTCTAGTGACGCCTTTCGAGGACGTCCTCGGCCTCGCCGACTTCAGGATGGACCCTCCGGCGCCGCTTTGCGAAGAGCAGCGGCAGGATGATGTCCGACGCGCAGCACGGCACGACGACGGCGACGGTGACGATGAGGAGCACCCAGCCGAAATTGGCCATCCAGTTCGCGACGCCGAACGACATCAGGTACAGGGAGGATGCGAACGCGCTGACCAGGACATGGCCGCTATGCGAATAGATGGTGAGGCGCCGGACGTGCGCCGCCGCGAACACCCCGGTGACGACGCCGAGCGCGACGCAGGGGAAGATCAGGAAAGGCTCTTCGATGGCGCAAACATGAAACTCCATCGGCTGCCCGAGCAGCTTCCCGCCCATCCAGGGGAACAGAATGTCGGCGAGCGTGCAGATCGGGGCGGAGCCGAGGACGCCGATAGCGAGGGCGGGCAGGCGCTTGCCGCCGTAGATGAGAAACATCGCGGTCGTCCCGGTCGCGGCGAGAAGGACGTGGATGGCGTGGCTGATATGGAAGAAATGCTCCATTTCCTGGTGGTCGCCGACCTTGAACACGAGCCGGACGACGGCCAGGGAGCTCAGGGCGACGATGACCGCGCCGACCGAAAACGGCAGGTGAGCCGAGAGCTCGTTCCAGACCGGGTGGGGTCCTTGCTGGCAGTCGTGGTCGTGGAAGTGGTCATGCATGGGGAGGGGAATGGTAGCGGTGTGGCGATAGGGGCACAAGGGGGTCACCGGCTGGGGGTCACCGGCTGTGCTTGTCACGGAAACGGTCTTTGGGATTACACGGAGGTCACGGAGACCACGGAGGTCACAGAGAAGAACAAAAAGTCTTTTTGTCGTTCTCTGTGACCTCCGTGGTCTCCGTGAACTCCGTGTAAATCCACGAACCGACACCCTGCTCAGTCCTTTTTCCTCGCCGCCACCTCCAGATGCGCCGCGCCTCCCAGCAGCGCCTCCTCCCGGTTGAGCGACAGCTCCAATTCCAGCATCCGCCGGAACTCCTTCGGATCCTCCAGCAGCTTCTCGTGCCGCCTCAGCGGCAGCACCGTCTTCCCGATCATCGACACGACTTCGAATCCGCGCCGCTCGAGGAGTTTTCGCAGGTCGTCGGGCGAAAAGAAGGTCACCGGAAAACGTTCCTCGGCGCGGTCGGCGAGCCACTCGTCCTTGCCGCTGCGGAGGAATTTCTCGAGGTCTTCGAGGCGGCCGCGCTCGAGGAAGTGCTCGATCGCCGCGAACTTCGAGTCGACCGAGGCGACGAAAAGTCCGCCAGGCTTGAGAACGCGTGCGACGTTCTTCACGGCCAGCGCCGGGTCGGGGACGTACGACAGCGGATCCCCCTGCGCCCACGCCATCCCGAACTCCCCTTCTCCGAATTCCTTGAGGTCCTGCAGGTCGCTGCGCACGCACGTGACGCGGTCCGCGACGCCTGCCTCTTCGGCCTTCGCCCGCGCGACGTCCACCATCTTGTGCGAAAGGTCCGCGCAGACGACGTCATGCCCGGCCTTGGCGAGCTTCACGGCCCAGATCCCGGTCCCGCCGCCGATGTCGAGGATGCGGGAACGCTCGCGGGGAAGGATCGGCTTGACGTGCTCCCACGACACGCGCCGGTAGAGGTCCCAGTAAGGCGTGTCGTACATCGCGTCGTAGCGGTGCGCGATCCGGTCGTAGTAGCGTTCGGGGGAGGGCTGATGGCTCACGCGAAGGCGGCCTCTGCCCTGAGCGGGCGCCCGGCTGGAAAGACTGTGATATTCCTGAAGCGCATTTGCGCCGATTCTACTCACGCCGCTCTTCCTCGGCATTCAGGATCACGCGCCAAACAGCAGCGGAAAAGCCGTGACGAGCTGCGGCGTCATTGCGCGGGAGGTCCAGGTCTTCCGTTGGTCGGGCTCGGGGCTTGAACCTGTCGGGAAAATCTACCTTCCTCGTCCTGAATGAGGCAGTAAGGTGACTTCACCTGAGCCGCTCATTTTTGCCCGCCTGCCCGCCGGCCCGCCCGCCCGCTCACTTCTGAAAGATCGGCAAATAATGACACGGCACCTGCATGATCACGCACGCCATCGCCGTGGCATACGTATCGCCGACGTTGTCGTGCCAGTGGCCGTCGCCTTCCTGCGCCTGGATGAGGCGGCGTGAGATTTCGCGGTAATAGTCCTCGAAGGCGCGGCCGCCGTTGACGTAGAAGGCCTGGACGGCGTAGTAGTGGCCGTACATGAAGTGATATTCCTCGAGGTTCATGGAGGCCTTGTTGCGCTGGAGCCAGCGGATGGCCCGGTCGGCCTGGCGTTCGGTGTATTCGCCGGCGGAGTGGAGGGCGACGACGCCGCAGGCGGTGAGGGGGAAGGTGGAGCGGGTCATGCCGCGGTTGATCTGGTAATTGAAGGAGCCGTCGTCCTGGGCGCAGCCCTTGATGTACTTGACTGCGCGGTCGATCGCGGGCTTCGGGACGGAGACGCCGACGTTGCGGGCGGCGCGAAGAGCCTGCAGCGTGGAGACGGTGACGGAGAGGTCGGCGTCGACGGGAGTCGGCTGGTAACGCCAGCCGCCCTCGTTGTTCTGGCTGTTGAGGATGCAGCGGATGGCGCCGCGCAGTTTCTCGCCGACGTCCTGCCGGCGGCTCATGCCGTAGATCTCGGCGAGGAACATCGTTGAGAAGGCGTGCTCGTACATGCGCGTGCCGTTCTTCGAAATGTAGCCGTCCGAGTCGCGCACGCACGAAAGCACGTAGTCGAGCGCCTTCTCGATCACCTGCCCGTAGCGCCCCTGCCCGGGCACGTCGCCGTGGGCGAGAAACGCCATCCCCGCAAGCGCCGTGATGCAGACGTGGTCCTGCTGCTTCGTCTCCGTGTCGTTCTCGTAGCGCTCGTTCAGCTTGTAGCCGACGACGCAGTTCCAGGAGCCGTTCTCATTCTGGCGGGAAGCGAGCCATTCGAGGCCGCGGTCGACGGAGCGCTGGACCTCGGGGGTGAAAACATCCTCGGGAATGCTGTCGTCGGCGCGCGTCGGCGCCGGGACCGCAAGCGCGGCCGCGAGGACGAGCGCGGACAGGACAAATGTTCCCTTCATCGGCCCCAGGCCTCCACCGTGTCCCCCTCCGCAATCACGACCCGCCCCGGCGCGATCGACAGCGAATACGTCGGCGTCGCCTCGGGACGTCCTTCAATCCTACCGGATTCAAGGCCGGATTTCTTGTCGATCGCCACGATCGTCGGCACCCAGTCGACGGCCCCGCCCCCGGGCGGCCGGCGCGTGACGGGGCAGTTCAGCAGCAGGTGCCCCTTCGCAAGCAACCCCGGGAACATGCTCTGCACGCCGGGTACGGGGGTGCGCCACAGCTCCTTCCCGGAGGACAGTTCGTACGCGGCGGCGATGTATTCGTTGGCGCCGTCCGCCTTCTTGTAGGCGACGTAGACCATCGAGGCGTCGGCAAGGAGCTGCTTGACCCAGACGGAGCCGAGCTCGATCTCGTGCCGGAGCTTCCCGGATTCCACGTCGTAGATGCGCAGCCTCTGGCCCGTTTCGGAGGTCATCGTCGTCAGCGCGGCGCCCGCGGCGATGGTCAGCGCGCTCTCCAGCCTCATTCCTGCTTCCAGAAGCGTCAACTCGTTTTCCCAGGTCAGGGCGAGGAAGCGGTCCGGGCCGGCCTGCACGACGCGCGAGGCGCCGAGGGGCCAGCGGGCGCGCAGGGCGCCCGACTCGCGGTCGGCGACGATGACGGCGTCCTCGGCGCGCGAGAGCCAGGCGACGCCCTCGTCGGTGACCCAGAGGCGCTGGACGATGTGGCCGGGCTGCATGTCGGTGCGCCAGGAGATCTGGCCGGTCGAGGCGTCGAGCGCGACCACGAACGACCCCGTCAGGCTCGCGTTGCGCACGGCGAGGAAGATCGAGCCTTCCGCCTCATGTCCCTCGTACAGGTGAGCTCCGCCGTATTGCGTCCGCCACGCGCTCGATCCGTCCTCGTGGAACGCTTCGGCCGCTTCCGGCCCCGCCACCACGATCTGCCCCGCGCTCCAGG
The DNA here is from genome assembly GCA_009773755.1 of Planctomycetota bacterium. Lineage (GTDB taxonomy): Bacteria > Planctomycetota > MHYJ01 > WSZJ01 > WSZJ01 > WSZJ01. The sequence continues at coordinate 2,497 of WSZJ01000211.1, read as the reverse complement.
CCGCCCAGCGCGCGCCGTTCGGGCAGGCGGAGCGCCAGCGCTCGCCGCCCTTCGCCGGGTCGAGCGCGACGAGCGTCGCTCCCGAGACGGCGAAGACGGGCGCGTCCTTCCATCCTCCCGAGCCGTCGGGATCCAGCACCTTCAAGTCCCACCCGCGCTGGCCGGCCCACGACCACGCTTTCTCGGCCGGGAACGAGACTTCGGGAACCGCCCCTGCACCCTCCACGCGCTTGTACGCCGCGCCCGCCAGGCGCGCATCCGCCCACTTCGAAGCGCTCACCGCGCCGCCGTCCATGCGGATCTGCGCCTCGCCCGCCGACTTCTTCATCCGGCGGAGCTGCGCCCCCGCCATCCCCCACATCCCGCGCTTCTCGAACGCCACCGCGAGCTCCGCCATCGCCTGAGTGGCCTGCTTTGACTGCGGATGGCCGTGGAGAAATTTCTGAAGCGCTTCGCAGGCGCCTGTCCAATCCGAAGCTGCGAAGCGGGCGTGGCCGGCGCCGTAGGAGGCGTCCTCCGCGGCGAGGGAATTGGGGAAGCGCTTCAGGAGATCCTCGAAGAGCGCGGGGTCGTTGTCCTTGCGTGCGCGGACGAGGAGAGCCGCGGCCTCCTGCTCGGCGGCGGCGTAGGGCTCGCGGCCGGCGGCCAGGATGGCGTCGATGGAACGGCGGGCTTCGAGCCGCGCGAGGTCGCCGCCGTCGCGCATCTGATCGCCGTGTTTCGCGATGACTTCCTGGAGAACGGTCACCGCGCCTCCGAGGTCGCCGGCGGCGCGGCGGGCCTGCGCGGAGGCGAAGAGCAGCTCGAGCCACTCCCCCTCGGTCGAAGCGTACGGCCGCGCCTTCTCGTATTCCTCCGCCGCCCGGCGCGCGCCGTCGCTCTTGCGCAGCATCGCGGCCGCGGCGGTGAGGCGGTTGCGGAAAAGTGTGCGGCGGCAGGATTCGGCCACGACGCGCGAAGCGTCGTCGCCGCGCTTTTCCGCGAGGTCGAGCGCGTGCTTCAGGGTTTGCTCGGCGCGCTCAGCGTCGCCGATCGACTGGAGACAGATCGCCAGCCGGTAGCGCAGGTACGCGGACCCCGGGTTCTTCGCGATTTCCGCTTCCAGAAAAGCCCTGGCCTTCTGCGGGTCGTAGCAGACGGTGAGCAGGGAGTTCCCCGCGGTGACGACGGCCTGGTCGACGAAGAGCAGGTGCCCCGCCATTCCCGAGACGGGCCAGGGCCAGAACTGCTTGCCGGCGGAGGCGTCCTTGAACCCGAGGCGCAGGAGTCCGGTGCGAAGCGGGAGGTACACCCCGTCGGACGCGACGAGTCCGCGCCCGGAAGGCGGCGACGCCAGCTCCAGGCGGTCGCTCCAGAGGCGCTTCGCGCTCTTGAGCTCGATCGCCATGACGGACTCGCCCGAGAGGTAGATCACGCCGTCGCGGACGCCGACGATGTAGCGGTAGTCGGGGTCGTTCTCGCGGACGAGTTCGGGGCGGGGGATACGCCAGATCATCTCGCCGTCTTCCGCCGATAGGCAGAGAAGGAACGGCCCGTCCATCGGCGCCACGACGACCTTCTGTTTCCCGTCGGACGGATCCTTGGCGACGTAGATCGGGCTCTGCAGCCAGGTCACGGGGTTGCGCGGGATGTCGTAGGCGTCCATGATCGGCTGCACCCTGAAGCGCGGGTACCGGCGAGCCCAGAGGAGGCCGCCGTCGGTGCGGTCGAGGCAGGCGACGACGCCGAGGTTGGTGCAGGTGAGGATGCGGTCGCCGCTCACGGTGAGAGCGTGCGGGATGGACTCGCGAGTGGAATTGCCGAAGAGGTTGATCTCGGGGATGCCGCTCGCGACGAAGGTGCGCCAGATTTCCTTCCCGGTTTTCGCTTCGAGGCAGACGACCCAGTGCTCGGTCGGGTCGACCTGCGTCGCCCAGTGGGTCGCGGCGCAGTAGAGGCGGTCTCCATCGACGACCGGCGCCCCGTGGTAGCTCGCCCGGGTCGCGAAGTCCTTTCCTTTCACTTCGCCGCCCGCCTCCCAGACCCGCCGCCCGCTTTGCGCTTCCACGCAGAACAGTTTCCGGAGCGGCACGGGATAGACGGCAACGAGCCAGCTCATCTTGACGTGTTCTTTGACGGCCGAGGTGGCCAGCGTGAAGAACGCGCGGCCGCCGGCGAGCGTCGCGCCGTGGAGGCAGCGCTCATCGAACATGAGCTGGCTGGGCTGCTCCAGTCCCCGGATCGTCCAGAGCGGCCGGCCGCCGTCGCTGGCGAGTTCCTTGGCCCACGCGACGTTTCCCTCGTTGACGACGATGAGGCCGTCGGAGATCGCCGGATGCACCAGCAGCGACTCCGGGTGGCGCGAGGTCCAGCCGCCCATGCCGCCGAACCGGGACTGGGTGGACCAGGCCGGCCCATCGGTGAAGGAATACCGCGCCGTCGGAGGAGGGACTCCCCTGCCCCCCGCGGCGATCCGGTCGCGCGAGCCGTTGCCCCCGAACGTCGGCCAGGCGGCCCA
>WSZJ01000210.1 GCA_009773755.1 Planctomycetota bacterium | reverse complement strand
CGCGCCGGGATCGCGCGGCAGCTCCACCGCTTCGACGCCTTCCAGCAGCCGCCGGAAGTCCTCGAGAGCGGCGTCGCCGGGCTCGGCGCGATTGAAGACGAAAGCGCAGGCTTTGCCGTCGGTCTTCGCGCGGCGGATCGCCCTCCAGGTTTCCTCGTCCGCGTATTTCGAAGGGTTTACGACGAAGATCACGAGGTCGGCGAGCCTGTAGAGGTCTTCGGCGACGCGCCGGTTTTCGAGCTCAACGGAGTCGTAGTCGGGCGCGTCGACGAGAACGACGGAGGCCAGCGCGGCGTCGTCGTGGGGGAGCAGCTCCACCGCCATCGAGCCGGCCTTCGGCTGCCCCGGCGTGGAGGCCTTCTTCGTGTAAGACGGCAGGAATTCGGGAGTGTCGAGCGCGGCGGCGGCGGAGCGATGGTGATAGAGAAGCGGCTCGGTCGTGCAAGGCCGGCGCGCGGAGGTCTCAGTCACCGGACGGCCGGCGAGCGTGTTCAGGATGGTCGACTTGCCGACGCCCGTCCCGCCGTAGAGCACCACGACCGCAGGCGCCCCGAGGCCGCGCCCGAGCCGGTACCGGACGTGGTCGTCGAGCCGCTTCCGCGCCTCGGCCAGCGCCGCACCGACTTTCCCTTCGGAGTCCGACCACGCGGGCACGCGGGCGGCCTGAAGCGCCGCGGCGAGGGACTCGAGGCGCTCCAGGGCGCGGCGGCGGAGAGGTTCGAAGTCGAGGCGAGGGCTGGACATCGGGTTGCGGAGTGTAACTACGGTGGCCGCGGGGGTTGCGAGTTTGACCGAAAAAGCCCGGCGTCCCTACAATGCCGGCACTCCAAAGGAGCTTTGCAACCATGGCCCAGGGCCCTTCGCTGTTCGAAACCGCCGTTCAGCAGTTCGAACGCGCCGCCGATGTCATCAAGCTGACCCCTTACGTCCGCGAGATTCTGCGCCACCCGAAAAACGAGGTCGTCGTCAACTTCCCGGTCCTCCTCGACAACGGCCAGTACAAGGTCTTCACCGGCTACCGGATCCAGCACAACAATGTCCTCGGGCCCTTCAAGGGGGGAATCCGGTATCACCCGGCTGTGAACACGGACGAAGTGCGCGCGCTGGCGGCATGGATGACGTTCAAGACGGCGCTCTCCGGCCTTCCGCTGGGCGGCGCCAAGGGTGGCGTCGCCGTTGACCCCAAGGCTTTCTCCGAAAACGAAGTCACTCGCATCACGCGCCGCTTCACGGCCGCGCTCGGATCCAACATCGGCCCGGAGCACGACATTCCGGCGCCGGACGTCGGCACGAACGCGCGCACGATGGTGCTGATGATGGACACGTACATGAACTCGCAGGCGACGGCGACGAAGCAGGCGAGCTGGGGAGTGGTGACTGGGAAGTCGCTGACGTGCGGCGGCTCCGAAGGCCGCGAGAAGGCAACCGGCCAGGGCGTGCAGATCACGCTGGAGAACATCGCCAAGGATCAGAAGATCGAGCTGTCGAGTTGCACCTTTTCGATGCAGGGATTCGGAAACGTCGGTTCCTGGGGCTCCGTCCTGATCGCCGAACGCGGGGCAAAACTCCTGGCCGTCCAGGACCACACCGGCTCGATCCGGAACGTCAAAGGGATCGACGCGAACGCGCTGATGGAGTACGCGAAGAAGACGGGCGGGATCAAGGGCTACCCTGAAGCGGATTCCTGCACGGCCGAGGAATTCTGGAAGACGAAAGTCGACGTCCTCGTCCCGGGCGCGTTCGAAAACCAGATCACCGAGAAAAACGTCGACTGGATCGACGCGAAAATCATCGCCGAGGGCGCCAACGGCCCGATCACGGCGGCAGCCGACAAGGTGCTCAACGAGCGCGGCGTGACCATCATCCCGGACGTGCTCTGCAACGCGGGCGGCGTCATCGTCAGCTACTTCGAGTGGATCCAGAACAAGCGAAGCGAGCACTGGGACCTGGACGAAGTCGACGAGCGGCTGAAGAAGTTGCTGACGCGGGCCTGCGCAAGCGTGAAGAAGGAATCGAAGCGGCTGAAGTGCGATCTGCGGACGGCGGCCTACGCGGTGGGGCTGCAGCGGATCGAGGCGGCTTACGTGGAGCGCGGGATTTTTCCGTAGAGCCGCCCCGGCGACTTCAGCGCTTCGTCACTCTCTTCATCTTCGCTTCCGCGTGACGTGCGAGTTTCCGGGTGACCGACTTTCCCGGCCTCAGTCCCTGTGTCAGCACTTCCGCCACCACGCCCTCGGCGATGGGCTTGCGCATGAGGCCGATGCAGCCCAGTTTGAGGGCCTGCTCCGCTGCGCGTTCGTTGTTGGCGCCGACGATGGCGATGACGGGGACTTCACGGAATGCGCGGTTCTTGAAAAATACCTTGAGCTCGTCCCAGGACTTCGGGACGTCCGTGTTCCAGACCACGAGGTCGGGGGTGATTCTCTTGAGGCTTTCGCGCGCGTCCTGGGGCGTAAGGGCCAGGTGGGGGACGTTTCCCATTTCCTCGATGCAGTCCTCGAACATGAGGAGGTCGTCGACGATGTCGTCGACGATAAGGATGTTCTTGATCGGGGCCGGCTGTATCACGCTTGAACCTCTGGGGGGGATTGAAGAGCGGGGGATTCTACGGAGGGAGTCGAAGGGTGTAAAGCGATGCCGGGAGGGGAGGGCAGGGAAAAGGGTGGGATTAAATTCGGAGGCTCGGGGTTCGCGGCGGTTGGGACAGGGAGTCGGCGGGAGTTCGAGCGTGAGTTGACGGGAGAGAAGCTGGTTTTCTTGCGAGTCGAATTGCGAGAGACCGGCCCCGAACATCGAGCACTTTCACCCGGCCCTCGACTCTATTTCATTTTGATATTTCATTTTGAAATACCTACCCGAGCGCCCCAAGTGCCCTTCCACCAAGGACATGCAGATGAAGGTGAAACACCGTCTGCCCCGAACTCGCCCCCGTATTGGCGATTGTCCGAAATTCCCTCAGCCCCTCCTGCACCGCGACGTCCCGAACTCCCTTCAAGAGCGCCGCCGCAATTCGCTCATCGTCCAGTTCCGCCAGGGTCGACACGTGCCTCTTCGGCATTACCAGCACATGCACCGGCGCCTGCGGCGCACGATCGCGAATCGCCAGGACGTCGTCATTCTCCAGCACCTTCGCCGAAGCCAGCTCGCCCGCGATAATCCTGCAGAAAATGCAGCTCATTTCCGCTCCTTTTGCTTCGCCTGTTCACGCCCGCCCGGCAACGCTAGGATAACCGCATGTCCGCGCCTCTGCTCGATACCTTGCGCCGACCGCTGCGCGATCTCCGCATCTCGGTCACCGACCGCTGCAATTTCCGCTGCACCTACTGCATGCCGCGCGCGGTCTTCGGTCCGGACTACGCGTTCCTCGACCGCAAGGAACTCCTGACCTTCGAGGAAATCGCCCGCGTCACCCGCACCTTCCGCGCGCTCGGCGTCGAAAAGGTCCGCCTCACCGGAGGCGAGCCGACGCTTCGTCGGGAACTCGACAAGCTCATGGCACTCCTCGCGCCGATCCCGGGTCTTGATCTCACATTGACGACCAACGGGTCGACTCTCGAAGGACTCGCGGCCGGTTTCGCAACGGCAGGGCTGAAGCGCGTGACCGTGAGTCTCGACTCGCTCGACGACGCCGTCTTCGCGAAGCTGAATGACGTCGCCTTTCCCGTGGCCCGTGTCCTCGCCGGCATCGACGCCGCGGCAGCCGCGGGACTCCGTCCGGTCAAGGTCAACTGCGTGGTGAAGCGCAGCGTCAACCTCGCAGGCGTCCTCGACCTCGCGCGACATTTCCGCGGCTCAGGCCACATCCTCCGATTCATCGAGTTCATGGACGTCGGCACCACGAACGGCTGGCGGATGGACGAGGTCGTGCCGTCGCGCGAGCTGAGCGCCACGATCGGCGCTGCGTGGCCGATCGAGCCGGTCGAAGCGAACTACCCGGGCGAAGTCGCCGAGCGCTGGCGTTACCGCGATGGCGCGGGCGAGATCGGCTTCATCTCCTCCGTCACTCAGGCGTTCTGCCGCGGCTGCAATCGCGCCCGCCTCTCCGCCGACGGCCGCCTGTTCACGTGCCTGTTCGGCGTTCACGGGACCGACTTGCGCGGCCCGATTCGCGACGGCGCCTCCGACTCGGAACTCGCCGCCACCATTGCTTCCGCGTGGCAGACCCGCACCGATCGCTACTCCGAGTTGCGCTCCGCCGAAACGGTCGGCCTCCCGAAGGTCGAAATGTCCTTCATCGGCGGATAACGAATGCCCGGCGAACGCCGAGTCGTGACCGTCGTATTCGCCGACGTCTCGGGATTCACGAGCTTGTCGGAGTCCATGGACCCCGAAGACGTCCAGGAGCTCATAGACGCCCTCTTCAAGCGCTTCCGCACCGCCATCGAGCGCGAAGGCGGCTCGGTCGACAAGTTCATCGGCGACGCCGTGATGGCTCTGTTCGGAGCGCCCGTCGCCCACGCCGACGACCCGGCCCGCGCAGTCCGCGCTTCCCTCGAGATGCAGAAGGTCACGGCCGCCTTCGCGGTGGAGCGGCGCGCGGAACTGCGAGTGCGCATCGGGGTGAATTCCGGAGAAGTGCTTTGGGGAAGCGTGGGGGGCGACCGGCCCACGGCGACCGGTGACGCGGTGAACGTCGCGCAGCGCCTCGAGGCCGCCGCCGAACCCGGATCCGTCCTCGTCTCGGTCGCCGTCGCCCGCGCCGCTCCCTACGCGGCCCGGTACGGGACGCCGCATTCGGCGCGCGTGAAGGGGCGCGGACAGGAAGTCGAGGCGTGCGTCGCGGAGGAACTGCTGGCGGGAATCACGGAGTTGCGGCTCTCTCCCGCCGCCGCCGCGCCGTTCATCGGGCGCGAGCCGGAACTGGCCGGCCTCCTGCGGCGCTTCAAGGAGGGCGCGCTCTTCGTCGTCATTCAGGGCGAAGCGGGGGTTGGGAAGAGCCGGCTCGTCGGCGAGTTCCGCAGGCGTCTGCGTGGCGAGGCGCCGGGGCTGGAGGCGCTCGCGGGGCGGTCGATCGAGGCGGCGAGGCTCCCGCTTGCTCCGTTCGTCGAAATCGCCGCCGGCGCCGCGGGCCGCGCCGAGGCAATCCGCACCGACCTGGGCGCGCTCGACCTGCCCGAAGTCGAACGCGAGAATCTCGCGGACCTCGTCGCCCTCTCCGCCGGCTGGCCCGTCGGCGAGTCCCGCGTCCGCTTCGGCGACCCGATCCAGGCCGCCGCCGAAACCCGGCGCGCCTGGTCCCTGTGGTTCGAGGCGCGCGCTTCCCGCCACCCGGTCCTCCTTTACTTCGAGGACATTCACTGGGCGGACGCGGCGACTCTCGGTCTCCTCGAGCGACTCGCCGCCGACCTGCGGGGCCGGCGCGTCGCCATCGTGGCTACCGCGCGTCCCGGACACGCGCTTCCGGCCGGGTTCGAACGAGTGATGCTGGAGGAAGTGTCAGCGGCCGAAGCGACGGAACTCGCTCGCCGCGTTGCGGGACCTGCTATCGACGAAGCGACCCTGGCGGCCGTCGTGGCACAGGCAGGCGGCCATCCGCTCTACGTAGAAGAACTGGCGCGCCACCTCGCGTCTGGAGCCGGCCCCGTCCCGGGAACCCTGGCCGCGGTTCTCGTCGCCCGGCTCGACACGCTTCCCGCCGACGCGAAAGAGGCCCTCAAGATGGCGAGCGTTTTCGGCCGCGTCTTCTGGCTCGGGCAACTCGAGGCGCTCGCGGGGCCGGGAGCGCCCGCCGCCATGGAAGAAGCCGCCGCCCGCGGGCTCGTCGGATCTCATCCCTCGTCGCTTCTAGGCGGCGAACGCGAGCTTGTCTTCCGCCACGCCCTGATCCGCGAGGCGGCGTACGGGTTGCTGCCGAAGCGCGAGCGGGTGCGGCTTCATGCGGCCGCCGCGGCGGGGCTCGAGGGGCGGCGTGGCCTGGGTCGCGCGGCGCTGTCGCTGGCTGCGGCG
>WSZJ01000209.1 GCA_009773755.1 Planctomycetota bacterium | reverse complement strand
CCGCCCGCCAGCTCCGCCTTGCGCGCTGCTACCGCGGCCTCCAGCCTCTTGACCGCCGCGGCCGCAAGGGAGTTTTTCGGCTCGGCCGCCGCCGCGGCGCGGGCGCGTTCGAGCGCCGCCTCCAGCCGTCCTTCCGCTTCGGCGCGCGCCGATTCCGCCAGCGCCTCGCCGGCGCCCTTCGGCGTTCCTCCGCCCTTCATCGCGAACGCGGCGATCAGGATGAAGAGGGCAAGCGCCGCGGCTCCCCCGATCGCCGGCAACCCGCCTTTGCTCTTCCTGGCCGCGGCGGGCTTCCGCTCAAGCCACGCGCCGAGCTCCGATGCCATCGCGCCCGCGTCGAGTTGACCGTCCCGCGCCCGCAGGAATATTCCCGCAAGCGCGCCGTCAATCGTAAGCCTCTCCGCGCTGCTCGCATCCCGCGTCGTGTCCCCTTTCACCTTCGCGACGCTGGTAGAGTCTCCCGAAGTCCCCGGCGCCGCCTTCGTCGTCGGCCCGCCCCCCGGCGCCGGCTGACCCGTCAGCTCGCAGAAAATCCGCCCGAGCCCGCGAACGTCTTCCGCCGAGTCCCCTTCCTCCAGCCCGAACTCCGTCACTTTCACCTCATGAACCCACCCGCGCCCCTTCTCCTCCCGGCTCTCCACGAGCACATTTCCCGTAGTCACCCGCCCGTGCGAAAGACCCTTTTCGTGCGCCCCCGCCAGCGCTTCGGCGCACTCCCTCGCAACTCGCGCCAAAGTGCGCCCGTCCTGCCAGGGGAGGTCTTTGACAGGAAGCGCTTCGAAGTAAGGCCTCGCGTACCACAGCTGCCCGCATTCGAGCCCGCCGCCGGCGGGGGGTACGATCCGCGGATCGGCGGCCGCACGCGCCTTCTTTCCCGCGGCGAGCACCAGCTCCTTCGCTCCCGGAGCCGGCCGCGGCCACACGCGCAGCGCGAGCCAGATCTGCTTTTCCGGGTCCCACGCCTGCCACAGGTCGTGCGACACACCCGCGCCGAGCCGCTTCGACAGCTGGAATTTCCCGAACTTCTCGCCGCCGCCCTCGCGCGCCAGCTCGGACGGCATGGGGAGCGTCGCGTCGGTGCGGGGGGTGATTTTTGAAGGGTCTTCGGGCATGTTCCGGGAGCTCGGGCCCCCCGGAAGATGATACGTGAAGATCTTCCGAGGGTGAGGCGGGATCAGCGACCCGGGGGCGCGGCAAGGTACTCCTCGATGTTCTTGCGCAAGCAGGAGGAATCAGGGAGCTGTCGAAGCGCTTCTTTGAAATCAAGGGCGGCGTCCTCCGTTCGTCCCAGACCGACGCGTGCATGGGCGCGTCCGATGAGAGCCGAAACGCAGTCGGGATGAGGTGCGATGGCGGAGGCGAAGGCGATTTCGGCGCCTGCGAACTCCTTCCGGGCCAGATCGGCGTAACCGCGAATGAGCGCCGAGTCGGGCATCTCGGCGCCGAGCGACTGGGCGGCCTCCGCCGCCTGCGACGCTTCCAGCAGATGTTCATCGCGACCAGGAGTGCCCTCTCCTCCCGCGCAGGCAAGCGCGACGTGCGCACGGGCGAGCCGCCCGCCTCCATGGCCGGGCCAGAGCGCGACGGCCCGCGCGGAGTATTCCTGGGCACCGGCGGCGTCGCCGGATTCGAGCGCGGCGATCGCCGCCATGGCCAGCAAGTCCGCGGAAGGACGGGGACGGAGAACCGCCGCCCGAAGCGCTTCCATGACTCCGCGGGCGTTGGAGTCGAGCTGCGATCGGGCGGCGCGAGCCATGTCGAGCTGGTCCTGCACCAGGCGCCCCGCGGCCGCGTCCATGAACTCGAGGTCGCCGAACGCGCCCTGTCGCAGGTCCGCCAGATCGGGGAAACTGTATTCAAGGTCCTCGATTGTCGGAGGCATGACGGGTCCCGGAGAGAGTCGCGCTCCGCCGATCTGGGAGAGATGGTACCGCCGGAGAGTTTCTCTCCTCCGCACTCGCGCCAGCCCGCGCAGGACCCTGGCGCCCCGCAGGCCGGGGTCAACCTCCAGGGCGCGCGTCAGCTCCCGCTCGGCCATGTCAGCATCCCCGCGCGCAAAGGCAACCTCGGCGAGCACCATCCTCACCTCGGCAAGTTCCCCGGCGGCCAGCTCCTGACCGCACGCCTGCTCGCCTCGCTTGTACGCCGCCTGAGCCCCGGCCGCGTCTCCCGCTGCAAGGCAGGCCTCGGCCGTCGCGAGTTCCTTCGAGACCACGGCCTGAAGTCCGCCGAGCCGGCGCGCGCGGTCTTCCGAGGCGCGCTCCCGCTCGAACGAGCGTACGGCGAACCAGCCGGCCAGCCCGACCCCCGCGACGATCGCCGAGATAACCGCGATGCGCTTCCTTCGCCTCAGGGTCCATTTCCGGAACTCCCACACCCGCCCGCGGTCCGTCACGCTGACGGACTCGCCACCCAGGAAGCGGTCCAGGTCCTCAGCGAGGGCGACTCCATTCGGATACCGGTCCCTTGGGTTCTTCTCGAGACAGCGTTTCACAATCGCCGCCAATCCTTCCGGAATCGTCGGATCGATGGCGCGGAGTGGCACGGGCTCGCGTTCCTGGATCAGCTCGATCGTTTCCTTTATGTCCATGCCGCGGATCGGGGGCGCGCCTACGAGCACCTCGTAAAGTGTCGCTCCAAGCGAGTACACGTCGCTCGCGGGCTCGGGCGCTTCGCCTCGCGACTGCTCCGGCGACATGTACAGCGGCGTCCCGACGGCCGCCCATCCGGCGGTCAGCTTCAGCGCCGACCCCATCGCGCGAGCGACGCCGAAATCGAGCACGCAGATTCGGTGCTCCCACGCGGGCTCCGCCGCCCCGGTCGCCAGGGGGCTGCTCTCGACCATCAGATTCTCCGGCTTCAGATCGCGGTGCACGATTCCCTGCTGATGCGCGTGCCCGATCGCGGCTGCCGCGTCGCGTAAGAGTCGGACGCGCTGCTCGCGAGTCGCACCGTTCAGCTTGTCCAGCGTCTTCCCCTCCACCAGCTGCATCGCGATGAACATCCGGCCGTCTACTTCCCCGACCTCATGGATCGCGACGAGCCCCGGATGGTGAAGCTGTGCCGCCAATCGGGCTTCCCGCTGAAACCAGGGGGCGACCTCCTCCGCGCCGCGAAGCAGGATTTTCAGGGCAATCCAGCGCCGAAGCGTCGGATCCCAGGCTTTGTACACCTCTCCCATGCCGCCCGCGCCCAGGCGCGCCACCCGGACAAACCGCCCGAAAAGTGCGGAAGGCGGGGCATTGGCGACCTCCGCCGGCGGCCCCTCGGCAGATGCGTCCGTCGGGGGCCCCACGATCAGGGTCGCTTTCGAAGAGCCCTGGCCACCGCTTCCAGCCCCGGCCAGCGGGATCGCCCCGTCGCCGCCCGGCGCAGCCCCTGCGGGAACGCCGTTTCCAGACCGCCTCGGTGGAGGCACGGGTGACGTCATGGCAGGTTTCTCAAGGCGCAACCATACCAGTTCGGACGAGGGCTGCCGCCCAGACCATTGCGTGCGCGATGGCCACGCCCGCAACCGTCCCCGCCGCCAGCAGCCAGGCCGCCGCCTTCCCGCACCCTGCCTTCTTCGCAGGCGCCGTCGTTGGGGCGACCGCGGAAGCGCCGGGCGCATAGGCCGACTGGACCCAGGCATCCAGCGCGTCCGCCAGCTCGCCGGCCGTCTGGTGGCGCTTGTCCGCCTTCTTCTCCAGCGACTTCATCACGATCGCGTCGAGCTCCGCGTCGATCGAAGGATCCTTGTCCTTCGGATGCGTCGGAATCGCCTCCTGCACCAGCCGAAGCGCTTCGAAGATGTTCTTTGATTCGACGGGTGGCTTGCCCGTCAGCCGGTCGTACAACGTCGCGCCCAGGGCGTAGACATCCGCGCGATGGTCGACGGGCAGCCCCAGCGCCTGCTCGGGCGACATGTACGAAGGCGACCCCATTACCGTCCCGGGCATCGTGAGTTGCGTCGTCGCGGTGCTCTCCCTCGCGATTCCGAAGTCCATCACGAATACCTGATGGCTGCACCCCTCGATGCTCTTCGGATTTCCGCCCGGCTTCGGCTGGCTCTGCACCATGAAGTTCTCGGGCTTGAGGTCGCGATGGATCGTGCCAAGGCGGTGCGCATATTCGATGGCGCGCGCCGCGTCGCGCATCAGTTCCACGGAAATCCGGTGGCTGGCGCGCGGAAATACCTTCAGCGTGTGCCCGCCCACGAACTGCATCGCGATGTACCACTGACCCTTGTCGTTGCCGGCGTCATAGGTCGTCGTAATGTTGCGGTGCTTCAGCTTCATCGCAACCTCGGACTCCCTCATGAAGCGCTTGAGCTGGTCCCGGTCGTTGGACCGCAGGATTTTCAGCGCCACCCAGCGCGCTTCCTTCAGGTCCCACGCCTTGTAAACCTCCCCCATCGACCCGGTCCCCACCTTCTGGATCTTCACGTACCCGCCCAGATGCGCGCTCTGCGAGGCCGCCGCAACCTCAGGCGGCATTGGCCGGCGCGCCGTCGGCTGCTTCACGGCAACCCGCGCCCCCGATGGCGGCTGCCCCGCCTTCGCAGGCGGAACTCCCGCCGGCCGCGGCTGCGGCGTCCTGGGTCCCGCGCCGCGCGGCGTGCCCTGCGGATTGCTCGGGGTGTTCGGAAGCGGGCTCAAGGAGCGAAGTGTAGCACGGTGTCCGGATCGGGGGAGGAGGCGGCGCCCTACCACCCCGCGCCCGGCAGAACTATTTTCTCGCCGAAAATCCGCTCGTAATCGCGCAGCGCGTACCGGTCCGTCATCCCGGCGATCCAGTGCGCGACGACCAGCTCACGCTCTTTCTCGCCCGCAGTCTCGAGCTTCTCGCGTTCCATCTCCGGGAGGAGATTCGGCTCCTTCAGGTAGCGCAGGTACAGCGCGCGGATCACCTTCGACCCGACGCCGCAGGCTTCCTTCACTTTGTCGGAAAGATAGAAGCGGTCCATGAGCAGACCGCCCAGCTCCTTCTGCTCCTTCGCCATCGCGAACGACCAGCCCACCAGCGACTTCCGCGCGGCCCGGACGTCGGCAAGCCCCTTGACCGCCGCTTCCTCCAGCCGCCGCGCCGTCTCGCGGACGATGTCCTCGACCATCGCCCCGATCGCGCGACGCGTGATGCGCGCCAGCCGCAGGCTCGGACGCATGTCCTTCGCCAGCTCCGGCTCGATCCGGCGCCAGAACGCGACCCCGCGGAAATCGTCCTCCTGGACGATCCGGCTCTCCAGGCCGTCCTCAATGTCGTGGGCGCGGTAGGCGATCGTGTCCGCGAAATTCGCGACGAGCGCTTCCAGGCTCGGGCCCAGATTGGGATTGAAGCGGTAAGAGCCGATGCGGTCGTAATCCGTCTCGTGTTTCTCGATCCCCTCGAGCACGTCAGTCGTCAGGTTCAGCCCCGGGAACGACGGGTAGCGCTTCTCGATCTCAGTCACGATCCGCAGTGAATGTTCGTTGTGGTTGAAATGCCCGCAGATGGCATGCAGCTCGTCTTCACCTTTGTGCCCGAAAGGCGGGTGGCCGAGATCGTGGGCGAGGGAGATCGCCTGGGCGAGATCCTCGTTGAGGCCAAGGGCGCGCGCGACGCCGACGGCAATCTGGCTGACCTCGAGCGTATGGGTCAGCCGGTTCCGCACGAAGTCCGATCCGAGGCCGTAGGGGAGCACCTGCGTCTTGTACTCCAGCTTCCGGAATGCCCGGCAGTGGAGAACCCGGTTCCAGTCGTGCTGGAAGTGAGTCCGGACGTCCGCGACATTCTCGGCGTAGGCCCGCTTCGCCCCCCGGGACCGGACGCCGAATGCGGCGAGCGAACGGTCCTCGACGTCCTCGAGGATGGCGCGAGTGCGGATGAGAGGGCCCATGAGTGGCATTCATGCTACGCGAATCGCGCGCTTTGCGCGCCGGGCGAGCGGGCAGGCGGGCCCTTCGACTCGCTTCGCTCGCTCAGGACAGACAGGCAGGCGGGCGGGCAGGCGGGCCCTTCGACTCGCTTC
>WSZJ01000208.1 GCA_009773755.1 Planctomycetota bacterium | reverse complement strand
CATCGTCGCCATCGACGCGAAGGACTCGCTCGAAGCCATCCGCTTCATGGGCACCCGCGACGGCGAAGCCATCGCCGGGCGCGTCCGCGGGTGGCGCGCGACTACGCCCGTGGAAATCGCCGGCGCGGGCGACGACTGGGTCGAACTGTGGTTCCCGAAGGCTCCCGCCGACGATGCGATCTACCGGGAAGCGGCCGAGTGGGCGCCGACGGCGGCGGCGGAGTCGGGAGGCGCGGAGGGATTCCGCGGGAGGGTCGCACGCGAGGGGTTGATGTACCTCTGGTGGGAGGTCGAATCGAAGGCGATCCAGCGGAAGTAGCGCCGGGGCTACTCTTTCAAGCGATCCCAGGCCTGCTCCAGTTGCCGGGCCGTCACCTGAAGCGGCGCCACCATTTCGAGAGCCTCCGCTGCATCGCGCAGGTTGAGCGTCATCAGCGCGGGACGCGAGCCGTCCTTCTTCAGGCGGTCGATGTCGGCGCGCTTCACTCGGAAGATCTCGAAGAGCACGCCCGTCGGGTCTCCGATCGCGACAAGGAGTTCCTGCGCGGACTTGACCTGCGCGCGCTGCATCTCGAGCGTTTCCTTGGCGTCCTTCGCCCAGCGGAGGAGTCCGCGTTTGCCGTCCTTGTCGACGGCGAGGGCGGACTCGCCTGGGCGTTCGAGGCGGTAGCCGGTGGCGGAGGCGATGAGGTGGGCGAAGGCGAAATTCTTTTCCTGGGGGGTGAGCGGCATGGAGTCGGCTCCGGAGGGGGTGGCGAAAAGGACAACAACGAAACGAAAAACGAAAAAGGAAAAACAAAAAAGGAAAAGTACTGCACCTCCATTCCTGCGCGCCCGATCTCATGCGGTAGGTCACTTTTCGTTTTTCGTTTTTCGTTTTTTGTTTTTCGTTTCCTGCTTTTGCCTTTCACTGCCCCCACCATGCCCCCCACCGCCCCCTCCCCTGCCACGATCTTCAACCTGCTCCAGGGCTTCCAGGCCAGCGGCGTCCTCAACGCGGCGATCCAGCTCGGCGTTTTCGGCGCGCTTGCGAGAGGACCCCGCGCCGCATCGCAGGTCGCCGCCGCCGTCCGCTGCCCCGAACGGTCCGCTTCCATCCTCTGCGACGCCCTCGCTTCCATGGGCCTCCTTCACAAGGAACACCGCCGCTACCGCCTCTCCCTCGATGCCGCCCACTTCCTCGTCCCCGGCCGCCCATCGTACGCAGGCGGCGCCGCGCGCATCGTCTGCGACCCCGCCCTCTGGGAAGCCTTCGGCCGCTTCGCCCAGGCCGTCCGCCACGGCGGAACCGTCCTCCCCTTCCACGCCGAAACCCCGGGCCAGAAATTCTGGGAAACGTTCGCCGACAACTCCGACGCATTCGCCGCCCCCGCCGCCGCCTACGCGCAATCCCTCCTCCAGCGCTTCGTCGATGAACGCTCCCCCGCGAGAATCCTCGACGTCGCCTGCGGCTCCGGGCTCTACGGGCTGACTCTCGCCGCGCATTCCCCGGGCGCGCGCGTCACCCTGATGGACGGAACCCATGTGATGCCGTCCGTGAAAAAACGCACCCGGGAACTCGGGCTCTCGAAGCGCGTGACCTGCCTCCCGGGGGACATGTTCCGGACCGGCCTCGGCGGGCCGTACCACGCCATCATCGCCTCCCACGTCCTCCATCACTTCTCGCCAGACACCTGCGAATCGCTCCTGCGGCGCTTCGCCGCCGCCCTGGTCCCCGGCGGCCGGCTGCTCGTCCACGAATTCGTCTCGGCGGAGGACGGCGTTTCGAACCCGCACGCGGCGATGTTCGCGGCGGTCATGCTGGCATGGACGCGCGAGGGGCGGACGTACTCCTTCAGCGAGTACTCGCGCATGTTCACGAAAACCGGCTTCGCCGCGCCCGTCCTCCACGCCCCCCCGCACCTCACTTCGCAGTTCCTCGTCGGCGAACGCAAGGCGGCGCGGCGGCCGGCGAAAAAATGAAGCGCGTCGTCGTGCTGGGCGGCGGCTTCGGCGGCGCCTTCGTCGCGCGCCGCGCCGGGAAGGCTCTGCGGAAGAACGAGGCGGAAATCACGCTCGTCGCGCGCGACAACTACCTCTTCTTCACCCCGTTCTGCACCGAAATCGTCGGCGGCGCGATGGAAGTCCGACACGCGACGGCGCCGCTGCGGGAGATGCTCGCGGGCCGGGCGAAGGTGGTGGAAGCGGCGGTCACGCGGATCGACCTCGCGGCGAAGCTGGTGGAGACGACAGTAGGCCCGGTTCCCTATGACACGCTCGTGATCGCGGTGGGAAGCGTCACGGGAACGTTCAACCTCCCCGGCGTCGCGCAGCATTCGTGGTTCATGCGGACCCTGCCTGAGGCGATCGCCTACCGCAACCGCGTCATCGACTGCCTCGAGGAGGCGTCGCGGATGCCGAAGGGGCCCGACCGCGTCGCGCGCCTGACGTTTGCGGTGGCCGGCGCCGGCCCGACGGGCGTGGAGCTCGCCTGCGACGTCAGCGATTTCCTCGACGAGATCGTGAAGCACCAGTACCCGGATGTCGGGCGCGAGGAGGTGAAAATGCTGATCGTCGAGGGGAGCGAGCGAGTTCTCGGCTCGCTCGACGAGTCGCTCTCGGCGTACGCCGAGAAACGGATGAAGCGCAAGAAAATCGAGCTGCGGCTGAAGACGCGCATCGCGGCGTACGACGGCGCGGCGATTTCGCTGAACGACGGGACGTCGCTCCCCTGCCACACGCTGGCATGGACCGCCGGCCTCGCGCCGAACCCGGTCGTCGCCGAGCTCGACGCGCCGAAGGACAAGGGGGGGAAGCTGGAGCTCGACGAGCACCTTCGGCTCAAGGGGAATCCCGACGTCTTCGCCCTGGGCGACTGCGCGGCCTTCGTGCAGGACGGCAAAACGCTGGGCCCCGAAGGCCAGGTGGCATGGCAGGAGGCCAAAGTCGTCGCCGCGAACCTCATCGCCGGCCTTCGAGACCGGCCGCTTCGAAAATTCCGGTTCAAGAGACTAGGAAGGCTCGTCTCGCTGGGAAGGCGATACGCGGTTTCGGAGTTCTTCGGGATGAGATTCTGGGGATTTCCGGCGTGGTGGCTCTGGCGGACGACGTACCTGTTCAAGCTGCCGGGGCTGCGGAACAAGCTGAGGGTGATGCTCGACTGGACGCTGGATCTGTTTTTTCCGAGGGAGACGGTGCGGATCAGATATTCGGGAGAGCGAACCACCAAGCGCGATTGATTGCCGCTTGTACGAGGACCCTGTCGGCCACAGAATCAAGCCATGCAATGGGGCCGGTTGTGCGCGGCGACATTCGCGACGCTGGCCCTCGGCGCCGGGGCGGAAGCGCCTTTCGACGCAGCGCAGGCTTCCGGGTTTCTTCGCGATGCGCAACTCGCCACCGAGTTCGCGAGCCGCGATCGGTGGGAGGCGCTCTTGTCGCCGGAGTATCGGCTCCGGGAGTTGAAAGCCGCATCAACGCTCGTGAGGCACGCATCATCCGGAAACGGGTTTGCGCAAGGATTGCTGTTGCTGCTCAAAGGCGGCAAGTCGGACGGCAAAGTGAATTCCGTGGAGTTCCTGCGACAGTCGTGGGCCGCCTCTCGCAGGTTCGCAGGCCATCAGGGGCGAGGGTATCCCCGGAGCGCGCGAATCAGAGTAGAAGGAAACGAACTCCAGGCGGATCTCGTGACAGGCTCCGAACATCTTCGAATTCGAGCGGCGTGGGACGGCAAGCAATTCAAGATCATGGACCTGCAGAATTCGCCTGACGGACAGACACACCGTTCGTCGCCAGAATCGGCGTTCGATGCCTGGAGGTGCGCCCTGTCGACCTCAAATGGGATCGCTGTTTCAGAATTCTCGTCAGGTTCCGTAGTCCGGCGCGCAAAGGTTGAGGGATTTCCGGGTTCGACCATCTTTCGATACGGGGGTTTGAACGTCGCACTTCTCATGCAGGCGGAGAAGGTGGCGGGAAATACTGAATCCATGGAAGACCTGCTGCGAGGCGCCTGGCGAGTGAGGTACCGCTCGCCCAGTCGAGCAGAATTCGAATCGTCGGCAGGTCGAATCGTCCGGGTCGTGCGTCGAGGGCGCACCTGGTCCGTTGATTCCGAACCACGCGAATTGCTGTCCGCGAACTCCGCGAAGTAACAGCGAAACCCGAATTCCGCCAATCGGCTCCAAGTGGAGGCTGCACTGGCGATCCGAGCCATCGTCGACCAGCGGCTCCGTCGGTTTCCGCCAGACGGGGTCTCGCGTTCAACTTGGCGAATCAAGCGCCGCAACGCCAAATCGGCGTTCAAGGCCGCATGTTACCCGGGTCCAGCGCCCGGCTGCGGTGCCCCGTGTCCTGAATTTCAATCGATGGCCATCGCGACCCGAAGCCCCTCGGCGACTTCCTCAAGGGCGGCGGCTGGCAATTCACCGAGGCGCCGGCCGATTTTTGCCCGGTCCAGCGTCGTCACCTGGTGGCACAGAACGAAACTGTCCTGTCGAAGACCCGCCGTGCCTGCGCTGACGGCGATGCAGGAGGGCCCGCGCCTCAGGTTTCGCGACGAGGTCGTGAGCGGCGCCACGATCAGCGAACGCCAATTCTGCACGGAGTTGAACAGGTCGCTCGACACCAGAAGAACCGGCCGCGTCCCCCTCTGCTCTGAGCCCGAGCGCGGTTCGAGCGTCGCCATGTACACCTCTCCTCGCTTCACTCTTCGTTCTCCGCAAGGCGCAGCATTTCTTCGATCCCCGCCCGTTCAAGGACCGGGTCGAGATCGTGTTCCGTGCCTGCAAATTCTCGAATCCACGCCGCGAGTTCCTTTCGTATCGCGGCTTTGCGCATCGCCTTGAGCCATAGCGATATTGCTTCGCGCGCGACTTCGGTCGCGGGGCGCTTGCGGCGCTGCGACTCCTGGCGCAGCCCGGCGTAGATCGAGTCAGGCAGCGGCACATGGAGATTTCGCATGACGAGATCCTGTCATAGAAGGTGGCATGATTGTATGGCAATTCCCCTGTCCGTGGCCAGTCATTCGGCTCGCCCCGCCCCCTTTAACGTATCCACCCCCTCCCGCATCTCTGAAATCCGCTTCGCCACCTTCTTGATGAGCTTCTCGACCTCCTCGCGGATCTTGTCGGCGGCGCCGGTCACGGTGTTCGCGTAGGTCGCGATGTTCTGGAGGCCGGTCGCGTCTTTCTCGAGCTGCGCGATCGCCGTGTCGATTTCGGCGAGGCTCGTCGACGTCGCGGACGCTTCGCGCGCGCGGCGCACGACCAGCGCGCGGGATACTTCCAGCGCGGCCAGGAGCCACAGGTCGCTGGCCGGGTCCTCGGAGTTCCAGACGATGACGAGGTCGTTGCCGAATCTCTGGAAGCGCGCCATGCCCTCGGGCGCGACCTTGCTCGACATCACAAAAATGCCGATCTGCGCCTTGCGGTTCGGGCGGGCGACGGCAAGTTCCTCGAGCGCGCCGCGCAGGCCGACGTCGGCGTCCTCCTTCGCCTCGATCACGATCCGCTCCCCGGGCGCCGCCGACTCGGGACCGAACTCGACCGTGAAATCGCCCTTCTTGCTGTTCTTGATCTCCCCCACCTGCAGGCCGACGGCGTCGAATTTCTCCCGCGCCTTCTCCGCTTCCGCCCTCAGCACGTTGCCCAGCGCCTCCTCGAACGTCGCTCCCTTTCGCGTCGTTTCCGCCTCGACCCGGCGCTTTTCGCGGATCGCCGAGAGCTCCTTCAGCACTTCGTGCTGAAAGACCCTCTGCCCCTCGACGAGTTTGTCGATGGAAGCGGCGACGTCCTTCTTGAAGCGGGCGACGGAGGAATTCTCGTTATCGAGGGACCATTCGCTGGCGAGCTTGCCGATCGTCTCTTTGAAATTGGTTTCCAGCGTCCCCTGGCCCTCCTTCATCTGCTTCACGAGCCGCGACAGCGCCGACTGGTCGCGGTTGAGGTCGAACTCGCCGAGGAACGTCGAGCGCTGCTCTTCGAGGTTTTTTTTGACGAGATCCTCGACGCGCGAGAGCAGCCCTGTTTTCAGTTCGGGCGAGAGCATCTGAAGAAGCGGCGACTGCTGCCCGACGTGCTGGGTGAGCGTTGACGCGAGCGTCGACTGGTCGCTCGCGAGGTGCAGGCGCAGCATGCGGTCGATGTTGCCGCCCGGCTT
>WSZJ01000207.1 GCA_009773755.1 Planctomycetota bacterium | reverse complement strand
CTCGAGCCCCGCCGCGAGAGCCGCTGCCAGACGCGGCGCCTCCTCGGGAGTCGCGCCGCTCGCGCCCGTTTCCGCCCGGATTACTTCTGCCATCGGCCCGAGCGGCGCGAGCACGCCCTCGTAGGCCCGGCCGACCGCGACCCAGGCGTGCCGCCGGGATCGCCGCACCCGTGCCCGCAGCTCGGCCAGGAGGCGGCTCTTCCCCACGCCGGCGGTTCCTTCCAGCACCAGAAACGCTCCGTGTCCCGTTGCGATCCGTTGCTCCAGTTTTTCCAGGTCGGCTTCGCGCCCGATCAGAGGCGCCCGGTGCCCCGCCTCGACGTGTTCCGTCTGCCCGGTCATCTCCTCGACGGCCTCGTACGTCTGAACCGCACCGTCACGGCCTTTCAGAGCGACTTCGCCCCGCGGTTCGAAACGGAAGAGCGGTTGAGCTCCGTCACGGGTCGCGGACGACACGAGCACGGCGCCGCGTTGCGCGGCTCCTTCAAGTCGCTGTGCGACGTTGACGGCATCTCCCATCGCTGTCGCCGCGGACCCGCCGACGCTTCCCCAGAGAACTTCCCCCGTATTCACGCCCACTCGCATTCCGAGCGACAGGCCGCGCTCTCGGTTGAAAGCGGCCAATTCGCGCTGAAGCGCGAGCCCGGCGCGGACGGCGCGGGCGGGATCGTCCGGGTGCGCGACCGGCGCGCCGAACACGGCCATGACCGCGTCACCGATGAATTTGTCGACGGTGCCGCCGAGGGACTCGATGGCTGCGCGGAATCGGTGGAAGAGCGCGTCGACGGTGTCGGCGACGTCCTCGGGGTCCATGCGTTCGGAGAGGCGCGTGAAGCCGGAGAGGTCGGAGAAGAGGATGGAGACGATGCGGCGTTCGCGCATGGGAGGGGGGCAATGATAACGGGGGTGGAAGCCGGAGAGGGAAAACGGACACAAGGAAAGGAAAAACGAAAAACGAAAAACGAAAAATGAAAAGGACCTGGAAGGCGGGCTATTCTTTTGGAATGCCTTCGAAGCGCCTGCCCTGGAATTCTCCGAAGAATGCGTTCACGCGGCTGCTCGAGGAGCGGCGCTCGGCGGGCGCGCGGCTGATCGACCTGACGCTTTCCAATCCTACCCAGGCGGGCATCGCCTACCCGGGCGCTGAGATTCTCGACGCGCTCCGCGACGAGCGAGCGCTCGTGTACGAGCCTGACCCGCGTGGTCTGAGGGAAGCGAGGGAAGCCGTAGCGGCCGCCAATCTCGTGTCACCGGACGCCGTTCTCCTGACGGCCAGCACGAGCGAAGCGTACGCGCTGATGTTCAAGATGCTCTGCGACCCCGGCGACTCGGTGCTCGTCCCGCAGCCGTCGTACCCGCTTTTCGAC
The DNA here is from genome assembly GCA_009773755.1 of Planctomycetota bacterium. GTDB lineage: Bacteria > Planctomycetota > MHYJ01 > WSZJ01 > WSZJ01 > WSZJ01. The sequence goes on along the minus strand of WSZJ01000207.1, from coordinate 6,421 downwards.
CACCTCGCCGCCCTCGAGGGCGTTCTTGTCGAACCGTACGATCTGCGAATGGAGACGCGGTGGAGCGCGGCGCTTCCGCACGCCACGAAAGCAAAAGCCGTTCTCGCGGTCAGTCCCAATAACCCGACCGGTTCGTACTTTCTGCCCGAGGACGCCGGCAACGTCGGACAACTGGGCGTGCCGCTCGTCGTGGACGCCGTCTTCGCCGACTACGCCTTCGGCGTCGCGCCACCGCCGCCGCGCGCCCTGCGTGACCTGGACGTTTTCACCCTCGGCGGCCTGTCGAAAGCCGCGGGCCTTCCACAGATGAAACTTGGCTGGATCCTCGCAACCGGTCCAGGGGCGCCCGAGGCGCTGGATCGCCTCGCCGCCGTCGCGGACGCCTACCTGTCGGTTTCGGCGCCCGTCATGCGCGCCGCGCCAAGGCTGCTCGCGCTCGCGCCCCGGATTCGCTCCCGAATCGCAGCACGCACGCGCGCCAATCTAGATTCGCTTCGAAAAGCCGCCGGAAGACGCCTCCTCGAGCCGCAGGGGGGCTGGTACGCCGTGGTGGAAGCTCCCGCATCCCGGACCGACGAGGCGTGGGCGCTCGAATTGCTGCGTGAGGACGGCGTCATCGCCCATCCCGGGTACTTCTTCAATTTCCCACGCGAAGCGTTTCTCGTCGTGAGCCTGCTGCCCCGTGAAGAGGAGTTCCGCGAGGGCGTCGCGCGGCTTGCGGCTCGCCTCACCTAGGGAGGACGCTGAAAGAGAATCTGGCGCCCCTTCCAGGGGAATTCGAACCCGCGCTGCTCTCCCGGCCGCCAGCCTCCTTGTTCGAGGGCAGAGACCAGATCGTCCACGCGCTTCCAGAACAAACTCTCGTAGCTCCCGGGCGCCTCGCCTTCTTCCGTGCCGGCGACCGCTTCCACGATGAAATGTCCTCCGGATCTGAGAACGCGCGCGATCTCCGTCGAGAGGCGCGAGAGGTCCATCGCGTGGTCGAGCGAATTCGTGTAAACAGCGTCGAATGTGCGGGGGCGGAAGGGGAGGCGGTGAAAATCCGCGGGGAGGACATGCACGTTCTTCGGGCCAGGATTCAGGTCGACGCCGACGGCCCGGGCGCCGGAGTCGCGGAAAGCGCGGACCTCAGCGCCCTTGCGGGCACCGAGGCAGAGGACGCGAGAGCCTCGGACGCCGGGAAGACGCGATGCCAGGGCAGCGCAAAACTCGCGTTCATACGCATCGATCTGCTTCGTCCGACCGAGCTTGGCCTTCTGGTGGTGGATGTAGGCGGCGTAGTCCGGGTACTGCCGCCGGGTCAACGCGCCTTCCGCGGACCAGGGCAGGTCTTTGGGCCGGTCCTTTCGGCGGAAGAGGCGCACCCGAGGATTTTGTCCGAACTCGCCACGCAGGCCAGCGTTTCCTTTCTGGCCGCCGGCCACTCGACTCTGCGTGGCACTCCTCACGTTCGTGTACCGTCTTCCCACATGGAGCACCTCGAAGGATGGCTGCAGGTCAGCGCGGCCCTGCGCGCGCGCCGCCGCCGCTTCCAGGTCGTCCTCGTCGCCGATAATTCCCGAAGCGAGGGGATCGCTCAGTCGGTCGCGGACGCGGAGGTGCTCGGGGTGCCGGTGAAGCGTGCGCCGGCGGCGGAACTGGATGCGATGGCGCATGGGCGGACGCACGGAGGCGTGATCGCGGTGTGTTCGGCGCGGCCGCCGTCCCCCTGGGAGGAGATGGAACGGCTGTTGTCAAAAAAAACATCGGTCCTGCTCCTGCTGATCGAGGGAGTCGAGGACGCTCGAAATCTGGGGTTCACCTTGCGCTCCGCCGATGCCCTGGGCGTTGACGCCGTCCTGCTCAAGAAGCACGTCTGGGATTTCGACCCGGTCGAAGTCTCCCGTACCGCCAGCGGCGCCTGGGACACCCTTCCGCTGTTTCGCGTCGAGCGCGCCGCCTCCGAAATAGACGTTCTTCGCAAAGCAGGCGTCCTCCTGTGGGGCTGCGTTCCGAATGCGCGGCGGACCGCCTGGGACGCGAATCTCACGGGGAAGTGCTGCCTGGCGATCGGCGGGGAGAAGCGGGGATTGTCCGCAGTCGTGCGGGAACGCTGCGACGGGTTCCTCACGATCCCGATGCGCGAGGGCGCGACCTCACTCTCGCTCAGCCACGCGGCTGCCGTGCTGATCGGCGAAGCTTCCCGGCAGCGAGGTATCGGACCCGCTTAGTTGCTCAGCCGCCGCACCTCGTTTGCAACCTGGTCCTCGTCCGACAGACGGCGCAGCGAGTAGCCGGACAGGGAGTTCATGATTTCCAGCGCGATTCGGGCGGCCACTCGCGCTTCCGCCCGCCTGCCGAGGGACTCCTCGGCGCGTGCGAGGTGGGCATGGAGCAAGAAGCGCTCGAAGGCGTCTTCTTCAGGCCGGTCGGCGAGGGGGAGCATTTCAAGGCACAGCTTGCGTGCTTCCTCGCCGCGCCCCAGCGGGACCAGCGCGGCGGCGGCGCAGGACGCGAGGCCGGGCAGATCGCGCGGCAGATTGAAGGAACGGGCGATCGCCATTCCCTCTTCCGCATCGGTCAGCGCTTCGGCGTATTGCTTCACGGCGACAAACAGGTTCGACCTGACGGCCAGCGCAGACATGCTGGTGTGAGGCGAGCCGAGCTCTCTCGCGACGGCGACCGCGTCGCTCGCCCACCGGAGGCCGTCGGCTGGGGCACCTTCCGCTCCGATGAGCGCCGCGATGTTGTCCAGGGTCAGGACTATCTGCTGGCGGTTTCCGGTGAACCGGTAGGCCTCGAGGGCGCGGTTGAAGCTCGCGCGTGCCGCGACCGGGTCGCCCTTCTCGTAAAAGATGATTCCCCGGTTCGCCGCGACGGAACCGGCGTCCCCGACATTTCCCGAGTCCTGGAAAATTCGCTCCGCCTCGTCGTAGACGGCCAGCGCCTCGTTCAATTCGCCGCGCTGCCGGTGGACGATCCCGTAATTCGTGAGGTGTCGGGCCAGGAGGAGCGGATTCCCGACCTGCCGCGCGAGCCGCACGGCTTCCCCGAAGTCGCGGGCCTGGGCGGCGTAGTCGCGCAATTCGTGGAAGAGCGTTCCACGCATGCCGAGCGCATTCGAGAGGCCCGCAGGATCATTCGCTTTCCGGCACAGAGCTTCACCCTCGTCGTACAGCGCGCGCGATTTCACCATGTCGCCGACCACCGTCAAGTTGCGGGCGAGCCAGACCGTCGAGCGCGCGAGGAGGGGCAAGTCGTTGCACTCCTTCGCCTCCGTCAGCGACTTCTCGGCAGCCTCGCGGGCATGGACCATGTTCCCGAGATAGAATTCGGCGCGCGAAGCGGCGGCCAGGAGCCGGCTCCTCAACTCCGGCGGCGCGGACAGGACCTTCAGGGCCGCTTCGCAGGCCGGCCGGACCTCCGCGAGCGATCCGCGAGTGATCGCGACCTCCGACCACGCGAGAAGCGCTCGTCCCCCGTCCTCGCGGTCCTTCGCCGTCCCGCCTGAGGCGCTCCACTCGGCCGCCGCGAGAAGATTCTCCTCCTCGAGCGTCAGCCGCTTCATCGCCTCCAGACCCTCCGGACCCGCCAGCCTTTTCCACCACGCTTCCCCGTACGACGCGAAATGACCCGCGTGGCGCCGCAACACTTCTCCTCGCCCCCCGGCCACGCGCGACTCTCCGAACTCCCGCACCGGCGCAAACATCCCGAACCGCGTCCCGAACGGCGTGTCCCAGGATCGGACGAGACTGCGGTCACGAAGCGCCTGGATGGCGTCGATCGCGAGCGGGGCTTCGTCGAATGACGACAGGTCCACGACCGCTTCCGCAGCCTCGAGGAAGAAACCGCCTCGAAAAGCGCACGCCTGGGCGAACGCGCTTCGCTCCCACTCCAGAAGTTCCCCGTAACTCCATTCAAGAGCGCTGGTCAGTGTCTGCCTGCGGATCGCGGAGCCGGTCGCGCCCTGCTCGATCGAGCCGATGCGGGAACGCAGCTGCTCGACGATGCGGGCGGGAGCCGCGTCGCGAAGCCGGGCGGCGGCAAGCTCGAGGGCGAGCGGAATCCCCTCGAGCCGCGCGCAGATTTCGCAGACCGCGGAGGCGTTCTCGGCGCTGAGCGAAAAGGTCGGCGTGTGTTCCGCGACTCTCGCAAGGAAGAGGCGGACCGCGTCGAATCCCGCGAGCTGAGCCGTCCCCTCCCGCCTCGCGCCGTCGCGCTGCGGCCGCGGAGGGGCGGGCAGGGCCCCCAGCGCGAGCTCGCGCTCCCCGGACAGGTGCAGGAGCGCCCGCGAAGTGACGAGAAACCGGACATCGCGCGCGCTTCGCATCCAGATCCCGATGCTCGCGGAGGCGTGAGCGACCGCCGCTTCAAACGAATCGAGAATGAGGAGAAGGGGCTTCCGGAACTCGAGCGCCGCGGCGACCGCGCGCGGCGGATCTTCTCGTCCCGCGAGAGGAATTCCGAGCGCCGAAGCGGCCGCCCGCGCGACGTCGGAGGGAGACCGCGCTTCCGACAGGTCCGCAATCCAGGCGCCACCGGGGAATTGCGGAAGGAGTGCGACCGCGACGTGGCGGGCGAGCCGGGACTTCCCGATGCCGCCCGTCCCGGTGAGCGTCACGAGGCGCCCCGCCGGGGTGGGGAGCAGCGCCTGCAGCTCGCGCAGCTCCGCTTCACGCCCCACGAAGGCATTCGTTTCGCGGGGGATGTTGGTGAGAAGCGCGCTTGGAGGAGGCGGACTCGTGCGGTGCCTGCGGCGAGGCGATGTTCGCCGAGGTCGGTCACGGCGGCGTCGCCGAGTGCGGAGCGCGCGGCTTCGATCGCTTCCGCGGTTGCCAGGGCCTGGCCGCCATGCGCCGCGGCCGAGACGGCGGCGGCGAGGGAGAGCAACGCGCCGGAGTAACGGGAAGCGGCGCCTGTTTCCGGCTCCGCGGTTCCCGAGTGAACGCCGATGCGGATGAGGAGCTCGCCGGCTTCCTCGGGCCATGAATGCCGGTGCAGCCGGAGCAACGTCTCCGTCGCAAAACGAAGCGCGGCCGTCGCCGCGGGGAATGCCGCGGTGAACGAATCGCCTTCGGTGCGCAGGACGCTGCCGCCGAATTCCGCGATCGTTTCGCGAAGAATCCGGTTGTGGTCCGCGAGCACAGGCGCGAACGCCGGCCCGAGCCGTTCCCACAGCTCTGTCGAACCCTGGATGTCCGTCACGGCGAATGCAGGCTGCGGCATCGCGCTAGAGGGTCGCCGCGCGCCGCGGCGTGGTCAAGCCAGAGCGCGACAAAAACTCTGCGGGTGGAGCTGCGTCGGCCCGGTGACCGTGGATTGAGAGGCGATTCTCTTGCGGGCCGACTCCGCCCGACCCGCAGAGTTTTAGTCGCGCTCTGGCAGGGGACTCAAGCTCAGGAAGATTCGGCAATCTTCCGGATTTCCCGCGCCGACGCGGCTACTCCGGCGTCCTTGCCGGACTCCAGCCCCAGCGCTTGCGCCGTCTCGTTTGCCTCGCGGGCCGCCTGCTTCGCCGCTTCCGCTTGCCCCGCCTTTGTCTCCGTGTTGCAGAGCGCCTTCAGGACGTTGAAGGCGCGCAGGGTCCTGATCGCCCCTTGCGCCCGGAACGAATCGGCCGCTTCGCGGAGCGAAGTGCGCGCCTCATCCAGCCTCCCGAGATCCATGAGGGACATGCCTGCATTCCCCGTGTTCACGGCATAACTTCCACGAAGCCCCAGCCTCTGCGCCTCGGTCGCCGTAGCTTGAAACGTCTCGAGCGCCTCGTTCATCCGGCCCTGGTCGTGCATGACCGTTCCGATATTCCCCATCGCCAGCACGATCAGCGAGCCGTCTCCGATCTCTCGCGCCAGCTTCAGCGCCTCCGCATACAGGGCTCCACAATCTTCGATTCGCAACTGCCCGCGGCGAACCCGGGCCAGTGCCGTGAGATGAAGGAAGACCGGCTGTTTCATCCCGGCTTCCCTGTGAACCGCCAGCGCCTCTTCGATCAGCGGTTCCGCGCGCTCCCAGTCGCCCTGGTCCATGTACGTCTGACCCCTCATCCCCGCCAGTTTCGCGACGTTCAGTCGCGACCCCACCGCGCCCAGGCGTTTCTCCGCTTCGTCAAAACACGCGAACGCCCCGGCCGCGTCGCCGAGCACGTGCCGCGTCGCGCCGAGATTGGCCGCGCAACGCGCAACCGCCGCGTCGTCCCCGAGCTCACGCGCCAGCCGAAGCGCTTCTTCGAGCAGCTGTCTCGACTGGTCGAGGCGGCCGCGGGATTTTGCGACGAGAGCGGCCACATCGAGTGCGTAGGTAATCCCGAGCTTGTCGCCGATGGAATTGTAAAGGTCGCGCGCGGCGGCGGCCTGCGCGGCGCCGCGGTCGAGATCGCCGCCCGTGAGCTGCGCCTTCGCGACGGCGAGCGCCGCCCGCGCCGCGGACTTCTGCTGTCCGGACC
>WSZJ01000206.1 GCA_009773755.1 Planctomycetota bacterium | reverse complement strand
GAGCGCCGTGCGGGCGTCGCCCGTCGCGAAGGCGCCGACGTGCAGCGCGAATTCCGCCGCCTCGCGGTCCGAGCGCTTCCGGAATTCCGCGACCACCGGCCCGGCGAGCGCCGCGTCGCCGCAGCCCGAAGCAGCCCAGGCCGCGAACCAGCCGAACCTCTTGTGCTCGAGGAAGGGGGTGATCTCCTTGCCGGCCTTCGCGTCGCGGAGCGCGATGAAGGACTCTTCGATCGGGATGGTGTTTCCGCCGTTGTTCGCGTCGTAGGCCGCAAGCTGCTCGCGCAGCCCGGCCGCGATCTTCGCGGGATCGGGATCGCCAGCAAACGCGGTGACGGCGAGCAGCGCGAGCGCGATTGGTTTCTTCATGGTCCCTCTGGTCCTCCCTTCAATGGTCGCTCGGCGGTCAGACGCTGCGATTGAATTGCTCCACCGAGATTCCCAAGTCTTCGATGATGCTCCGCAGCGTTCCGGTCGGGATCGTTCTGCCGCCGTTGAATGGAATTACGACTCTCCGTCCATCCGGCCGAACGTAGATCCGGTGCGAGCCGCGGACGCGATCGACTCGATATAGACCAGCATCGCCTCTTTCGGGCGCTTCAACGCCTCGGCGCGGGACCGGCCCCAGGAGTGACACCCCGGCAACGCGGGAACGGAAGCGTTGTAGACGTGTTTCTCCTCGGGGTCCTTGCGGATGACAACCGTGAGCTTCATGAACGGATTATTCACTTCGGGGGGCGCCTGCTGCAACTCCTCCCCACGCGCCGATCGGCGAAAGCGCTCGATCCCCGGCACGGCCTTAGCGGTCCCGCTCGTCAGGAACGCGCCCGGCTCGCGCGCATCGCACGGGCACCGCGACGCGGCCTCCGCAGTACCAGAGCACGAAGCGGGAGGCGTGACCCGACCTGTATGTCGTCCGCGAGAGGAACCCGGTGGCGGACCAGTCTCCGCCCCGCGTGACGCGCCAGCCCGGATACTCTTCGCCCGGGGAGTTCAGGCAGGCGTCCCGGCTGTTGCCGCCCAGGCCCCGAACGCCGTAGGGCGACTCGTCCGCCGGGTACTCGCCGATCGTCACCGGGCCCGGTCCCGCTGGATCGGACCGCATGATCCGCATCCAGCGGGGGTCTTCGTGCGTCCCGCACACATAGGTCCTCCGGTCTGTCCCGCGCGCGGACTTTTCCCAGGCGACTTCGTGGGGAAGCGTCACGACGCGGCCTTCGCGCCGTGAACGCCACGCGCAGTACGCCACGAGGTCCTCCCAGGAGACCCCGAAGACCGGCCACACCTCCTGCCACGGCGCCGGGTTGTCGTGCAGCCGGGCCGCCTTCGCCCTCGCTTCGGGCGCCGCCGTCGCCAGCCAGGCCGCCGTCGGGACATGCCAGGTTCCGCCCACGGCCGGCCAGCAGTGCCCGGTGGTCTCGGCGTTCCTCGGAACGCGCGCGGCCGCTTCGTCCGGCCGCGACGTCCCGAGTTCGTTCAGGAACTCGCAATACTCCCGGCACGTGATCGGGTGGCGCGCCAGGAAGAAGTCGTCCACCGTCATCGTCTCGGCGCGCCCCACGTACGGGTCTCCCGGCGTTCCCTGGTACCAGAACGGGCCTGCGGAGATCGGGATCGTGCCGGCCGGGATCTCCTCCGGCCGGTACAGCGTCAACTCCTGCTCCCACGCGGCGCACCGCGGGATCCGGACAGGGACACGAAGGGGAGCGCTTCCCGTGCCGGCGACGAGCAGCAGGTACGAGCCCATGGGCAGCACGCGCCGCCGGATCGGTGTTCGTCCGAGCCACACGCCGGGGCCCCGTGGGCGATAGGGCGAGCCCGGCTCGAACGTGGCGGCGATCGCTGCCGCGGCGTCCGGCGCGATTCCGGAAGCGCCCGGAAGCGCCGGCGTCACGGGGAAAAGCCGGCGCTCGATCTCCTCGTGTCGGAACAGCCACACGTCCGCGCCTTCCACCTCGACGGGTTCACAGTCCGGACCGTGGACTCTCAGGAGAAGCGGCTCTCTCGGCTCCAGCCCGGGCAGCCCCTCCGCTCCCTTCATCCCTGACAGCTCGCGCCCGCTCCACGGGTGGTACCCCATCCACGCCAGCTCGCCCGGAAGCGTCCGCCGCCCGTCCGCGAGGCACCGGCACGGATACGCGCGCGTCCGGACCGTGAGCGTTCCGTCCCCGGCCAGGAGCGCGTCGAAGGGACCGTCGTTGTACCGTTCGACGACGGCGCGGTTCAGGCGCACTCCCTTCTCGTCGCCCGTTTCCTCCGCCTCGAGGAAGCGCTGCCAGGAGAGCTCGGCGCTGAGGCGTCTCGCCTCCGCGTGGCCGGACTCGTGCGTCAGCGCGGACGCGAGATGGCCGTTCGCCTCCGAGAGCGCGTCCACGGCCCCGCGCTCCAGCGACCTCGCCCGGTCCTGCGCCGCCCAGAGCGCGCTCTTGTCCTCGTGCGGCTGGACGCTCTTCTCCAGCTCGCGGGAAGCGGCCGCCGCCGACCGCGCTTCCTCGTCCAACCGGCTTCTCCGCTCGAGAGCCTCCAGCGCCCGGGCGATCGCTTCTTCCGCGAGACGGTGGTTCCGCTCGCGCTCCTTGACGCCCTCGAGGTAGAGCTGCAGCTCGTCGTGGAGCTCGAGGGCGGAGCGGAAGCGGTCCTCCGGCCGGAGAGCCATGGCGCGCAGGCAGATCGCTTCGAGCGTCGCGGAAACCGGCTCCGGGACGGGGCCTTCAGCCGCGGCCCGCAGTTCTTCCACGCGGCGTGCGGGGGGCGTGAAGCGTCCCTGGCGGGCGGCATCGAGGGCCTGGTCGCCGCCGAGGCCCTCCATGGGGGAGCGCCAGGTGAGGAGGCAGTAGAGGATCGCGCCTAGCGAGAACACGTCGCTGCGCGCGTCGACCTGCTCGGTCCGGCCCGCCGCCTGCTCGGGGGACATGAAGGCGGGCGTGCCGAGGACGTCGCCGTCCAGCGTGAGGACCGAGTCCGCGGAGTCGGTGCCGGCAGGGACCACCCTGGCCTCCGGAACCGGATCGTCCAGCCCGCCGGACTTCGCAAGCCCCCAGTCGACGATCAGGACCTCCCCGAATTCGCCCACCATCACGTTGGCGGGCTTGAGGTCGCGATGGATCACTCCCTTCGCGTGCGCGTAAGCCATTCCCAGGCACACGTCCTGCAGGATCGCCAGTAGCCGCGCGCGCGACAGCCGCGCCGCGGCGACTCCTTCTCCCTTGCGGAGCGACCGGATCACGTCGTCGAGTGTGCGGCCCCGGATCCGCTTCATGCACAGGAACAGCTTCCGCCCCCCGCCCGGATCACGGATCTCGCCGAAATCGTATGTCGGCACGACGGCGGGATGCTCAAGCCGCGCGGCGACGAGCGCTTCCCTCACGAAGCGCCGCTCCTGGTCCGGCGCATGACCTTCGAGGAGCAGCTTCAGCGCCACCTCGCGCCGCAGGTCCCGGTCGAACCCCTCGACCACGCGCCCCAGTCCGCCGCGCGCGATCTCCGCGCCCACCTCGTAGCGCTCCCCGCGCGCCGGCGCCGACAGCTCCGTTTCCGGCGCCGTGCCCGTGCCTCGCAGCCAGGAGCTCATCCACCCCGGAGGCTCGAGCCCGAGCAGGGTCTCGCGCAGCGAGGGTTCGAGGCGAAGCGCGTCCGGGGACACGCGCCCCCCGGCGTCGAGCAGGGCGTCTCGCGCGGCGCAGATCTCTTCGACCGTCTCCTCGCTCAGCCCCGCGTTCTCCCGCAGGATGTCGGCGAGTGAGCGTCCCTGCGCCACGCCGACCGTCGCGGCGTCCGCTTCGTTCAGCCACGCGCACACCGCGTCCACCAGCAGGATCCGCGGGACGCGCCCCATGCGGACCGCCAGGACGCCGAAAGCGAGGTCCGATTCGCGGTTCACGTCGCGCAACTCTACCTCGCGCCAGTGAACTCCGAGGTCGCGTATCTGACCGGATCGCCCCCCGGCCTTCTTCACTTCCCCCGCCGCCGCAGTTCCGCCTCCCAGGTTTCGATCGGCCAGCCGTCGGCGACCTGGGTGACGCCGAAGCGGCGGGCGGTCCTGAGGAAATCGTCGAGGTCGGCGCCGGGAACCTTGGCGCGGGCGAGCTTCACGTAGCGGAGGCCGAGGCGGGCCTTCGCGACGGCGTCGGAAGCGGCCGGGGTGTCCGCGAGTTTTTCGGCCTGGTCGAACAGCGCGTCGCCCGCGACGAGGAGGTCGTCGGAGAAGACCGCGTGAAGCGGCCCGGCGTCGACGAACAGGTGCTGCTTCGGGTCCGACGTCGCGCGGTGCAGCCGGTCGAACCACGCTCTCATCGGTTCCCACGCGGCGCCGTAGACCCCCTTCATCCATTCGGTGACGAGCGCGTCGGCGTCGCCATCGGGAGTCCAGAGGAGGCGCGCCTGCACCCAGGAGCGCAGCTCGGCGTCGGAGCCGCCGCCGCCGGGAGGCGTCGCGCCCTGGAAAAAGACGCCGCGCACGCCGTGCTTCCGGTAGAGGCGAAGGTCGGCGGGGAAGTCCGCGAAGTCGGGGAAGGGCATGAGGAGGTGCGCGAACGGAGCGTCGTAGTGCCACACCACGAGCGCATCGGTCAGCTCGTCCCAGCCCTTGAGCCGCGCCTGGAAGGCCGCCGACTCCGGCGAAGCGCATTCCGCGAGCGGGTGCGCGTGGCAGACCTTGATGGGGCAGAGGCGGACGCTCACGTTTTTCCGCGGCGAGATGCCCTTCGGCGGCTCTTCGGTTTCGCCGTACGCGAGCGTGTCGATCACGCGCCCGGGAAACGCGTCGGCAACCTCGTTCACGAAGGCGAGCAGGACGCCGGACCGCGCGCCGTACTTGTCCATCGCCTTGCGGCACGCGGGGCACTCGCACCAGCCGTCGCCGTCGTTCTGCGAGACGGAGATCACCTGCGCCTCCGGGCCCTCGCGAATCCAGTCACGCACTTTGGCGATCGCGAGCTTCACGACGCCGGGGTTCGTCAGGCAGCGCTGCACGGCGACCGCATAGACCTTGCCGCCTTTCTCGACGCCCGCGGAGCGCTTCCCGTCGATCATCGGGAAGTACTCCGGGTGCGCCCCGAACATCTCTCCCGGCACGATCTGCTCGAACGAGTGCACGAAGGGCGAGTACGTCACCGCGCCGCCATACGAGGCGTCGAGGCCCTTGGAAGCGCCGTTCACGCGGTTGCGCGCGGCCCAGTCGGCGTCGAGCGCTTCCGTCGTGTACGGATGCCGGTAGTCGAACACCGGCGCGCCGCGCTCGTCGAGCGGCGGGACCGTGACCGTCGCCCGGCGCGGCACGAGCGTCGCCGACTTCGAAAACCAGCGCACGCCCAGGCGGTCGAGAAGCGCCGCGCAGCCATACAGCACGCCGCGCGGCCGGCCGCCCGAAATCGTCAGCCGGCGGCCCTCGGTCTTCAGCCGGTACTCCTCCGCGCCCAGCGCCGCGTCGAACACCACCCGGATCTCGACGCCGCCCCCTCCCTCCGCCGCGATCCCGATCTCCGCGCCGCTCATGAGCCGCAGATGCTCCCGCAGCTCCCTCGCACCGCGCTCTTCCGCCGTCGTCGCGTCCTTCGCCTGAACGATCGCGGCCTCGGCCCGGCCGTCCCGCACGAGCGTGAGATCCTCGGCAGTGACCCGGGCTGCGAAGAGGAGCACGGCGATGGCGGCGCGGCGCATTGCCTGCCACTGTAGAGGCGTGGACCGGCGGGCTTCAAGCGCGGCGAAGGGACACGACAGCTATGGTCCTCCTCATTCCGGCTGGTTTCTTCGCGGGATTGCCGCGTCCCGACGCTATCGCGCAGGATGCCACGACTTAGCTCTCCATGAGCGGCCGCACGAATGCCGTGATCGATGCCGATGCGAGTCCGGGAGATGCCTGAAGCAGGAGGTGGGGACCATCAATCTCCTCGATCCGCGCGTGCGGCACGAGCTCCGCGATCAGGGAATCGCACCGGCGGGGAACGATCGCGTCTCGTGACGCGCGGAGATAAAGCAACGGCGTGCGCACGCCTGCCACGGCGCCGGAAACGTCTTCTCGCAGTACTTCGCGGATGCGCCCGGCCATCGTCGCCGCCGGAACGCTTCCCACCACCTCGCTCACGGTCGCCAGGAGGTTCGGGTCGGGGTTGCGGCCGAGGAGGAAGCGCGACTGCACGCGCCAGGGGACGCTGGCGACCGCCGGGCCGACGAC
>WSZJ01000205.1 GCA_009773755.1 Planctomycetota bacterium | reverse complement strand
AGGACCTGTGCGGCGGGCGGCCGCCGGAGCCGCCGCCGCTGGACGCCGCCGAGCCGGCACCCGTCGCACCGCACGCGACGGATGCGTTCGCACACGAGCTTGCCATGCACGCGCGGTACGCTTTTCCGGTTGGCGCCTCAAAACCCGGCGCCGGGGAGCCGGGCGGCACATCCGGCGTGCTCACTCTTTACCTGCGCCGCGCCGCCGAGGTCGCGGTGAGACAGTTCCGGCAGGAAGCGGCGCAGGACCTCTGGCTTCAACTGGCCGACCTCTCCTGGGAAGCGCCCAGAGCCGCAGCGGTTTTTCAAGCGGGCTCCGCCGCCTCGATGAGAGGCCGCTCACAGGAAGCCCAGGGGCTATTCAGCGAAGCGATAGCACTCTTCCGAGAAATCGGTGCACACCGCCCGGAGGCCGCGGCGCGGAGAAACCTGGCCGCGGTGGAATATCGCGCTGGCCTGGTCGAGCAGGCCGAGCGCCACTTCGAGCAAGCGCTTGCAACATTCAGTGCAGTCGGGAATCGCTCAGGCGAAGGAAACACCTTGGGGAACTTGGCCGCCCTGTTCCTGTCTACCGGTCGCGTCGATCGTGCCGAGAAGTCCTTCGGCGCGGCGCTCGCCATACTCCGAGAGGTCGGCGACCGCCGAGGCGAGGGGTCCACGCTAGGAAATCTGGCAGCGGTGTACCGCTACACCGGCCGCGTCGAACAGGCCGAGCAATCCTATGAGCAAGCGCTGGTTATCAACCGCGAAGTTGGAAATCACGGAGGCGAAGGAATCGCCCTGATGAACTTGGCTGGCCTGTACGTGGAAACCGACCGCGTCGAACAAGCCGAGCAAACCTGGGAGAAGGCGCTAGCGGTCCACAATGAGGTTGGCGATCGCGCCGCGGTGGGCGCTACATTGGGATTCCTAGCTTCCCTGTATGGGGAGACCGACCGAATCGATCGGGCCATGCGTACCATTGAGCAGGCGCTCGCAATTCACCGCGAGGTTGGCGACCGGCGTGGTGAAGGAGTAACTCTGGGAAACCTGGCCAGCCTGCACGAGATGGCTGGCGGTACAGAGAAGTCCCAGCGAATCTACGAGCAGGCACTCGCCATTCTGCAGGATGTCGGCGACCGCCGAAGCGAGGGCTGCGTGCTGGGAAATCTGGCCAATTTGTACCTGGTGACCGGCCGCGTCGAGTTCGCCATTCGCTCCTTCGAGAGCGCTCTGACAATTCACGGACAGCTGGGGAATAGACTCTTCCAAGGCAGCCACAGCTGCGACTACGCTCTTTGCCTTCTGGCGCAGGGTCGAATGATCGAGGGCGCCGAGCGCTGGCGGCAGGGCATGGCCATCCTCAAAAGCGTGCATGCCGACAAAGAAGCCGGGCGCAAGCGCCTCGACATGCAAGTCGCCTGCGCGAAGGCAGGAGTGGCGCCGTTAGTAGAGGGGTCCGCGTGAACGCCGAGGCCATCTACCTCTTCCGCCGCGCCCTCCTCCGCGACGCCGCCTACCTTGCGACTCGCGCGACGAAGCTCCTGCGGAGCATCGTCGTGGCTCGCTCAGGGCGGGTCCGGGCATGACCTCCGCAGAAAGGGCATATCTATTTCGTCACGCGTTGCTGCGCGATGCGGCCTACCAGCTTCAGCTCCCCGGCGACCGCGCGCGGCTGCACGGTCTGGCGTTCGCAGTCGTTGAAGAACTCTGCGGCGGAAGACCCCCCGACAGAATTTCGTCCACTTCGAAAACATTGGAACCGTTCGTAGCACACCCTTCGGATTCGCTCGCGGAGGAGTTGGCGGAACATGCGCGAGTTGCGGAATCGGCCGACGGCGCTTCGAAATCGAAATGGCTCCTGGCTCGAAAGATCTATCTTCATCGAGCTGCGTTTCACGCCCAGAAGCTACTCCACCGGGACAGCTCCATCCACCTCTGGCATTCTTTGGCCGAACTTGTCGAAGGGGCGAATAGAGGGAAGGCCCTCTATTTCGCAGGAAGTGTGGAATTCGATGCAGGTCGCAACGACGAAGCGGAGAAATCGCTCCGTCAGGCGCTTGCTCTCTGCCATGGTGCGGACACCAGGAGCCTCGAGTGCCGCTCGCTGCGTCTTCTGGCAAACCTCCTGCGAGAAACAGGACGGCCGGACAAGACCGAGCACCTCTACAGCCGCGCCCTGACAATCTGTCGCGAAGCTGGACTCAGGTCTGAAGAAGGCATGGTTCTGGCGAGCATGGCGCTTCAGTTCACCGAAACCAGGCGATTCGTCGAAGCGGAGGAAGCTCTCGAACACGCCCGCATCATTCAGCGCGAACTTGGCAACCGCTGGGACGAGGGAATCGTGATGAGCAACTTTGCCACTCTGTACAGCTCCATGGGTCGCACCGCGGAGGAAGAGCGGGCGCTCGCGGAAGCCGCGCGGATCCACTCCGAAACAGGCAATCTCTTTCACGTCGGGAGGGTGTTGACCCAACTCGGCGGAGTCTACTGGAAGAGCGGTCGCTTCCAACTCGCCGAGGTGACGCTCGAAAGCGCGCTGGACGCCTGGCAGAAGTCCGGGTTTCGCCGGAAAGAAGGACCCGCCCGGCTGTACCTCTCGTTTGTATACGGGAAAACGGATCGTGTGGCGCTTAGGGAAGGCCAACTTCGGCAGGCCCTTTCAATCAGCCAGGAATTCAGCGATCCCGACCTCGAGGCTCGTGTCCTGACGAATATGGGGGATCTGTACCTCGGGACCGGACGAGAAGCCGCGGCGGAAGAACTCCTGAAACTGGCACTGAGTTTCCACAAGAGAACCGGCGATCGCCGATTTGCGTGTTACTCGCTCTGCAATCTGGCGCGCTGTTATCTGGCGCTGGGGCGGATTCGCGAAGCCACTGACGCCTGGCGACAGGCCGCGGTCTTGATCGGCGATCCCCTGTTGCAAACCGACAGACCGATTATCACCCGCGAACTCCGCGACTCCTGCGCCAAAGCCGGGGTACCGCCGTTCGAGGGGCTCTCCGACACCTGATAGAGGCGCTGGCGGTCCCTTGCTAGGATCGTTCCGTGGACGCCGAATCCGCATATCTCTTCCGCCACGCGCTCCTCCGCGACGCCGCCTACCAGCTCCAGCTCCCCGGCGACCGCGCGCGGCTGCACGGGCTGGCGTTCGCGCTGATCGAAGACCTCTGCGGCGGGCGGCCGCTGGAGTCGCCGCCTCTGGACGCGCCGGAGCCCGCGCCGTTCGCGCCTCACGCGACGGATCCGTTCGCCTTCGAGCTGGCCGGGCACGCGCGGCTTGCCCTTCGTGACGGCGCCCCTTACGTCGCCGCAGCAGCGCTCCCCTTTTACCTGCGGCGCGCCGCCGAGCATGCCGATCGCGCGTTTCTGCCCTGGGGCGAGGAATGCTGGGTCGAGCTGGCGGAATTGTCCCGAGGGGGGATCCGGACGGCGGCGTTGCGCAACGCCGGCAACGCAGCCCACCGCCGAGGTCGAACGAACGCGGCCGAAGGCCATCTTGAGAACGCGCTTGGACTGGCGCGCGAGGATCGTGATCGCCGAAGCGAGGGCCTGACGCTGGGGAATCTGGCCAACGTATACCGGGAGACCGGCCGTACGGGGCAGGCGGAGTCAGGGTACGAGCAGGCGAACGCCATCCAACGCGAAGTTGGCAACCGCCGGGGCGAAGGCGTCGCGCTGGCCAATCTGGCCACCGTCTACCGGGAGACCGGCCGCGTGGAGCAAGCCGAGCGTGGATACGAGCAGGCGATCGCCGTCGGCCGCGAGGTCGGCGACCGCCGAAGCGAGGGCATCGCACTTGGCAACCTGGCGATCGTCTACGCTGAGACGGGCCGCGTGCAGTCAGCCGAGCAAACTTACGAACAGGCGATCACAATCGCCCGCGAAGTCGGTGATCGCCGACTGGAGGGCATTGCACTGGGAAATCTGGCCCTTGTCTACCGGGCGACCGGCCGCATGCAGCGGGCCGAGCGAGGACTCGAGCATGCGATCGCCATCCACCGCGAAGTCGGAAACCGCAGGGACGAGGGCCTGACGCTGGGGAATCTCGCCAGCCTCTGCATGGCGACCGGCAGCGTGGAAAAGGCCGAGCGAGGGCACGAGCGGGCGATTGCAATCCACCGCGAAGTCGGCAATCGCCGAGGCGAGGGCATCGCGCTCGGGAACCTGGCACTGCTCTACGGAAAGACCGGCCGCACGGAGCAGGCGGAGCGAAGTCACGAGCAGGCGATCGCCATCCACCGCGAAGTCGGCAACCGCCGAAGCGAGGGCATCGCCCTGGGGAATCTGGCCGGCCTCCACCAGGAGACCGGTCGCGTGGAGCAGGCCGAGCGAGGGTACGAGCAGGCGATCGCCATTCACCGCGCCATCCGACTCAGGTATTTCGAAGGCGCGACCTTGTGCGACTTCGCGTGCCTGCTCCACCTTCAGGGACGAACCGTGGATGCCCGCGCGCGCTGGTCGGAGGGCGCTCGTATCCTGCGAGAGGTCAAGGCAGAAGCAGAACTGTGCCGCAAAACCGACGGAATGCGCGCCATCTGCGCGAACGCCGGCGTGCCGGAGATTCGCGAAGAGCCTCTCTCCGTCGGCGACGGGCCTACAATCGACGCGTGAGCTCTTCTGAAATAGCGTACCTGTTCCGTCACGCCCTCCTCCGCGACGCCGCCTACCAGCTCCAGCTCCCCGGCGACCGCGCGCGGCTGCACGGGCTCGCGATTGAGGCGATCGAGAATCTCTGCGGCGGGCGGCCGCCGGAACCGGCGCCGCTGGACTCGGATCGTGGCGCGGCGTTCGTGGAACACGCAAGCGACCCGTTTGCCCGCGAGCTGGCGCAGCACGCGCGGTTCGCGGCGGAGGCGGAAGGCCCCGGCACGACGCGGCCCGAGCGAATGCTCTACGCGCGTCGGGCGGCAGAACATGCTGAAAGGCACTTTCGCAACGAGGAAGCCGCGCGCGGGTGGCGCGAGACAGCAGCCCTGCTCGAGGGTGCGCAGCGCGGAGAAGCGCTGCGACGCGTCGGGAAGATTTTGCACATGGCGGGGAGCATGAAGGAAGCCGAGCACCTGTACGGGCAGGCGCTGGCCCTCCAGCGCGAGGCCCGGTCCGCGCGCGGCGAGGGCTTCGCGCTCGCGAATCTGGCGGTCCTGTTCAGGCAGACTGGACGGATCCGGCGCTCCGAGGAGTTGACGTCGGAGGCGCTGGCCATTTCTCGAAGGACCGAAGACCGGCGCCTCGAGGCCTTCGCCCTTGTGAACTCCGCCCGCCTTTCCAGGGAAGCCGGCCGGATCGAGCAGACCAGCCGCGATTTCGAACGCCTGCTGACCTTGAATCGCGAACTCGACGACCTGCAGGCTGAAGCGGTGACGCTGATCGATCTCGCGGTCCTGTGCCAGGAAACGGACCGCGTCGCCGAAGCCGGGCGACACTACGCGCGTGCACTGGAACTGGACCGGCAGATCGGCGACCGGCGTAACGAAGGCGTCGCGCTGGGCAATCTGGCAAGCCTCTCGCTGGAGGCCGGCCGGCACGACGAGGCCCGTCGCACGTACAAGCAATGCCTGGCCATTCAGCGGGAAGTCGGCGACCGGCAGGGCGAAGGCATC
Organism: Planctomycetota bacterium; assembly: GCA_009773755.1. GTDB lineage: Bacteria > Planctomycetota > MHYJ01 > WSZJ01 > WSZJ01 > WSZJ01. Next base: position 601 of record WSZJ01000205.1, on the reverse strand, counting down.
GCGCTGGCCAGCCTTGCGAGCCTCGCCCTCTACGCCGGAGACTTCGAGGAGGCCGAGCGCGGTTACGCGCAGGCGCTCGCTCTCCACGGCGATCTCGGCTACCGCCGAGGCCAAGGCGTCGCGCTCGGAAATCTCGCAAGCCTCTACGCCCTCACCGGCCGCCCAGCGCTGGCCGAGCAAGCCTTCGAGCAGGCCATCAGGATCCACGCAGAGGTTGGCAATCGGCGCTTCCTGGGCGCCCACCACGGCGAATTCGCGCTGTTTCTCCTGGGCGTCGGGCAGGAGCGTCGCGCTAAGGACCACTGGGGCCTGTGCGTCGCGATCCTGCGCGAGCTACAGGACACTGTGCTCCTGAAGCAGCAGCGCGGCGACATGCGGAAGGCGTGCGCCCGCGCGGGCGTGCCGCCGTTCGAGGACGAGGAGTCAGCCTGATGCACGCCGAGCACGCGTATTCCTTCCGCCACGCCCTCCTGCGCGACGCCGCGGACCCTTCGGCTCGCTTCGCTCGCTCAGGGCAGAGCCTGGTATGACCTCCGCTGAAACTGCTTACCTGTTTCGTCACGCGTTGCTGCGCGACGCCGCGTACCAGCTCCAGCTTCCC
>WSZJ01000204.1 GCA_009773755.1 Planctomycetota bacterium | reverse complement strand
GAGCCCGGCGCTGCGGGTCCGCGCCCGTAACGTCGAGAGCGTTGCGCTCTTCGTGCTCGGCAAGACCGCCGAAGCACTCGACTCCGCCCGCACGGCCCGCGCCGAGGCGCAGGCGCTTCCCGCCGGCGTCCCCGGACGGAAATCGATGGAAGCGGACGCGCTGGGGACGATCGTGTCGGCGCACTGGCATCTGGCGGAATACGCGCGGTGTTATGAGGCGGTCGACGAGCGCGACCGGCTGCTGGAGGAAGCGGGGGACCGGGCTCAACGCGCGCAGGACTGGATCCGGAGGAGCATCCGGGCGACGGGGTCGGCGCATGCGGCCGAAGGATTGGAGTACGCGGAGCGCGGGCTGCAGTTGTTTCGCGAAATCGGCGACCGGCACCTCGCCGCGGAGGCGCAGTTCGCGAAGTCGTTCGCGCTGACGTCGCTGGGCCGCCACGCGGACGCGGCCGGCACGGCGGAAGAAGCGGCGGCGTGGTACCGCGGGGCCGGCGACCCCGGCCAGGCCTCGAAGGTGCTGCAGGTCCTCACGATGGCCCGCCTGAACGAGGGAGAACTCGGGCGTGCGAGAGCCGCGTGCGACGAAGCCCGCGCACTTTCGGGCGAGGGCGCCACGGCTTTTCATCGCGGCCTGCACCGTCTTCTCTCCGGTCAGATCCGCGCCCTCGCCGGAGACGCTTCGGCCGCGTGCCACGAGCTGCGCGAGGCCGCTTCCCTGTTTCATGAGAGCGGCCACGCCTGGAACGAAGCGACGGCGTTGAACGAGCTCGCAGAAGCGCTTCTCGGCTCTCCCGGGTCCGAGGAGGCCAGGCCTGCGGCCGACGAGGCGGTGCGGTTTGCAGAGGCTCGCAATCTCGACGAGTTACTGGCGCGCGCGCTGATCACGCGGAGCGAGCTGCGGCGCGACCGGGATCCCGCGGGAGCCCGGGCGGACCTGGAGCGGGCGAGGGATCTTGCCGTGCAGTTCAGGAAAGGCGCGACCCGCGGCCACGCGCTTCGCGATCTTGCCGTCCTCGTGGCGAGGGAAGGAAAGCCGGCGGAGGCGCGGCAGTTGCTGGCTGAAGGGCTGGCGCAGTCGACGCCGACGACGCTCGACGACCGGATTTCCCGGCACGCTGTCCGGGCGCTGGTCTCGGAGGCGCTTGGGGAGCGCGAGGAAGCGAGCGCTGCGGCGGCGGAGGCCCTGCGGCTGGCGCGCGCCGCGGGATTCGGAGCCTGGGAAGCGCGCTTGCGGAGGATCACGGCTGACGGATCGGGCGCAGGCCCTCCGGACGCGTAGAATATTCCGCGGCTGCCAGTGAAGTAGAATCAGGATCCCAAGGAGGCCGTGTGGCGCAGACCCCGTTCGAGGGCCGGATCTTCGATTCCCGGGAGCTGAACTCCGGGGGCGCCGGGGGACCGGCGACTCCGATGCCGGGACCGGACGCCACGCGCCCTCTCGACTCGAACCTCTCGCCCGCGCTTCCAACTCTCCCTCCTCCCGGCCATATCCTCGGCGGCTACGAACTCCTCGATCAGATCGGCGCCGGCGGATTCTCGATCGTCATGCGCGCACGGCACGTTGCTTCCGGCGACATCGTCGCGCTGAAACTTCCGCGCGTGCCGGCTTTCATCGCGCACCTGAAACGCGAAGCCCTGATGGCGGCCCGCATTCAGGATCCGCAGGTCGTCGCGATCCGCGAAGTCTGCCTCGACCAGGATCCGCCGTTTCTCGCGATGCCGTACATTGCCGGCGCGAATCTCGATCTTCCCGCGGAGGCGCCTCCGCCCGGCGAAATCGTTCTCGCCTTCACCTGCTTCCGCCAGGTCGTCGATGTCGTCGCGCGGCTGCACGCCGCCGGGATTACGCACGGAGATCTCAAGCCGGGGAATATCCGCATCGACGAGGCGGGGAAGTGCCACATCCTCGACCTGGGCGTCGCGCGCCAGCAGGTCGCCGCGCGGCAACTGTCGACGCTTCGGGCCTCCGTCGTCAGCGTGACCGGCGAAAAGATCGCGGGGACGCTGGAGTTCATGGCGCCCGAGGTAATGTCGGGCGCGCCGCCGGAGATGGCCGCGGACGTCTACGCGCTCGGCGTGATCCTCCACCAGCTTCTCTGCGGCCGCCCGCCCGCGTTCGGCGTCACCCCGGCCGCGCTGAACCCGTATCTGCCGCCGGGGACGTCGGACTTCCTCCGGCATCTTCTGCACCACGATCCGAAGCGGCGCATTACAGATGCGCGTGGCTTGCCGCCCGTGGTGGACGGGTTCATCTTCGCGGAGAAGCGCTGTCTCGCGCGCCGCAACGGGCACGCGCGCCGGCTGGTGTTCGTCGAGCGCATGCGGACGCTGGTCCGCGGTCTGCGCGCGCTGACCGTCGCTTCCGCGATGGTGGTCCTGGTCCTCCTGGCCATCCGCTTCCTGGGCGGCGGGCCTGGACGCCACGCCTACCAACCCGTGTATCTCGGGATCGTGGACGTCGCGGCGATCGCGTGCGTCCCGCTCGGCTTCATCTGCATGCTGCTCGCGATGACCACGATCAACGCCTGGTACATGGGCATCCCCGAGAAGACGTACAAGAACCGACGCGGCCACCCCCTGTGGACGTTCATGATGCAATGAACGCCTTCACAGTCACTCCCGGCCTTCTCGAACCCGCGATCGCTCTCGAAGCGCAGGTCTCGCGCACGAACCTCAGCGAGGTCTGGAAGGGGACCCGCCGTGGCGGCGTCGCCGCCGTCGCCGTGAAGTTCGCGATATCCTCCGCGGCCGCCGCTTCGCTTGAGCCCCAGGCTGACACGGTCAGCGAGCTCCGTGCGAGCGGCGTGCGCGGCATCGTTCCCACTTTTTTTTCCAGCGCCCCGGTGCCGCACCTCGTGATGCCGTGGATCCCCGGCGGCACGTTTCGTGAAATTCTGCAGTCGATCCGAAGCGGCGACGACCGCGCGAGGGCGATGCGGATGCTCTTCCGGGTCATCGCCACCGTCGCGCGCGTCCACGCCGAGGGGTTTATCCACGGCGACCTGAAGCCCGAGAACATCCTCGTCGAAGGCGACCTCACGCCGCTTCTCACCGACTTCGGCATGGCGCGCGCGGTGCAGCGGGCGCGGCTTGACAGCGAAGTCAGCCGATCGATGGACGAGAGCGCGGGCGGCTGGGGCGGGACGCTCCATTACATGCCGCCGGAGGGGCTCCACGGCGAGCCCCCCGCGCCGTCGTGGGACGTCTACGCGATCGGCGTCATGCTGCACGAGGTCCTCCTCGGCGCGCGCCCCGACCGCGCCGCCACGCCGGAATCGCTCCGCGCCGTGCTGCCGGGAGCTGTCGTCGATCTCCTCCTCGCCGCCCTCGCGTACTCGCCCGCCGACCGCATCCCGACGGTCCCGCGGCTCCTCGCACTGCTCAAGCCGATCCAGGACGAGCTGACGTTGACCGGCCCCGCGCGCCTCGCCCGCCGCGCCGGACGCCTCGCCCTTGCCGGCCTCGCGGCGTTCTTCGTGGCGCTTCGCTACGCTTCCGTCCTGGTCCTCCTTTCCGGTTACGCAGCACTGCTGATCGCGGCGATCTTCATGCCTCCCTTCCTGCTCGGCTTACTTCCCTTCGTGATCCTCCACATGGTTGTCCGCTGGGAAGGACCTGAATCCGAGGAAGAGGCGCGGATTCGAAAACAGGGCGGGGTTGTCTAGCACCACGAATTCCCGAACGGCCCGGATCCCGGACGGCATAGAGGGCTGCGTCCCACACAGGGAGACGCGCCATGGCCCGCGCAGCACTTCTGTTCTGCATTCTCGCGATCGCCGCTTCCGCCGAGATTCCGAAAGCGAAGTCGATCGAGAAGGACGGCGACTTCGAAAACCTGACCCTCGAGTCCGGCGCGTTCGCGAAGGTCTACGTGCCGAAGACGCTCGCCGCCGGAGCGAAACCCGGGCTCGTCGTCACGATGCACGGCCTCGGCAACACGCCCGACGACAACCTGAATTGGGGGCGCGCCGTCGCCGATCACCGCCGCGACGTCTGGTGCGCCGTCCGCGGTTCTGAGACGATGGCATCAGGGTACGGCTGGGATTTCGCGAAGGACCCCGCGTTCGTCGCGGATCTCACGCGATTCGCCATGGCGCACTACAAAGTCGACCCGAAGCGTGTCGTCGCGCACGGTTTCTCCGCCGGCGGTCTGATGGCGATGGGCGCCGCGACCGGTCACAAGGACCTCTTCGCCGGCTGGCTCGTCACCGCATCGCGCGGCTATCCGGGCGCGCCTGGGGCCGACCCGAAAGGCCTGCGCGCGGTCGTCATCATCGGCGACCAGGACCCGGTGTACAAAGTGGCGGACGAAATCCGCGCCGCCGTCAAGAAGGCGGGACCCGGATTCTCGTTCTGGAGCGTCAAGGGGATCGGGCACGTCCTTCCCGACGCCGTCTACCTGAACGACGCACTCAATTACATCCTCGACCCGAAGTCCCCCGACGGCGAGAAAACGCTTCCCCAGAAAGCCGACCACGGCCTCTCGGCCGCCGCTGCGCCCGCCGGAAGCGGCTTTACGCACGCATTTGTCCCCTTCAAGTCCCGCTCACGCCTGCAGGCGAAGGCTCTCGCCGAGGAGTGGCTCGCGAAACTGCGCAAGGCCGAAGCGACGCCCGAGGAATTCGTGGCCGCCGCGGGCGAGGGCGCGACGGCAGGGGCGGCGGGGCTCGAAGACCTGGCGAAGCTGGGAAAGCGCGCGAAGGACAAGGCCGCCACGCTCAAGCCCGGCGTGTGGGAGCTGGCTGAAGTCGATGGCGGCTTCGTGCTGCTGCGGCGCGATTTGGAAGGCAAGTAGCTGACTTTGTGCGGAGCGGAGGACAGGCGCGTCGGACTTCCAATTTGCAGAAACGCAATCCGGACCTGCTAAGTCCTGAAATGATGGGAAAAAGGTCTCGAGTACTTCGGATTGCGTGCAGCTTCCATAATGACCAAATCATAGGTGTCGGAGAAAAAGAAGCGCCCCGGCGGATTCGCCGGGGCGAGGAGACGGATCCATGAGGACTGCACACCCTACCTGTGCCGATGTCCGAAAGGCCAGTTCAGGTAGTACTGCACATTGTCCGCCGTCCGGCTGTAGTGGTGACCCGAGCCGTGCCACGAATGGCCGCCGTGGTAGTAAGTGGTCGGCCGGTAGTAGCTCGAGCGGTAGTACGTCGGGCGGTAGCAACTGCCGCCGGAGTAGTAGCCGTGGTCCGAGAGGTATGAATACGTCGATCCGCACGAATCGTACGTCGAGGACCAGCTCGAGTTCCCCGGCACGATCACCAGCCGCGTCGGGACCTGCTGAATGTCGCGGATCACGCGCACGTTTGAATTCGTCGGCGAAGTGTAGACGCGCGTCGGCGGGTTCGCGATCAGGTCTTCCTTCGTCGGCTCCGGCTCGACTTTCGCCGCGTGCTTGTCGGGCTCTTCTTTGCCGTCGAAGATCGCGACGGCGCGGACGCCGCGGGCGAAGCGCTCGTCGTCGCGGAACTCGAACTCGGTTGTGACATTTTTCGCGACCGCGAGCTCGCGGAAGGCTTCTTCGTTCGCCCAGCGGACGCGGTAGAGACCGCTCGGCATTTTCATTTCGGCGTGGGAACCGTTGAAGAGAACCGTCGCGCTCTGGATTTCGCCCTGGACGAGGGCAATTTCGCGCTCGCGGGTGTAGACGAGGACGCTCACGATCCCTTTCGCGACGTTTCGCACCGTCAGGACGGCGTCCTTTTCTTCTTCCATCGACTTCACCGGCTCGCCGGCCGGAAGCGGTGCGGGCTTGCCTGAGCCCCGGCCCGGCGCCTGCTTGCCGCGCGCGGCCACCATGAACCGGATGACGACGGGGGAGACCTTCTTCTTTTGAAGTTCGACGATCTCCCGCGCTGACAGCTCGAAGGCGCTTCCGTCCGCCTTCATCTGCTCAATGATGATGTCGTCGGCGACGCCGGCCTCGGCGAGTTGGACGACCTCGTCCACTGTCAGGGCGGTGGCGGGGGCGGCGAGTGCGATGAAGAGGATGAGCGCGCGCATGGAACACCTCGTGAGTTTGTACGGCCCCCTGACTTCCGAAGAATAGCTTCCGGTGCGCGGGGAGCACAAGCCGAAACAGCGGAGGCTGGCGGAGGCTGGCATAGGCTGGCGGAGGCTAAAAGAACGACCCCCAGGTTCGGGTGCTGTTTTGCCGTTAGCCTTCGCCTGTTTTGCCGTTAGCCTTCGCCAGCCTTCGCCAGCCTTCGCCAGCCTCCGCCAGCCTCCGCCAGCCTGCGCCTCATTTTCCCTGCACCGCGTCTATCACGCTCAGCAACAGTTCCCGCTGCAGCTTCAGCGCCGCCGGCATCGTCGCCCCGATCGAGTCAAAGAACTCCTTCGTGCTCGTCAGCTCCTGCTTCCACTCGTTCAGGTCGACCGCCGTGGCGGCCTTGAAGGCCTCGCTGGAAATGTCCAGCCCCGACAGGTCGATGTCCCCCTCGCGCGGCACCCAGCCGACCGGCGTCTCCTCGCCGCCCGTGCGCACCATCGCACGGTCGATGATCCACTTCAGCACCCGCATGTTCTCGCCGTACCCCGGCCAGAGGAATTTCCCGTCCTTCGCCTTCCGGAACCAGTTCACCATGAAGATCCGCGGCGGATATTTCACTTTGGCGCGCATCGCCAGCCAGTGCTGGAAATAGTCGCCCATGTTGTAGCCGCAGAAGGGCAGCATCGCCATCGGGTCGCGCCGCACGACGCCCACCGCGCCTGTCGCCGCCGCGGTCGTCTCGCTCCCCATCGTCGCGCCCATGTAGACGCCGTGGACCCAGTTCACGCTCTGCAGCACCAGCGGCACCGTCGTCGCGCGCCGGCCACCGAAGATGATCGCGCTGATCGGGACCCCCTCGGGGTCGTCGACGTGCTTGGAGAGGACCGGATTGTTCGCCATCGGGGCCGTGAAGCGGCTGTTCGGGTGCGCGCCTTTCTCGGTTGAGTCCTTCGTCCACGGGCGCCCCTGCCAGTCGACCGTCCCCGCCGGCGCCGGGTTGTCCATTCCTTCCCACCAGATGTCGCCGTCCGGCGTCAGCGCGACGTTCGTGAAGAGCGTGTTCTTCTCGATCGACTTCATGGCGCTGGAATTCGACTTGTAGCTCGTGCCGGGGGCGACGCCGAAATAACCGTTCTCGGGGTTGATCGCCCAGAGGCGGCCGTCGGGGCCTGGGCGCAGCCACGCGATGTCGTCGCCGACCGTGAACACCTTCCACCCGTCGAACCTGTGCGGCGGCAGCATCATCGCGAAATTCGTCTTGCCGCAGGCGCTCGGGAACGCCGCCGCGACGTACGTCTTCTGCCCTTCCGGCGACTCGACGCCGAGGATCAGCATGTGCTCCGCGAGCCAGCCTTCGCGTTTCGCGAGATAGCTCCCGATGCGCAGCGCGAGGCACTTCTTGCCGAGAAGCGCGTTCCCGCCGTAGCCGCTTCCCACCGACCAGATCAGGTTCTCCTGCGGGAAATGCGTGATGTATCGGCGCTCGGGGTTCACGTCGAGAAGGCAGTGGATGCCGCGGTTGAACGCGCCGGAATCGCCGAGCATGTCGAGCGCGGGCTTGCCCATGCGGGTCATGATGCGCATGTTGAGGACGACGTAGACGGAATCGGTCAGCTCGATGCCGACCTTCGACGACGGCGAGCCGAGCGGGCCCATGACGTACGGCACGACGTACATCGTCCGGCCGCGCATTGCGCCGTCGCAGAGCTGCACCAGCTTCTGCTTCGCTTCGTCCGGCGCCATCCACTTGTTCGTAGGCCCCGCCTCCTGCTGCGTCGGCGTGCAGATGAACGTCAGGTGCTCGACGCGCGCGACGTCGTTGGGGTTCGAGCGGTGCAGGTAGCAGCCCGGGCGCTTCTTCTGGTTGAGCTGGATGAGGACGCCGGCGTCGACGGCTTCCTTGGTGAAGCGGTCCTTTTCTTTCTCCGAGCCGTCGCACCAGACGACGCGGTCGGGTTTGGTGAGGAGGGCGACTTCGTCGACCCAGTTGAGGAGGGCTTTGTTCTTCGAGGGGAGTTTTGCGGACTGTGTGGAGGAGGTGGGCATTGGGAGGGCTCCGGGAAATGGCCGCTGCGGGTGGGCAGGGGATGCACTATTAAATTCCGCGGAGACGCGGGGGGCGAGGAAATTGAAACGGCAAGCCTTCCGAGTCAGGAATCTCCTTCCTGAATCCGTGTGCGTCGTCCGCGGTACATCCGTGCCGAACCATCCGCGTAATCCAGCAAGACGTGGATCCACTTCTATCCCGCCCTCTCCTCCCCCAGCCCTTTCCAGGGCGACCAGACTTTCCTGACGACCACGACCTTTTTTGGCCCGAAGTTCATCAACAATCCAACGGGCATCCTTGCAACTCGCAGGTAACTGATGAGTTGCGCCTCGTGGTCGGCATCAACCTCCTTCAACGCCTTCAATTCCAGGATCACCGTCTTCGCGACGACGATGTCCGCTCTGAAGTCCCCGATGTCGCAGCCGAGGTAGTGGAGCGGGATCGGCACCTCGACTTCGAACGGCAGATGCTCGCGCTCCAGCCCAGCCGCCATCCCGCGCTGGTAGACGCGCTCGTGAAAGCCTGGGCCGATGGCGTTGAAGAGCTTGAAGGCGCAGCCGATGAGGCGGTGGGTGCGGATAACTTACACGGATTCGGGAAGGGAGATTCGGACCGAATATGGGGGAATAGCGCCGTGAAAGGCGGAAACCTCAGGGCTTCGCTTCCGTACCCGACCCGGGCGCCAGCCGCTTCTCCGCTTCCGAAAGCGCCCTGTGAATGGCCGCGGCGTCCGGGGCAGCCAGGAGCTCGCGCACGGAGTCGGGGCGGGCGAGCATCTGGGAGAGTTTGGTCAGCCACGGGAGGTGGAGTTCGTCGTACTTGAGGCCGAGGACGAAGAAGAGGTGGGTCGGCTGGCCGTCGAGCGCGTCGAAATCGACGCCGTCGGGGGAGCGGCCGAGGATCATGAAGGGGCGGGTGACCTGTTCGGGGTTGCGGCGGATGGTGTGGAGGAAGGCGATGCCGTTGCCTGTGGCGCTGGGCATGATGTTTTCACGTTCGATGAGAGCGCCGACGAACCAGGTCTTGTCGCGGACGAGGCCGAGGCGATGGGCTAGGGCAGAGAGTTCCTCGATGGCGGCGTCTTTAGTTCGGGCGGCGAGGACAGGCTGGACATGCTCGGGCTGAAAGCAGCTCGCCAGTTCGAGCATGCGCCGGGCGGGGTCGGGAGGGAGGGGGCGATCGACGAATCTGGGAGTTACGCCAAGCATCTGGTCGTCGAGCCAGGTGTCGATCATGGCCTTCCTGAAGCGCCACTGATTTCCGACCTTGACGCCGGGGATGGAGCCGTCGGCGACGAGCTTGAGAACGGTGCGCTCGTTGACGTTAAGGTAGGTGGCGAGGTGCTTTACGGTCATCAGTCGGTCTTCCATGCCGCGCTCCACGGATGCGGAAAGGTCTTGACATCTTTCGGAGTTTTACGTTGAAATGCGTCCGATGTCAATACAATGCACTCCATTCCCGCGCTTTGCATGCGGAGAAGCTCCCGGGGCCTCCGTCGACCCGCGACACCCGCCGCCCCGCAAGACCGCGCAACGCTAGAATCCCGTTCGCTGCGGCTTCCCCGGCACCTCTTCACCGCCCCGCTTTCAAAGGCTCCTCATCATGCAACTCACCGTCCGTGACGCCGCCCAACTGCTCGACGTCTCGGAGAAGACCCTGTACCGATGGATCGACGAGAAGGGGATTCCCGTCTACAAGGTGAATGACCAGCTTCGGATATCAAAGGCCGAACTGCTGGAGTGGGCGACGGCGCATAAGATCCGCGTCTCGGCCGACATGTTCCAGGAGCCCGACTCCGCCGGGCGGCCGCTTCCACCTCTTTCGCAGGCGCTGGAGGCGGGCGGGGCTTACTACAAGATTCCGGGCGTGGACAAGGGGGCGGTTCTGAAGTCGATGGTCGAGCGGCTGCGCCTGCCGCCGGAAATCGACCGCGAATTCCTGTTGTCGGTCCTGATGGCGCGCGAGTCGCTGGGGTCGACCGGAATCGGCGACGGGATCGCGATTCCGCACGTGCGAAACCCGGTCGTCCTGCACGTCGCCGAGCCCGCCGTCTCGGTCTGCTTCCTCGAAACGCCGATCGACTTTCAGGCGGTCGACGGTAAGCCGGTGCACACGCTGTTTTCGCTGATCAGCCCGACGCCGCGCGTTCACCTGCACCTGCTCTCCCGGCTGAGCGCCGGGCTCTACGACGCCGGATTCCGGGCCGCCGTGCTTCGCCGCGCGCCCTACGACGAGCTGCTCGCGGAAATCCGCCGCATCGAGGTCGCGGGAACCCGCCCGCGCATCCCGCAGACGCCATGACTCTCCTGGTCGCGGCCATCCTCGTTCTGCTCGGCGGCGGCGCGGCGGCATTCTGCGCCGGGCGCTCCGCGCGCCTCGCGTCGTTCGTCGGGGCGGGAAGCGCGGTCGCCG
>WSZJ01000203.1 GCA_009773755.1 Planctomycetota bacterium | reverse complement strand
CGAGCGCCGGCGCGCTGTTGGGCGCGCCGGCGCCCGTGCTTCCGTCACTTCGCGCCGGCTTCCTCGGCCGCCTCGGCGTCCAGAGAGTGAAGCAGGGCGGCGCGGAGATCTTCTTCCTCTACAGATAAGGCGGGGCTGGAGGGCCTGTTGTTACAAACCTTTTCGGATTTCTCGCGGAAAATCCGCGCCGCGGGATGCGTCGCCGCGTGGACCTCGCGGATCTGGCGGATCGACACCCGCGTATAGATCTGCGTCGTCTCCAGGCTCTCGTGCCCCAGGATCTGCTGGATGAAGCGGATGTCCGCGCCGTTTTCCAGCATCGCCGTCGCCATCGTGTGCCGCCAGATGTGGCACGCGCCGCGTTTCTTCACGCCCGCCTTCTCGATCGTCCGCCGCGCCATCGCCGTCAGCGTGTCGGCCCGGGCCGGACCGCCGGAAGGCGCGAGAAAGAGGTGTCCCGGGTCGGAGGACGGCACGCATCCCGGACGCGCGTCGTCCAGGTAGCGGTCGAGCCAGGCGAGCGCGCGCTCGCCGATCGGCACGATGCGGTCCTTGCGGCCTTTCCCCTGGCGCACGAAAACCGTGCTGTGCTGCCGGTCGATGTCCCAGAGGCTGAGGCCGACGAGCTCGAGCCGGCGGATCCCCGTCGAGTAGAGCACCTCGAGGACCGCGCGATCGCGCAGGCCTTCAGGTGTCGCGACGTCGGGCTGCGCGAGCACGATCTCCGCCTCCTCGGGCGTCAGCACGTCTTTGGGGAGCCGGCGCCTGACGCGGGGGATCTCAAGATCCGCCGCGGGGTTCGCGGGGATGTAATGTTGCCGCACGAGCCAGCGGAAAAAGAGCTGCACCGCCGTCAGCCGCTGCTGTTGCGCCGAAAACGAGAGCGGCTCGCCCGACGTCTTCCTGTAGTGGAAAAGATGCCGCTGATACCGCTCCACAATCGGCCGCGTCACTTCACACGGCCGCGCGAGCCCCCGGTCGATCGCCCACTGCGCGAAATACCCGAGCGCCTGCCCGTACGTCTCGACCGTCCGCAGTGTCTTCGCCAGGACGCCCTGGTGTTCGAGAAACTCGCGCGCGAGCGCGTGAAAGCCGGCAGGCTCGGCGGGATCGCCGGGAAACGGTCGGCGGTGAGATGCTTTGGCGAGGCGCATCACTCGCCTCCGGCAGAAATGCGAGCAGCTAAAGAAGGAAGCGGCTTCGAGTACGACGCACCGTTCGCGGGCGCCAGCAACGCGATTTCGAGCCGCTTTCCGGTCTTTTTCTCGGAAGTCGTTGAGAGCTCAGGATCTCCGTCGTTTTCCACGCCCCGCGACCCCCCCGCGGAAGGGGCGCGATGGGGCCGCGATGACCCCGCAACCCTCTGGCAAAACCCCGCGAGGTTTGCGGGTATGACGCCGAGTTTCGACGTTTCGATGAGCCCGGGAAGAAACGGCGCCCCGTCCTCCCCCCGCCCGTCGTAGACCAGCTCGTACACGAAACTCTGCCCGCGGCTCCCGTGATGCACGAGCACGTACTCCAGCTCCACCAGCCGCCCCAGGTGAAGCCGGAGCTGCGTGTCGCCCCACACCGTCCACGCACGCGCTTCGCGCCGCGTGAAGCGGTAGTCGCTCCTTTCCATCTTTAGCTGCCTGCTTTTTTCAGCGACAAACCGATCGAGCAGCGTGAGCAGCCGTCGCGTCTGCGGCGGCAGCTCGTCGAGCGACCGGCCCAGGACCTGGTGCGCCAGCGCGTTTGCGATCGCGACGTCGGCGAGGCTCGCCTCGATGTACTCCACATCGCGGCCGCCATGAGCCGCCTTCTTCGCCGGCCGCTGGTGCTGGTGCAGAAGCGCGATCGTCCGGATGAGCGTGAGATACTTCACGTGGTCCCGCCGCGTCCTCGTACGGTCGTCGATGAAAGTCAGCTCGCGGGCGAAAGGATTGGCGACCAGGAGAGGACGCAGAAGCCGCTGCGCGTTCTGGTGCACCGCGAGCAGCTCCGAGCGGTCCTGCTTCGCGAGCAAACCCTCCAGCGTCTGCCGCTCGCGCTGCAGCTTGTGAATCGCCCGCGTCTGCTCCCGCTCCTCGTCCACCGTCAGCACGATGCAGCGATTGAGCAACTCCTCGTCGATCTCCGGCGCCGTCGTCGTGAGAAAAATCATCACCGGTCCCTTGACGCGGTATTCGTGCGTCACAAGCCGCCCCGTCGCCGGATCTTTCCCCGTCGACGCGATCGACAGCTCGCCTTCACTCTGCAGAAGTTTCAGCGAGTAACTCGCGCGCGAAGCCCCCTGCTCCTCGACGATCGCCAGGATCTTGTGCGCGAGGTCCTCTTCCCCCACGTAGAAGAGGCTTTGCCCCGTCATCGCGCTGTACTTGATCCGCTCCTCGTCCGGGACGAAGGCCAAAACGGCGTCCATGAGGGAGGATTTGCCGGCGGCGCTTGAGCTCTGAATCACGATGGCCAGGGGCTCGTCGAGTTTCCTGGAGAGCGCCGCCAGGTAGCCCACGAGTTTGTTCGTCTCCTCGCCCACCACGCCGGCTTTCTCGAAGTCCTTGAGAATCCTTTCAAGGAGATCCGGCGACCGGAGCAGATCCATCGCCGCGGCCGAGTCCTTCTCTCCTACAGCCGCCGCCTTCCGCTTCGGTTCGAGCGTCTTCTTCAGCGCCTCCTCATGGAGCCCTTCCAGTTTCATGAGCAGCCGCCCGAGATCCTTCTTCACCACTTCAGGCTCGACGCCCAGCTCCGCCGCCGCCAGCGTCGCAAAACTCGCCCGCTGCTTCGCCGAGTAGAGATCGAGCGTGTCCACGTGGAAACTCTCGCCCTTCGCCACCAGCACGTTGACCCGCAGCTGCTCGAAGGAGGTGTTCTTCGCGAGCCCTCGCACCCGCCACTTCCGGTCACCCATCGCAACCGCCGCTTCATCCCCCTTCAATTCCACCTCAAGGGAAGATTCCGACGAAAGCCGCGGTGGCGCGCCCGGCATCTCCGGCACAACAGCAGCAGCTAAAGAGGAAACCTCGCACGGCGGCGATTCGAGAGGCTCGGGAAAAACTTCTGCCGGAGCAACGCCTTCTTCCAGCCGCTGCTTTTCCTCTTTAGCTGCTGCCGTTTCTCTCGCAGGCGCGGGCCCGCGCCCGAGCCAAGACGCCTTCCGGATCGCAAGCCCAAGAGACTTCGCCGCCGGCGTCACCTTCAGCGCGTACTCGTTTGCGTCCATCCCCTTCGGAAACTGCACACGGAAAACCTCGAGGCCCAGGTCCATCAGCCTCGGCACCAGAGCCTCGGCCGCCTTCTCTCCCGCCTCGTCGCGGTCGTAGGCGATCAGGATCCGCTTCGTGCCGTGCTTCTTGAAAGCCTGCTCGTGATCCTCGGTGAAGCCGTTGACGCCCCAGGAGGTCGTGACGTTTCGAAAACCGGCGCACCAGAAAGTGAGCGCGTCGATCAGTGCCTCGCAGAGAATGATCTCCTTCGAGTCGATGAGAGAGGGTTCGTTCCAGACTCCTCGGTGCGGGCCCGGCAAGTACAGATGCTTCGGCGTCCCGGGACGGAGATTCTCAACGATCTTCCGGCCGTACATCCCGAGGACTTCGCCCGCCGGCGAGAGGATCGGCATCACGAGCGACCCCGCCAGGTGCTCGTGCCCGCTCTCGCGCAGCACGCCCAGCGCCGCGAGCCGCGCGCGCATCCGCTCGCCCTCCTTGATCGCCTTGATCGGGAGACGCAGGCCGAGCGTGCGATTGGCGTAGCCGAGTTTGAAATGCCCGATCGCCTCGTCGCTTTTGATCGCGCGGCGTTCGAGATAGGCCAAGGCCTCCGGCGACGTCTTCAGCGTCTCGTGATAGAAGTCCACGACCTGCGAGAGAATCGCGCCGTCGTCCGCGGCGGCTGCGACCGGCGATGAGAGCTTCCTCGACCACTGCGCTTTCCCGTCGCGCGCCGAAGCGGCTAAAGAAGGATACCCCTCGCGCAGAAGCTCCACCGCGTGCCGGAAGCTGACGCTCTCCGCCCTCATCACCCAGTCGATCACGCTCCCGCCCGCCTGGCACGCGCCCAGGCAGTGCCACAAATTCGTCCCCTTCGTAATTACGAGACTCGGCGTCGAATCGTCGTGCCATGGACACTTCCCGACGAGATCCGCTCCGTGCCGCGCGAGATCGATCCCCCTCGCCTCGCACAGCCGCTCGATCGACACCTCGCGCTTGAGCCGCTCCAGCTCCTCCTCCGGGATCCGCGCCAAGTGAAACCCTCCGATTCGAGACCCCTGTCAAGCGAAAAACGCCCGTACAGCCCCGCTGGTTGATTCGCCGACGTTCTACCAGTACACTGGTAGTCATGCAAGCACAAAACGAAGACCTCCGGGGACTGCTCGCGGAAGCCGCCTACAATTTCCTCGTGCGAAACGGCGAAACGGTCCGTCCCAAGCTCGGCGCCCACCTCATGGCGCTCCGCCAGGCCGCGCAGCTCTCGCAGACTGAGCTCGCCGAAATCGTCGGCGTCCCTCAGCAGTCCATCGCCTTCTGGGAGCTCGGCGCCAAGCCGCCCCGTTCCGAGGTCCTCGTGAAGCTCGCCCGCGCCCTCGGCGTGCGCGTCGAGGCCCTCCTCGCCCCCGAGCTCCCGCGCGAGCGCCGCGGCGGACCCGTGGGAAAGGTCCGGCAGGCCTTCGATCGCGTCTCCCGCCTCCCCAAGCGCCAGCAGGAGCACATCCTCCGCGTCGTCGATGCCCTCGTCGCTCAGGCCGGCAACGGGCACGGCGGCTAGAAGCCGTTGCAATTGACGCGGCGCGTCATTTCTTTGGCCGCTACGCGGCTGCCCGCTACCTACTGGGAAAGAACGAATCGTCCTTTGGCGGAATCATAGAGATACGAGTCCTTCACTGTTCTTTTGCTGATGATCCGCTCCTCCTCCATCGTGACAATGACTCCAGTCACCTCGATGTCGAGAAGTCCATCGCCATTAGAGTCCGCGAAGCTGTAGGCGAGCATGCCATTTTCAAATACACAATACTCGTCCGCCTCGCTGTGCTCATCGTAGATGTTGATCGCGATCAGGTCACGTCCCGCCGAGGTTATGCGCAGTAGTCCATTCCCCTTGGTGGTGACCTCGATCGCGGCCGTCGCGACGATGTCGGGCGCGAGGCGCACTTCTTGCTCACCGTAGTATTGGACTACTCCGTCCGGACAGTAGTGGAGATCCGGACGAGAAAGTCCACACACGGCCATCGGCGTCGAGACGCAGCCGGGGAGCAACGAGGTCAGGCCAAAGAGCGCCAGAAAGAATCCCTGACGAAGGAGCCCGGATCCCTTGCCAGACACTTTACCTGGGAACTTACTTCGGCGGCTCTGGCGGCTTGGGTTGAGGAAGTTCAATTTTCTTCTCGGTTTTCGGGTCCGTTGCGCGATCCATGATGGCCGCCGCGTAGTTCTCCGAGTATGTCTTATCGTTCGTCGTCACCGCGGATCGACCGTTGTACCGCTGAAGAGCCGCCTGCCAGCCGTCGAAGGTTCCTTCCGTGCGGTTGCGTGCCGGTTGTCCCGATTTTCCGAATCCCTTCCGGCAGAGCCACATGACGGCTGCGTAGAGGTTTATCGGCATTCCAACTTCATTTCTTTCCTTGGGCTCCTTGAGACAACAACATTCTTTCTTGTAGTCGCTCCAGTCACCCGGAACGTTTACCTGCGCCGGGTCATCTTTCCACGCGTCCTTGGACCTCTGATCACCGCCACCTGATTCCTGAATCAGCCAAGCCTTTATCATCGCCTCTGTTAGATCCGGTATTTTGGCCGCCTGGTCGGCGGTCGAGCAGCACCAGCATTGCTTTGATTCGGCACTACTATTGAAGTCTTTCACTATCTCCTCAATGATCGCGTCGTGCTCTTGGTAACGATCAGCTTCAAACCCTTTGAACACAGGCGGCTTCAGGCCCGTCGGATCGACGAGAACGGATGGGTTGTTGCGAACGAACGAATAGAATTCGCGAACGACACGCGCAACGCCGGCGAAGTCGAGCCAGTAACCAAGTTTCAGGCCGATGAACGGATTCGGAACGCGGGCAAGCCCATCAACCTGCATGAAGGCGGATCTGAATGGCGTGTAGCTTCGCCCCGGGTAGTGGTATCTGCGGTTGTTTGAGTTGAAAGCGACGAAGTCGGGTTTGTTTTTCGCCGACGCTTTTTTCCCCGCCCGAGAGCCGCAAGCCCGGCGCGAGTCTCGGCTTGCAGCGCGCGAGGCCCTGGGA
>WSZJ01000202.1 GCA_009773755.1 Planctomycetota bacterium | reverse complement strand
CCTGCGGCGCGCGGCGCAGGTCCGACCGGCGCGCGACGAGGCTTTTGGCCGTGGCGAGGCTGATGACGCGCGCCGCCCGGACCCGCGCCGCGCGTCCTCGGTCGGCTTCTGCTCGCGTTCTCAGGGTTTCCGGTCTGCAGCTTGCCGCGTTCGGCGAAGGCTCAGTCCTGCCGCTCATCGAGTCACCTCGTCGAATGGGTGCGCCAACCCGTCGTGTCGCCCCGGTCAGTGGTGACGGCGGATCACAAGGTTCTGGATCTTCTTTCCGTCTCGAAGCACCGTCGCGAACGATTTCGCCACGGAATCCCATCCTTCCAGCATGACCTTCGCCAGGGTGTCCTGATTGACCGGGACAGGCGGCGCAGCGTTCACCTCGAGTTCCAGGATGATGTCCCCGACACGGATTCCCGCGCCCGCCGCCGGAGAGTACGGGTCGACTCTCAGCACCTTCGCTCCCGTACCTGCCGCGAGGTGGAGATCCTTGCGCTCCGAATCTGAGGGGGCCGCGACCTCCACGCCCAGGTATCCCTTCGGGTAACCGATCACAAGCACGTAGAGATCGATCGACCCGGAGTTGTCGCCGGGCTGGCTGTCGTTGATGCGCAGCTTCAGGCGGCCGAAGTCGCCGAGTCGCTGCACGCCGTAGTCGGGATACATCGATTCCTGCGCTGCATTTTTTTTCCACTGGTCGCGGATCTGCACAGTCGATTCGCCGGCACGGACCAGGAGGGAAGCGAAGTAATAGCGATCGTCAACCCGCACTTCGTGATTGTGGTTCGAGCCCAGGGCGTTGCAACTGTTGCGATCGCCGTCGTAGCTCCATTTTCCGACCGCCAGCGCCCTCCCGAACTGCCCGTCCTGGATCTCGATGTCGGTCTCCAGCCAGTCCGTGGCGTCGGCCCGCGCCGTGGCGCGGAAAAACCGCCACCAACCGAGGAAACCGTGGATTTCCTGCGCGAGGCCGTACTTGCCGTCAACCATCCAGGTGTTGATCCCGATGAGCTGACCTTTCGAGTCGAAGAGCCCCCCGCCGCTGTTCCCGTGCTCGATCAGCGCGTCGTGGGCGACAAGCTCTTCCGCCGTCACTTCGAGGATCGCCCCGTCGTCGACGAGAAATTCCTCCCCCCTCGGATGTCCGCAGGAGTAAACCGGCTTGCCAACTTTCAGCGCGCGCTCCTCGATCGGGCTGGCGATCACGATCAGGCGACGTGGGTCGCTGACGACGAGGAACGCAATGTCGAGGAAGTCCCTGTCGACGCGCGACGTGACAATCACGTTGGCCGGGAGCCAGACCTCCTCCCCTTTCGTCCATGGCCTGACCGCCACCTTCTGCGAAACAAAT
The DNA here is from genome assembly GCA_009773755.1 of Planctomycetota bacterium. Classification (GTDB taxonomy): domain Bacteria; phylum Planctomycetota; class MHYJ01; order WSZJ01; family WSZJ01; genus WSZJ01. The sequence goes on along the minus strand of WSZJ01000202.1, from coordinate 4,923 downwards.
TTGCCCTCTTCTCCCACCACGTGCGCGTTCGTGACGACGACGACATCGTCGCCGAAGCGCTGGAATCCGACGCCGGTGCCGATCGCACCGTGCTCGTCGTCGAATATCGCGCGGACCATCACGGTGCAGGAGCGGATCCGGGTATGAAGCTGAAGTTTCGCTTCGTTCGTCATCGAGCCATCGTCCTGACCCGCGCACAGGCCTGCCGTGAGCAGGAGCGCGAAAGTCAGATGCGTCCGTCGGGGGAGCATGGTGTTTCTCCGGGTGGAGCCATCGACAGCAGGGTTGCCGGACCAGCTTCATTGAAGCGCGGCCTGACGGAATCCGCAAAAGGCTCTTTCTGAGGCGTCTCTCAACAGGGCGTGAGTACCATATTCGCATCACCATGAGCCCGGCTCGCATCGCCGCCGTCCTCTTCGCCACCTGCGCTCTCTGTCCTGCCGAGCCCGCGAGCGAGGAAATCCGCAACCCGTATTTCAAGAAGACGGAGTGGCGCGTCTGGCGCCTCGATCCGTCGCCGATCGAGAAGGCCAAAGCCGCGGTTCCGCCGGCGACCGACGGCTCGACGATCCAGCCGCCGGAGCTGGCGAAGCGGCTCTGGCCCTCCGAAGCGGTGCCGCCGGGGAAGCTGTTCCTCCTCGTGCCGAAGGCATCGGAGAAGTTCGCGGGGACGTGGGACGACGTCTACGGAAGCTGGTCCGGCACGCACGGGTGGGTGCGTGACGAGTGGAAAAGCCCCGCGGGGACGGAAGCGAAGGGTATCAAGAACGCGATCCTGGCGTTCGTGGACAACGACCCCGGCGAAAACCACCTGAAGCTCGGGATCAATTTCTACCACCAGTCCACGACCGGCATGGCTCACACGATCACGAACAGGGTGCTCCCGCAGAAGACCGATCTCTACGAGAAAATCTACTTTTCGTCCGGCCTCATCACCGCCCCGTGCCACCTCTCGCTCGTCGAGGAAAACGCCGCGCAGACGGAGGTGGCGACCGACCTCTATCTTGCGTACATGCCGACGATTTTCAATTCGGTCGGCTCTTCCGACAGCGAAACGATGGCGATCACGAAGCTCGTCATCGCCGGGGCTCACCTCTCTCCCGCGATGAAGCTGAAGCTGAAAAAAACCGGCCTCTACGCTTCCGCGATGCTCTGGCTCTGGAAAACCGCGCTTCCCGTCGACGCGCCGTTCGACAGCGAATTGCGGCACCGCGTCGCCTACGCGTCCGTCGGCGACCGCTTCGCGTTCCCGGGCGGCTACGGCGCGGCGGGGATTTCGCGCGGAGACATGTGCCTGGACTTCCACGAGTTCGACGATAACGAGCACATGAAGCGGATGATCGAGCTCGCGCGCGGACTGACCGTCGCGCCTCCGGAGGCAGTTGTAAACGTGGTCGAGCACACGGGCGGCAAGATGGTCTACGCGCTGAAGAAAACGGTGTGTGTGGTTCAGGAAGCGGGTCAGGACGTCGAGCTGCGAGTCTCGACGCACGAAAGCTACGACCTGGACGACAAGCCGCTGGCGTTCCGGTGGAAGCTGCTGTATGGAAACCGGCGCGCAACCGTGGAGCGCGAGGGAGACACCGCGGTCTGGAAGATCCGCGTCCCGTGGGATGAGGCGCTTCCTGAAGGGCGGACGACGATCCTGCTCGTCGCGAGCAATGGGACGCACGACGGGAATCCGGCGGCGGTGAACGTATACCGGAAAAAGGGAGACCTGCCACCGGGCGGGGGCGGGTACGAGGACTACAAGTACGACACGAAGTTCACGAACCGCCGGCCGATCGTCGTCGGGTTACAGGACTCGCTCGTCAAGCCGGGGCAGACGCTCACGATCACGATCCGCGCGATCGACCCGGAGGGATTTCCGGTGACTTTTTCGAAGCGCGCGGGGGAGCCGGGCTTTTTCGACGGAAACGTCTTCACGTGGAAGGTCCCGAAGAACGTTTCGCCGGGGGACCACGTCGTGACGGTGATCGGCTCGGACGGAACGAGCGGAAACAACTACGAGGCGCGCCAGATCCGGCTGCGGGTCGGGCCGAAGGTCTACGCGCACATTGAAGCGGACCGCGTCGAGGGAAAAGCGCCGCTGACCGTGAAGTTCTCTTCGCAGGGCTCGTTCGGCGGGACGAAGCTCGAGTGGGCGTTCGCGCCGCGCGCGCCGGGGCGGCCGGTGATGCCGAAGGCGGAGGTCACGACGCCGGTGGCGGCGAAGACGTTCGACAAGCCCGGGATCTACGAGGCGTGGCTGAAAGTCATCGGACAGGGGAAAGACGCCGAGGCTGTGACGCACTTGACCATCCGCGTGACCGCCGCCGAACCGCCCGCCGCGCGCCCGGCCGCGCTCGCGATCGAGGGGAACGACGTTGCCATCGCCGACGGCGACACGACGCCCTCGACCTTCGATCACACGGACTTCGGCGCCGTGAAGCTCAAGACGAGCATCGAGCGCGAATTCCTCGTCCTCAACGAGGGCGATGCGAAACTCACTCTTGGCAAGGGAGCCGTCACGGTGTCAGGCCCCGACGCCGCGGACTTCACCATCGTCGCACAACCGCGGGACAGCCTCGACGGCACCGCCAGCTCCCGCTTCGCGATCAAGTTTGCCCCGAAGACCGCCGGAGAGCGCCAGGCGACCGTCGAAGTGAAGGCGGGGCTCAAGCTCGTGAAGTTCGCGGTGCGGGCTGGCGGCACGGAGTAGTCCGGTCTACGGGACTCGCAAGTACACGACCGCCCAGCTTCGGAAACCGGCCATCTGGGACTCGTCCAGGTTCAACCGTTCGAGTATCCGCCGCTGGGCCGCCGTCATGAGGGCGATGCTCTTCGCGCTCCGGAGTTTCTGGTTCTCCGCACCCGTATAGTTCGGCAACTCGATTTCCATCGCCTCCAGTGCGTCCATAAGGTCATCGATGATCGGCCCGAGCTTGATCCGCTGGTCCTCCCGGAGATGGAGAATGTCCGACCACTCCGAGGTCCACTTCGCGCTGGTCTCGTCCCGAGGCAGGCTGCAGAACGTCAAGTCCATCATCTTGCGCGGACTCATATCCTCCACAAGCTCCTGGATGTCGTCGAGAGGACCGAGGTGATGGCTCCGCAGAACCGACGAAAGGGTGCCCTCGAACGTGTCCGAGATGCCGCGGCTCGCCTGGATGATCTCCAGCCCGGTCAGGTCCTTCCGCCGCGACTCCAGCGCCTCGGCCTCCCGCCTGCAGGCCGCAAGGGCCTCCTCCAGCCTCGCCCTCTCCTCCGGCGTCATCGGCGGATCGGCATCCTTCAGGTACAGCGCCACAAGCGCCGGCCAACCCTCCGGGCTCGCGTAGGCTTCGTGCAGCGTCCAGCCCTTTTCGCGGGCCAGGTCCCGGAGAAGCGACTGGGCCTCCAGCATGAGTTCGCGCGTCAGCGGATCATCGTCGTTGTGAAACCGGCCGGACTTGGCGCAGGCGCGAATCCGATCTGCAAGCGAATCCCAGGTGCGCTTCGGGACCGCGGCCGGAACCGCCGGCGACCAGGCTTTTCGGGCCTCCGCCAGCTCCCGCGCGAGCGTGTCCAACTTTTCCCGCGCGGCACGCAGGTCTTCCCGGAGCGCCTCGACGTCGGCCTCCGCGGTGACCGGCGCCTTCGCCCGTTCCGTCGGGGACGACTCCTCAGCCCGGACCTCAGGCGCGCGGCGCGTGGAGATCCACAGGACGAGAATCGCGGAGACAATCGCGCCCGCAAGGAAAGAGATCGCGATGGCTCGCTTCATCCACGCGATCTTAGCCCATCGGGCCGCAGAGGCGCCGGGGCTATTTCAGGTTGCGCGCCGCCGAAATCAGCTTGTGCAGCGCGAACGCCTTCGCTCCCGCGGCCTTGTGCAGCCAGAGGCGCCTCGCCGACTCCAGCGCGTCGATGAGCTGCTCGATGAAATCGCCCTGAACGCCGGTGGCCTTCGCCATCGTGTCCTTGATGCGATAGGCCGCGGCCGCTTCGCCCGCGGCGTCGAGCTCCTCGGCAGCCGACAGCGCCGCCTGCTTCAGGTCCTCAAGGCTGTTGATCGTCAATACGCGCTCCCATGGAAGAAACGCCGCGGCTTCCGGCGGTTCATTCCTCGCGCCAGACATCTGCGGTTACCCACTTCCGGATCTTACCCCGGTCCTCCTCGGAAAACTCCGGATCCGCGAGCATCGCCTTCTGAACCTGCGCCTGCATCACGGCCTGGCGGCGGCGCCAGGTGATGGAGGCGCCTCCTGAGGCGTCGAGAGGCTCGGGGCCGAGGTCGCGCAATTTCGACGCGTAGTCTTCGGAATACTTCTCGAATCGCACGCCGGCGATTCCCGTGTCGGCGCCCCAGAGCGAGTACAGCGTTTCCTTCGCGTTGTCCGCCCGCGCATTGAACGGACGCCCCGGCGGGACCCAGCGGCGGCCGATCATGCAGACGTTGTCGGCATCGCGCTTGCCGAGGGGCTGGGAGAGAATCGTCGACAACTGCTGGGGTGTGAGAAGCGCCTGCAGGCGGTCGTCCTCGCGCTCCGCCAGCTCGAGAGCGGCGGCGATGCGCTGAAGCGGCGTCTCGGCGCCGCGCGCTTCGAGACGGTCCTTCCAGGCCTGTTCCTCGAAGGCCATCAGTTCGTCGAACCGCTGTCGCGCTTCGTCCGACATCGGGAAGCCCATCGCCGCGAGGAAGTCAGGGAGCATCCGGTCGCGAAGCGGGGCGATCAGCAGTTCTTCGTCGGCGAGCTGGTGTTCGAAGCGGAGGCGGTTGAGCAAGTGCGCGACGAGTTTGGCGGCCTTGCCGGCCGCCTCCGGCCCGCCCTTCCCTTTCATCGCTTCCGCGAGCGCCGCGGCCGCGGCGCCGGCGCGGCCACCGGGGACGGAAGCGCGCGCGGCGATGGCGTCCTCGATCGCGAGCCGGCCTTCAGCCTCCTTGATCCGCGCGCGAAGGCC
>WSZJ01000201.1 GCA_009773755.1 Planctomycetota bacterium | reverse complement strand
TGGCGGCCCTCGCGCTCGAGTGCGTCAGCGGGCTCGTGCTCGCGTTCCACTACCGCGCGACGCCGGAAGCGGCGCACGCGAGCGTGGCGCAGATCCGGGACGCGGTGCCGCTGGGGTGGCTGTGGCTGTCGGTGCACGCGTGGGGAACGCACGCGCTCGTCGGGCTCGCGCTTCTGCACGCAGCAAAAGTTTTTATTTCGGGAGGGCACAAGAGGCCGCGCGAGCTGACGTGGGTCTCCGGCGCGCTGGCGCTGTTCGTGGTGCTCGGGTTCTCGGTCACCGGGCACTTCCTGCCGTGGACCAACGAGGCGTACTGGGGCACCGTGGTCCGGCTCGGGCACACCACCGAAGCGCCTCTCGTCGGGCCGCTCGCCGCCCGGCTGCTGCGCGGCGGAGACGATATCGGCGCGGCCACGCTGACCCGCTTCTACGCCCTCCACGTCGTCGGTCTCCCGGCGATCCTCGCGGCGATTCTCTGGTTGCACCTGCGTTTCGTGAAGCGGCTCGGGCTCGCGCCCGCCGTCCGGACCGATGAAGAGCAGGAGCGCGGTCACGCGGCGTGCAGCGAAGGGGGCGAAGCCTGGATCCCGCAGCACGCTCTTCGCGCCGCGGCGGCCGCGACGGTCGCGGCAGGGATCATCATTACGGTCGCCGCGCTTTGCCCCGCCGGTCCCTCCCCGAAGGCGGGGGGCGCAACGCCCGACGGTCTGCGCCCCGAATGGTTTTTCCTCGCGCTCTTCCAGTACCTCAAGTACTGGCCGGCCCGCGTGCTCGGCATGCCCGGCGAAACGATCGGGCAGATTCTTCCCATTCTGGTGCTCGCCGCCTTCGCCATGCTTCCTTTCCTCGACCGCTCCCCCGAGCGCCGCCTCGCAAACCGGAAACGCGCGCTCGCGATTTTCGCGGCCGGCGCGCTGGTGTGGGTCGCCCTCACGTTCCTCGGCGCCGTGGCGGACAATCGCGAGCAGGTCTTCGGGAGAGTCTGGAATCTCGACACGTACGGGAGGCCGAAATGATCCGGCACGCCTTCCTCTTCGTTGCGCTCGCGGCCACCGCGTCCGCCCAGAACACCTGCGTCGAGTGCCACGACGCGCAACAGGCGCCCGTCGAGAATTCCGCGCACCCGATGCTCTCCTGCACCGACTGCCACAATGGCGATTCTTCGGCCGCTGAGATGGAGGCGTCGCACGCCGAGGCGAAGAAGTTCATCGGCAATCCGAAACCGCTTCAGCTCGCGCAGATGTGCGGCGACTGCCACCAGAAGGCGACGGATGCGTGGAAGCGGTCGCCGCATCTCGACGGGATGCAGAAGGGCGACCCGGCCGGGGCTTCGTGCGCTTCCTGCCACACGCGCGCGGCGGCGCCCTCGAGCCATTCGATCGTGGACTGCGGGGACGAGAATGCGCCGACGAGCCGGCTGAGGGTCGCGGAGACCTGCGCGCGGTGCCATTCCGATCCGAAGGCGATGGCGCGGAGCGGTCTGCGCGCCGACGCGCTGGCGCTTTACGAGAAGAGCAAGCACGGGCACAACGTGCTGGAGGAGAAAGAGGAGGACGGGGCGTCGTGCGTCGATTGCCACCTGCCGCACGAAGCGCTGCGGTCGTCGGACCCGGCGAGCGAGACGCACGTGACGCGCCAGTCGGCGACCTGCGGGCGCTGCCACGGCGAGGAAAAGCGGATGAAGGCCCACGGCCTGAGCCACGGCCTCGTCGCGAAATTCGACGGCTCGCCGCACGCGCGGACGCTCAAGGACGGCTCCCCTTCCTGCGCGGCCTGCCACGGTCCGCACCTTGCGCGCGTTCCGGGCTTCGACGAAATGGGCACGCTCTGCGGCCGCTGCCACGAGGGCCCGGCAAGGGAACTCGCGTCGGGACCGCACGGAAAGGCAACCTGGACCGATCCGCAGAGCGGCGTCGCCGCGCCGCTGAACTGCGAGCACTGCCACGGCGCCCACGGTGCGCGGAGGCCGGAAGCGCCGTTCGCCGCGAAGACGTGCGGGAAGTGCCACGAGGCGGGGACGAAGGCGCTGGAAGCGGGCAACCTCATCTCCGACATCTCGGCGAAGACAAGGGAGGACGTCCGCGAGCTGCACCAGCTGCTCGACAAGGTCCAGAAGCGCGGCCACGACTTCGGCGAAGGCTGCGAAGCGCTCGCCGCGCTCGACGGCAGCATTCACGAGCTGGGCGCGCTCGCGCACGGAGTCTCCGCGGAGAACTGCAGGCGTGTGCGCGAATCGTTTCAGCGCGAAGCGAAGGCGCTGAAGTCCCAGCTCGTAGAGCTGACGCCCGAGAAACGCCCGCTGGGTTGGCTGCCCGTCATGTGGGCCTTCCTCTTCGCGGGCGTCGCGCTGATGTGGGCCAAAAGCCGAAAGAAAAGTGTTGAGATTTGAGTCTTGAGAATCATCAAACCTGGGATCACGCCCGGCAAACTCTCCACCCCCCGCTACTCAACACTCAACGCTCAATACTCCCCACTCTCTGTTCAAGGCCTGTATACATACTCCAGCTTCATTCGATCCGGATCCTCAAAATAAACCGCATAGTTCGGCTTCTCCTCGGTCCCCATCTCCTTCGGCCCTCCGTAAAGCACGCTGATCCCTTCCCACATCAGCCACTCGTGCAGCACGTCCACCGCTTCCCTTGAGGGCGCCGCGAACGCCAGATGATTCACGCCGGCGCGCTTCCGGTGAAATCCGTGCGACCGCCACGGATCCTTCGCCTGCGCCAGCGTCAGGTAGAAATCGCCGTGTGTGAAAATGAGCCAGCCGTTCCCCGATTCGCCGCGCTCGAACCCGAACCGCGGCAGCACCCGCGAATAGAACAACCGCGATTCTTCGAGGCTCGTCACATTCAGGTCCATGTGATGGAACGCGCCCCGCCGGCGTTCGACCGGTTTCGGGGGAGGCTCTGAAGCGGCGACCGGCTCCGGGTCGCGAAAGGCGCCCGGCTGGATCTGGCCGGGGAGAAGCGTCGGCGGATCTTCGGACCGGTTTGCCGCGGGAACCACCGGCGTCGCGACCCCGTCGTTCGGAAGCGCGGGCGGCGGCGCCATCGTCGCCTCGCCCGGGTACCTCAGCACCGTCCACCCCTCGCTCGCCCGCGACAGCTCCGTCCCGGTCACGGACGCCACCGAATCGGATTCGTCCGCCCGCACGCCGCCAAGTCGTACCCGCCCGCCCGGCGCCAGCTTCTTCGGATAGTCGCCGCTGCGCTTCAGGTGCACGTCCGTCGTCACGTTCGCGATGATCGAGTCGAACTTTCCCGGGCACTTCGCCATCGATCCTTCAATAAAGGTCACCCGCTCGGTCCCGTTCTCCTTCACGTTCTTGCGCGCCTCCTCAAGCGCGCGGCGGTCCACGTCGCAGGCGACGACTTCGGTCGCGCCGAGCTGGGTCGCCGCCATCGCAAGGATTCCCGACCCCGTGCCGAGGTCCAGCAGTCGCCCCAGCGGCCGCACCTTCACCATGTCCTCCATCTCCAGCAGCATCAGCCGCGTCGTCGCATGGTCCCCCGACCCGAAAGCCATCCCCGGGTCGATCTTCAGATTCCGCATCCCCGCCTTCGGCCCCTCGAACGAGGGATGCACATAAAACCCGCCGATCACCATCGGCAGCGCCCGCTTCTTCCACGCATCCGTCCAGTCGTCCTCCTCCACCCACTCCGCGCTCTCCACCTTCGCGCCCCAAGCCGTCGCGACCGCCGCAGCCTCCGCCGCAACCTCTTTGATGAAATGCGCCTCGAGGATCGAAGGCTCCCCCTCCTTGATGTGTACGCCGCTGCACCCGACTTCCGCCAGCGAAGCGGCGGCGTCCTCGGCGGCGGCGGAGGGAGCGGCAAGACGGACGCGGAAGAGTTTCATTCGGGGAGAGAGGATGCCAGAAGCGGCGCGGCGCGGGAAGGGCGCTGACAGATTCGTCCCCGCCGGGCGGGCTCGCTCCTTGTTTCCGAGTTGATCCTGCGGAGCGGCGACCGCAATCTCGCGCTGAGCGTCATGGCCGGTATGCCGGCCCAGCTATCTTCCGCGACAGAACTCAGACGGCCAGCCCCAACAAGAAAGGCCCTGCCAAAGCAGGGCCTGTCTTTTCTCCCGACGCCCGACTCCAGACTCCCGACGTCCTTAGCCCAGAATCTTGTGATCCTCGCCAAGGTAAATCCCCTGGAGATTCATCTTCAGCTGCTCCGGGTTCGGCGAGAACGCGAGGCCTACTTTCTTCGTGATCAGCCCCTGGTTGATCAGCGCGACGAGCGATTGGTTGAAGTCCTGCATGCCTTCTTCCGCGCCGCCTCGGACGATGTCGCTGATCTTCTTGTCTTCGCGCTGCGAGATCATTTTTTGCACGGTCGAGTTCACGATCATCACTTCGACCGCCGGCACCATGCGGATGCCTTCCTTGCACGACGGGAGGAGCTTCTGGCAGACGATCGCCTTGAGGTTGAAGACGAGACCCTGGCGGATGAGGTCCTGGCGTTCGGTCGGGAACAGGTCGAGGATGCGGCCGATCGTCTGCGCGGCGCTCGACGCGTGGATGGTTCCGAACACGAGGTGGCCGGTTTCCGCGGCCTGAAGCGCCGCGTCGAACGACGCGTGGTCGCGCATTTCGCCGACGAGGATGACGTCGGGGTTCTGCCGGACGATGTGCTTCAGCGCGCTAGTGAAACTCGTGACGTCGATGTTGACTTCGCGCTGGTTCACGAACGACTTCTTGTCCTCGAACAGGTATTCGATCGGGTCCTCGACCGTGATGATGTGGACCCGGCGCGTCTCGTTGACGTAGTTCAGGATCGACGCCAGCGTCGTCGACTTCCCCGAGCCCGTCGCGCCCGCAACGACGACCAGCCCCTGGTTGAACGTCGGGATCTTTCTCACCCCGGGCGGAAGGTTCAGCATTTCGAAGCTCGGGATTTCCGTGTTCACGCGCCGGACCGCCATCGCCGGGTTGCCGCGGTCGTGGAAAATGTTCACTCGATAGCGCCCGTACGACTGGATCGAATACGCGAAGTCGAGGTCCAGCTCGCGCTCGTACTGCTCGATCTGCGTCTCGCTCAGGATCTCGTAGATCATCCGCTTCACCTCGTCGTACTTCAGCGGCCGGTTCCCGACGTCGTGAAGCACCGTCGCGATGCGGAACACGGGGCGCATGCCGGGCTTGAGGTGCAGGTCGCTCGCCTTGTTCTTGGTCATGGCGATGAACAGCTTCTCCATGTCCTTCCACTGCTGCTGCGACTGCTCGTCGGGCTTCCCCAGGTTGGCGAGTTCTTTCAGGTCATCCATGATCGTCGGCTCCTGGATCGCGGTGCGGGTCTGAGGGCGTGTGGTGAAGCGGCGTGAACTGTATCAAACTTCACGCGTTTTAAGGAGGGTTCTCCTCGCGGGTTTCGGGCGGAAGCGCGCGCAGGAAGGGGCGGGGGGCGTGCGGGGGATGTTTGGGAAGCGGGGCCGGCGAACCCGCGCCCTTGCCTCCCTCCGGATGGCCTGCTTCGAGGAACAGGACGGATACCTGCAGGCGATCGTTCGCACGATTGACCACGATCCGGACCGCTTCTCCTCCCTCGAAGCGCAGGAGGTGCGCCGCGCCTGCCGGGGCGTTGTACTCCGCCGCCTGGCTGCCCGATTCCCAGGCGGCAACCTGTTCCTCCAGCTCGCCGCGCGTGATCGGCCGAGCGCTCGGACGCCGCGGCTCGCCGCCGATCAGGTAGGTCGGGATTTCATCCTCGAAGAGCAGCAGCTCGGTGGCGCCGAGCACGAACCCGGCGTTGAGCAGCGGGTAGCCGGTCGTGGGGAGCCGGCGGTCCGCGGAAGGCGACTGCTGTGCCGCCGGATACGCCGGCGCCGGTTCAGGCGCAGCGCGATCCGGAAGCGCCGGTTTCATCTCACGGAGTTCCGCGAGAATGCTCACCGCCTCGCGCAGGATCGCGCGCGCCGTTTCAAGGCTCTGGTCCGGTTGCGGCCCCGCGACGGCGCGCAGCCGGTCGATGAGCCTCCGCGAACGCCTGCGCGATTCGGGCCACTTCAGCGCCTCCAGCCGGAACGCGCGCGTGTCCGTCCCCGGCCCGTCGTGCGCGCGTCGCACCGCGGCGGCCGCGGCGACCCGTCGGTCGTGCAGCTGCGCGCATTCCTCGCAGCATTCGACAATTTCCCGGCGGCATCCTTCGACCGTCAGCACCGGCAACGGCGAGCGCAGGTCGTCGGGACCGCCGCCGAGAAATGCGGACGCCTCGCACGAAGCGAACGGGCAGACGCCGATCTCGACCTGAATCTCGGCGTCCGGGATCAGCAGAACGCGCTCCTCGAGAGTCAGCACTTCCCCGAGCAGCTTCTCCACGAAATCCGCCGAGAGGCCGTGCGCCCCGGGCCGGACGAATGCGGTGCCGATCTTCAGCGCCAGGGGCGCGCGCGGTTTGATGAGCACCTGGCTGGCGCCCGCTGTCATCGCGGCGCGGAGGATGCGGTCGATGTCGCGCTCGGAAGGCCGGATCTCCATTTCGCCTTCATCGAACAGCGGAGGGCGCGGCGGTGGTTCCTGTCGCGCGATTCCTTCGTCAACGGCTCCGAGTCGGACCGACATCACAAGGCCCCGAACCCCGTTGAAAATGCTGGCCCTGACGGGCGCCCATGGCAACACGACGTATTCGTATTCCACGTGCCCGCCCGCACGCAACAATCCGTCCAGCTCTTTCGGAAGCAGTTCCCCAAGGCGATCCAGCAGATCTTCTTCTCGAACCGGACGAGTCCCGATCGTCCGGGTCTCACCTCCGAATCGAAATGCAAACCTCTGTCCGGCGCGCGCCCGAATGACCGTCGCGCCGTTGCGGTACGCCGCCACTACAAGCTTCTCGAACCAGCGCATCCGGGCTCGCTGCCTGCACCCCCCGCGGATGACCGGAGGTTCATCGGCGGATGCGCTCATGGGAGGAATCCTGGCTCAAGGAGATTCGCGGGCGGGGGAAACGGAGAGGCCCGATCTCCATTTTACTCGTCCAGGGTGAATTCCGGATTGCCGGTCGAAATCTCTACAGTCGCTTGCCGTAGTTCTGTTTGTAGTACTCACGGTACGCTCCGCTCTTCACCCGCTCCCACCAGTCGCGGTGCTCGAGATACCACTTCACCGTCGCCGGCAGCCCCTCTTCGAATGTCACCTTCGGGCTCCACCCGAGCTCCTTCTCGATCTTCGCGATGTTGAGCGCGTACCGCCGGTCGTGCCCGGGCCGGTCGGCGACGTACTTGATCAGGCTCTCGGGCTTGCCGACGGCCTTGAGAAGCGCCTTCGTCACCGCGAGATTCTCGCGCTCGCACTTCCCGCCGATGTTGTAGACCTCGCCGGCCTTCCCCTTCGTGCCGCACATCTCGATTCCGCGGCAGTTGTCCTCCACGTACAGCCAGTCGCGCACCTGGTTGCCGTCGCCGTACACGGGAAGCGGCTTGCCCTCGAGCGCGTTCGAAATAAAAAGCGGGATGAGCTTCTCGGGGAACTGGTAGGGCCCGTAATTGTTCGACGACCGCGTCACGACCACGTCCGCCCCGAACGTGTGGTGGTACGCCAGCACCCACAGGTCTGCCGCCGCCTTCGCCGCGCTGTAAGGGCTCGAGGGCTTTATGGAAGTGGTTTCCGTGAAGACGCCGTCCTTCCCGAGCGACCCATACACCTCGTCCGTCGACACCTGCACGAACCGCTTCACTTTCGCCTTCATCGCCGCCTCGAGCAGCGTCGACGTCCCCTTCACGTTCGTGTCCAGGAACGTCTGCGGCTCGTACAGCGACCGGTCGACGTGCGATTCCGCCGCAAAGTTGTACACGATGTCCGCGCCGTCCTTCAGCGCCGCGTCGACCGCCGCGCGGTCCACGATCGACCCCTGCACGAACCGGTAACGCGGGTGTTCCTCGATCCCCGCCAGGTTTTCCAGGTTCCCCGCATACGTCAGCGCGTCAAAATTCGTCACCTGCGCGTCCGCCCGCTCGCGCAGCAGGAAGCGCACGAAGTTCGACCCGATGAACCCGCATCCGCCGGTGACGAAGATTTTCATATGCGGCGGATTCTATGCGGCGGTGCTGAAAAGGTCGCGCTTCGTTTCCCGCCGGCTACCCCTTCGGCTTCTCGCTCAGCGGCTGCGCCGCATCCACGAAGTCCTTCGCTTCCTTGAAGGCGCGGTAGACCGACGCGAATCTCACGTATGCGACCGAATCGAGGTCGCGCAGTTCCTTCATGATGAGCTCGCCGATTTCTTTCGAGGGGACTTCGCGTTCGAACCGCTCGTAGAGGTCCAGCTCGATGCGGTCGACGATGTCCTCGATGCGCTGGGTCTCGATCGGGCGTTTCTGGCAGGCCTTGCGGATGCCGTCGAGGATCTTTTTGCGGTCGAACTGCTGGCGGGTGCCGTCCTTCTTGATGACGACGAGGGGTTGTTCCTCGGAGCGCTCGTAGGTCGTGAATCGTTTCTTGCACCCGAGGCACTCCCGGCGGCGGCGAATGGAGGCGCCGTCGCTGGTGGAGCGGGAGTCGATAACCTTGTCGTTATCGACTTTGCAGAAGGGGCAGCGCATGGGGTTGTGGAAGCGGCTTTCGCGCTCCGCAATGGGTTGTGTGAAGTCTGATGGGGGTGGGGGGGGTGCGTCAAGAGGATCGTTGGGTTATTGTTACCGGACGGTAACTCGGTCTTGAGGCGTAACGGCGGCGTCGACGGGCGCCGAGAAGCACTTCGCAAGTTCCAAAGTGCCAAGACTTTGCGACGCGTCAACACTCCGTGGCGGCACAGCCTTTGCAGCCGCTTTCGAAACCGATGCGCACACTTTTCCTCTTCCTCACTCTCTCCCTCGCCGCGCGCGCCGGCGACGTCCTGACGACCACCGTGGAATGGATTTCGCTCTCCGCCGACTCGCAGGCGCTCTGGGTCGAAGGAACGGCCCCGGACGGACCGCTCACCCTCGAACTTCGCGTCGCCGACGACCCGCTGGTCCTCGCCACTCGCGAAACGATCGCCTCCAACGGCCGCTTCTCCTCCCTCCTTCGCCCTCGCTCCCTCCCCGCCGCGGCTTACGCGCTCGACATCCTTGCCGGCCGCAGCGCCGCGCGCGCGGAAGTTCTCTCCGGAACCGAGGAGGAGCGCGACGCCTACGCCCGCCCGGAGGCCGCCTGGCTCGGCGCCTCGTACGAACGCATCGTCGCGCTGACCGACGACCTCCACCGCTTCCGCGACGAATCCGCTTCCTCGAAAAATCTCGAACGCTGGCGCCTCTGGTCCCCCGGCTGGCAGGCCCGCCGCGAGTCGCTCTCCAACGAGCTCGACGAATTCCGCGCCCGCCGAGGCGTGCTCGCCAACGCGCGCGAGTTCTACCGCCTCGTCTCCAGCCTCTGCTTCGCCAAGACGCTGCACAGCCTCTACGCCGCCGAGCTGCACTCCAGGGGGGGAGAGCCCGGCGGTGAAGAGGCGTCGGACTGGTCGAAGGCGCTGGCGCAGCAGCTGGACGAGTTCCGGGAGGCGAGGACGCCGGTGACGGCCGCGGATATCGCTCGGTGGGCGCGCGACCTGGCGGACGACGATGTCGCGGTGAGGGACCGGGCAAGCCGGGGGCTTTCGCGCGCGAAGGAAGCGGCGCGTGCAACGCTGCGGGAGACCGCCGCAGGAAGCGATCGCGAGGCGGCGGCGAGAGCGCGCGAGCTGCTTGAAAAGCTCGACGGCAGGAAGTAGTAGGTAGCAGGTAGTGGGTAGGAACTGCCCGGCTTCTGGCTTTCGACGTTCCTACCCACTACCCCCTACCAACTACCCCCTGACCCCGGGCGTGATCCTCACTTCCCGATGCAGAATCTCCCGAACACGCGGTCCAGCACTTCCTCACTAG
>WSZJ01000200.1:6364-12783 GCA_009773755.1 Planctomycetota bacterium | reverse complement strand
CGCCGACTCGCGCACCGTCTGCGCCACCCGGTCCGCGAGCCGCGCCGGCGCCGCTTCGCACACCCCCGCCTCCAGCTCCCGCTCCAGCGCCGCCAGCGCCAGCACCGCCCCGGCGGGCACAAGCGCCTGCTGAAGCTTCTTCAGTGCATGGTGAAGCCGCGCCCCGACCGTTCCCTCGGCGCAGTCCGTCGCCTCCGCGATTTCCGCATACGACAGACCCTGCTCGTACCGCAGCAGCACCGCCGTGCGCAATCCCTCCTCCAGCCCGTCCACCGCCTCCCTGACCCTCGTCCGGATCTCCTCGCGCTCCGCTTCCATCTCCGCTCCTCCTTCCACTCGCGGAGTCCGACCGGCCGCCTCCTGCGCCAGGCGGCTCCTCAGCCGCCCTTCGCGCCACGCCGCCTGCACGGTTCGAACCGCGATCCGCCACAGCCAGCCGGGAAAGGCGGCGGGGCTGCGAAGCGACGCGAGCGAACGCAGCGCCTGCAGGATGGTTTCCTGCACCAGGTCCTCGGCTTCCTGCGGGCCTGCATGGCGGCGCATGAAACGAAAGAGGTCCTGCTGCACCCCTGCGAACAGGGTGGCCAGGGCATCGCGATCCCCACGGGACACGGCTCGCTCGACGATCTCGGCTGAAACCTGCATGGCGGCTCTCCGAATCGGCTCCAGCAGAGTAGTGGAGGGGCAAACGGATTCCTTGCGGAAATTCCGCGAGTCTTCTTCCGGCCCCCGGGGGTCCCGGAGTGCGTGGCCGCAGTGATGAGCCGTCCTGATTTGGCTTTGCGTCCTTCGAAGAAACCAGCCGGGTTCCTGGCTCCTATCTAGCCGCCGAAAGCCATGGCCACCGCCCCGCCGATGGCGCAGGGAAGGCCCATTCCCTCGAAGACGCGAACCGTCCTCCCGGCTACAACGTCCGAACCGATACCGCGATCGTGCCCGGCTGGGCCGGGTCGTGGAAGGTATTCACGAGGAACCGGCCCCACTCCGGGATCGAGTACACGAAGCTGAGATCCTGCTCCACGTCGTGCTGCTCCGCTCGCCGTTCGTCAAGAACGTCGCGGACGATCCGCTTCACTTCTTCGTGCGTCAGCGGCCGGTTGCCAACCTCGTGCGGCACTGTTGCGATGCGGAAAATCGGGCGCTTCCCGGACATGAGGCGAAAATCGCTCGCCTGGTTTTTCACCAGCGAGACGATCAGCTTTCCCAGATCCGACCCCGATTTGTGGGGCAGATCCGCAGTGTTCCCCGCTTCTGCAAGGTCGTTCGGCCCGATCATCGCTACCTCCTGAATCGCCGCGCGCCCGTGTCTGGTTGAGAGGACAAGCGAGTCTACCGGATCTCAGGTCTTCGACGGAGCGCTTGCTGAGACCATCTCCAAGGTACCGATCGGCCCCCGGATACCGCGCTCAAAGGGAACCTGGAAACCGCCCGCCCGAAGGTGAACGCGGGCTGCTCGCCCCATTAAAGTCGCATGAGTTCCGCGGGCGCCCCGGTCAACGGGTGTAACTTCTGACGTGACGGCATCCCGTTACGAAAGAAGTGACACCATGGCTGACGCCTTGTCCGTGCCGCGGAATCGCGCCCTCGCGCTCGGGGCGGGAATTCTCTGCCACCTGTCGTTCCTCGCCGCCGTCGGGGCGATGGCCGCCGGAATTCTCACGGGCCTGCGCATCGGCCGCGGGCCGTTCACGGGCGCATCGGCGTGGATCGCCAATGCGCTCCTCATCGTGCAGTTCCCGCTCGTCCACTCCTGGCTTCTGTCGCGCCCCGGCACCCGTTTGCTTGCGGCGCTCGGGCCCCGCGGAACAGGGCGGATACTCGCCACGACGACCTTCGCGACGATCTCGTCCCTCCAGATCCTGGCGGTCGTCCTCGGCTGGTCCCCGACCTCCTTGTCCTCCTGGCAACCGCACGGCTTCCTCTATGCCGCTTCGTGCGCCGCCTACGCCGCTTCATGGCTTTTCCTCTTCCAGTCCATGCTCGACGCCAACATCTTCATCCAGTCCGGCGCCCTCGGCTGGCTCGCGCTCTTCCGCGGCCGCGTTCCAGACTACGGCTCCATGCCGGAACGCGGCACATTCCGGCTCTGCCGGCAGCCGATCTACTTCGCCTTCGCGCTCGTCCTCTGGACCGCGCCCGTCTGGACCTGGGACCGCTTCGCGCTCGCAACGGCGTGGAGCGTCTACTGCGTGGCCGGACCGCTCCTCAAGGAAGCGCGTTTCCTGCGGATCCACGGCGACCGCTTCCGCGAATATCGCCGACGGCATCCGTACTTTCTGCCGCTCGGCCCGCGCTGATCAGGGTGGCCATACCCCCTGCGCTGCCTACTCCCATTCAATCGTCCCCGGCGGCTTGCTGGAGACGTCGTAAACCGCGCGATTAACGCCCTTGACTTCGTTCACGATTCGATTCGCAATCCTCGCCAGGACCTCGTGCGGCAGTCTCGCCCAGTCGGCGGTCATGCCGTCGCTCGAGGTGACGCAACGGATCGCGATGCACTCCTGGTAGGTGCGTTCGTCGCCCATGACGCCGACGCTGCGGACCGGGAGGAGGGCGGCGAAGTACTGCCAGAGGCCGCGGGAGAGTTCGGCGGCTTCGATCTCGCCGGTGACGATGGCATCGGCGTCGCGAAGCGTCTTGAGCCGCTCTTCTGTGATTTCGCCGAGGCAGCGCACCGCGAGGCCAGGCCCTGGGAAAGGCTGCCGCCAGAGAATCGCGTCGGGGAGCCCGAGCGCCGCGCCGAGTTTTCTCACCTCGTCCTTGAACATCGCGCGAAGCGGCTCGATCAGCTTGAAGCCCAGCTTCTCGGGCAGGCCGCCCACGTTGTGGTGGCTCTTGATCTTCGCCGTCGGTCCTCCGAACGAACTGACGCTCTCGATCACATCGGGGTAGAGCGTCCCCTGCGCGAGGAACTCAATGCCTTTCAGGGACTTCGCCTCGTCCTGGAACACGTCGATGAACATGTGCCCGATGCGCTTGCGTTTTTCCTCGGGATCGGTCACGCCTTTCAGTCCGTCGAGGAAGCGTTTTTTCGCGTCGACTCCACGCAAGTTGATCTTGAAATGGTCGCGGAAGGCCTGGACGACCTGCTCGTACTCGCCTTTCCGGAGGAGGCCGTTGTCGACGAAGATGCAGGTGAGTTGCTTGCCGATCGCGCGGTGGAGGAGAAGCGCGACGACGCTCGAGTCGACGCCGCCGGAGAGGCCGCAGACGACGCCGCGGTCGCCGATTTCCTTGCGAAGGGCGGCGGTCTGCTCCTCGATGAAATCGGCGACGCGCCAGGTTCCCTCACAGCCGCAGATCTTGTACAGGAAGTTCGAGAGGATTTCGGAGCCGAGCGGCGTGTGGGCGACCTCGGGGTGGAACTGGACGCCATAAAACGGCAGAGACTTGTGTTTCACGGCGGCGAACGGCGAGTTCCGGGTTTTCGCGAGCGGGACGAAGTCGGCGGAGAGGCTCTGGACGGAATCGCCGTGCGAGTTCCAGACGTCGAGATCTGCGGGAAGACCGTCAAATAGTTTCTCGGCGGAGGTGACCGTGAGCTTCGTCGCGCCGTATTCGCGTGCCGGGGCGCCCTTCACGGCCCCACCAAGAAGTTCGCAGCCGAGCTGCATCCCGTAGCAGATGCCGAGCACCGGCACGCCGGCCCTGAAGAGCTTCGCGTCGACTTTCGGCGCGCCCTCGGCGTAAACGCTCATCGGACCGCCGCTCAGGATGATCCCTTTCGGCTTTTTCGCGAGGAGCGCATCGACGCTCGTGTAGAACGGAGCGATTTCGCAATAGACGTTGAGTTCACGGACGCGGCGCGCGATGAGCTGCACGTACTGCGCGCCGAAGTCGAGGACGACAACGAGTTCGCTCATGGGGCGATCTAAGCAAATGAAGAGGGGTAAGTCTATCTTGAGCGGGAGGCGCGATTCGCGCGCGGGCGCGCGGGCAGGTGGGCAGGCGGGCAGGCGGGCAGGCCAAATAAAAACTTCGGCCGAAGCCCGCCCGCTCGCCCGCCCGCTCGCCCGCCCGCTCGCCCGCCTCTATTTCTTCGTCTTCATTTTCCCGCGCACGAACTTCAGCCTGAGTTCAACGCCCGCCCGGCCCTCCCAGTCCTTCGGCGACAGCTCGAGCGCCTTCAGGTAATCCTCCTCGGCGCCCTTCCAGTCCTTCGTTGACTGGCGGCAGAAGCCTCGGCTGGCGAAGGATTCGAACGCGGCCGGATCGCGCTTGATGACCTCCGAAAAAACCTCGAGGGCGTCGGAGAAGCGGAACAACTCCATCAGCGACTGGCCGAGATTCCGCCACGCGTCGTGGTTGGCGGGATCCAGTTCGGTTGCCTTGCGGAAGGCCTCCATGGCGCCGGTGCGGTCCTTCTTCTGGGCCTTCGCGTTGCCGATGCCGAACCAGGCGAGACCGGGGCGGAAGTTCTTTGCGACGACGAATTCCAGGTCTTCCAGCGCGGCGTCGGGCCTGCCCAGCTCGATGCGCGTCAGGCCTCGGAACAGGTGCGGCTCGACTGCGTCCGGTCGGATCTCGAGCGCCTTCGTGAGGTCGAACTCCGCGCCCTCGAGATCCTGGCGCTTCCATTTGACCTCGCCGCGTCCCCACCAGGCGTTGTAGTAGCCGGGTCGGAGCGCGATGGCCCGGTCGAAGTCCGCCATTGCTTCCTTCTCCAGGCCTCGCTGGAAGTACTCCGCGGCGCGGTTTGTAAGCGGCGTCGCGCGCTCGGGGCCCGAGTCGATCGCCGCCGTGTAGTCCGCGATCGCCGCGTCGATTTCTCCCACCGCAGAGTGGCAGAGACCGCGCGACGTCAGCGCGATATCCCAGCCGGGAATCAGGACGAGGCACTGCGTGTAATCGGCGATCGCCTCCCGCGGCTTCCCCTGCAGCCGCTTCGCCGACCCGCGGTTGTACCAGCTCATGCAGTTGTCGGGCTGATGGGCGATGGAGCGGTCGAAGTCCGCGATCGCCTCCCCGAGTTCGCCCAGGTGAAGGCGCGCCGTCCCGCGCTGCGTCAGGGCGTCGGCGTCCTGCGGCCGCGCGGCCACGAGCGCTTCGAATTCGGCAAGCGCGCCACGGTAGTCGCCGGCGTCGGAGAGCGCGAAGCCGATCACGCCACGACCTGCGGCGTCGAGCGGCCCTCGCCGCTTCAGCTCCTCCGCGGCTTCGATCTGCTGTTTCTTGCGCGCGGCGTTCTCGGGGACGTCGGGGTTGTAATAGACGAGCCAGTGGCAGGAGTAGATGACGGTCGCCAGCGCCGTCGTCTGCATGCGGTCCTGCTGGGCCACCGCCAGCGCGACCCGGATCGCTTCGTCCCACTCGCTCGCCTGCTCGAGCATCTGGAAGAGCGCGATGGCGGCTTCGATGTTCGCGGGGTCGCGCTTGAGGCAACGGTCCAGCAGGTCGCGGGCCTCTTTTTCGCGGCGGCGGGCGAACGCGAGAAGCGCCAGGCCGAGCTCGCGGTCGGATTCGCGGAAGAAGGAGCTCTGGCCCACCGGCGCGGTGAGATCCGCTTCGGCCCGGGCGATCAGCGCCAGCAGGTCGGGCCGGCCGCGGACCATTCCCTCCAGGTCGAATTTCGAGTTCCGTCCGTGGGCGACGAGCTCGGCGCGACGGGCGCGGGAGGTCTCGGTGAGCACCTGGCGCGCCAGAAGAATCCCGCGCGCGAGACGAGCCTCGCCGAGACTGGGGTCGAGCTCGAGCGCGCGGTCGAACTCAGCCCGCGCTTCCGCGCTTCGGCCCATCGTCGCCTCGATGCGCCCGAGGAAATAGTGCGCGATCGGCAGCTCTTCCCGCGCGAGGAAGGACCGGCAGGTCGCGATTCCTTCTTCGAGTTTCGCGTTCGCAGGCTCCGCCGCCCCGGCGCGACGCAGCAGCTCCGCTTCGCTCAGCGTCCCCGCAAGCGCGGCCCACAGCTTGACCTCGCGATCCTTCGCCGCCCGCGCGCGGCTCTCCCGGATGAGCGGCGGCACAAGCACGCCCAGCGTGGCCACAATCGCGATGAGGCCGACCGAGAGAATCGCCCGCCGCTTCCAGAGATTCCGGCGTACGCGATAGACGAGGCTCACCGGACGCGCCGCGATCGGCTCGCCCTGGAGGAAGCGGTCCAGGTCGTCGGCCAGATCCGCGGCGGAGGCGTAGCGGCGCGCCGCTTCCTTCTCGAGGCATTTCAGCACGATCGTGTCCAGGTCGTGTTCGATCGCCGGGACTTTCGCGCGCATCGAAGAGGCTTCCAGTTCCTGGAGGGACTTGATCAGCTCGAAGATCGAGGCGCCGCTGAACGGAGGCGCTCCCGTGAGCAGGTCGTACAGCGTCGCGCCGAGCGCGTAGACGTCCGCCGCCGGGCCGACTCGCTCGCCGCGCGACTGCTCCGGCGCCATGTACGACGGCGTCCCGATGATCGCGCCGCTCAGCGACAGCCCGCTCAC
>WSZJ01000200.1:0-6323 GCA_009773755.1 Planctomycetota bacterium | reverse complement strand
AGCCCGAAATCCGTCACGAAGACGTGCGGCTCGTCCACGCCGCTCCCGCCGCCCCGCCGCCCGCGCACCAGCAGATTCTCCGGCTTCAGATCCCGGTGCACCACCCCCGCCCGGTGCGCCTCCTCCACCGCCCGCGCCGCATCGCGCATCAGCCGCGCCAGCAGCCGCCGGTCGCCGCGCGGCAGCTTCGACGCCGTCGTCCCCTCGATGTACTGCATCGAAATGTAGTGCCGCCCCTGCGCTTCCCCGACCTCGTACACCGCCGTGATGTTCGGATGCGACAGTTTTCCCGCGACGTGGGCCTCCTGCGTGAAGCGCGCAATTTCCGTCTCGTCTCCGCCGGTGAGGAATTTCAGCGCGACCCAGCGCCCGAGCGGCACGTCCCACGCCTGCCAGACTTCTCCCATGCCTCCCTGCCCCAGCTTGCGGACCCGGATGAACTTGCCGAAGCGGGCGGAAGCGGGCGCCGCGGCGGCTTCGGGGGCGAGCGGGGGGGCGACAGCGCGGCGGACGGCGGAATCAGAAGGGGACGCCGCGCCGCCGGGCGCAACGGGAGGCTTCTGTGTTTCCGCGTTCGCATGCGCGGCGCCGGCCTCGTCGTCTACGAAGGAACTGCCGTCAAGAGGGCGGGGCTTCTGCTCGGGCTTCCCGCCCGCGACGACGTCGCTCATCCGCGCATTCTACCGCCATCTCAGATCGCGCAGAGCTTCAGCGCAGTGTGCTTTGCGATCGCAGCGAAGTCGCGATCAGGGCTGAGAATCTGGCACTTTCGCTCCAGGCACGTCTGCGCGATCAGGACGTCGATCGTGCCTCGAATCGTGATTCCGACCTTTCGGAGCCGGCGAAACAGCCTGGCGGCCTCAATGTGGCCCTGCCGGTCGTCGCGCCGTTCGACGGAGCTCCAGGAACCCGGTGATTGAATCGACCGCCGGAGCGCCTTCTCCGGATCGATTTGACATGAGCCTTGTCATGTCCTACGATGTGAGTGAACATTCACTCGCATCTTCGAGGGCTCGCCTGTGTCCTTCAGTCGCTGTCCGAAGTGCGGCTTGCTCATCGCAAAGGACGCCGTCGATTGCCGGTCCTGCGGCGAGAGCGCGAGCACGGATCCAGCAGAAGTCGAGGTCGAGCCGAAGCCCGTTTCTGTTGGCTGCATCGTCGGCCTGGTGCTCGTCTGCGCGGCCGCGATGGTCGAACTCTACCTCGTGCATTTCCTCGACGGCGCCGCGTGGCTGGCCCTTGTCGTTGCGATCCTCTCCTTGGGCGCGCTGATCGGCGCGGGCCTGTCCCGGGCGGACGTTTCCCCGAGGACGCGAAGGATCGGGGGCAACCTCTCCACCATCCTCGGATCACTCCTGCTCCTCATCGTCGCTGGATTGGGCCTCTCGCTGCTCCTTCTCGTGGCCTGTGCCTTGTTCATCGTCCGGAACTTTTCCTCCATGTAGACGAATTCCGCTTCAACGACGCCCGAGTGAAGATGCATCGCAACTGCACCTTGATCAGGCCGGACTGCAATCGGAACTTGGAAACCGCTGGTCACGCCGCGGGCGCCCCGGTTTTCGCCAGCGGCCGGCCCGGCTGCGTGACTCTCCCCCCTCGCGCAAATACTGGGGGTCTGAGGCCTCTCGATCCGAACTCGAGCGTCCTTACGGCAAGCCACCTGTCAACCCCGAGCGATCAGCCGGGACGCATTCCAAGCGCAGCAGCGACCCGTCATTTATCGCCGCCATTATGGCGGTAAACGCCCGAAGTCACTTCACGCTACCTCTCCCCAAGCTGTGTCCTCACAGCACTTTACATCCATTACCGAGGTCCGACGAAACTATGGAGGGCGCGGCGCGCTGCTACCGGCCTACTCGTTCGCGGCGTTCTCCATCGACTCCCTTCGCGACCGCCACGACCCGCATCGTGCGTTCTGCGCGGAAGTCCGGCGCCGGATTCCGGCCGACGCCTTCGTCTCCTACGGAGCGGACGACTCACGGATCAAGTGGTATCTCGGCGCTATGCCGAACGTGGAATCGCCGCAAGCCCTTCACACTCTCCTGTCCGGACAACCGGACCGAAGAAGCCTCGTGGTCGCGGATGCCCGCATCGAGGAGAAGATTCTGCAGAGCCCGCTCCTGGAGGCGGTGGCCATAGTGCGGACACCGGAACCAGACTTGCCTTTCAGGCATCGAAAGCCCGGATACACGCTCTTCGAAGTGCGCGCGAGGTGAGAGTCGTTTCGAGTCGTGCCGCACGCGTCGAGCACGGCAAACCGAAATCACGGAGAACTCACGATCCTTTAATTTGCGAGCCATAGACTCGACGGGATGCGCGAGTTCTGCGACGCGGAACCGGGCACGACCGTCCCGAAACCTGCCCGAGAAGCGACGGCGCCTACCGATCAAGCGACCCGCTCCAGATTCGCCGCCGCCAGAGACTGGGCCGGCCGGAAAAGGCCGCAGTGCCCGGCCAGCCTGATGTGCATCCTGGCAGCGGCCTTTGTCGTGCTCTTCAACAACAGCCGCCTCTTCAGCCTGCTCGCCGGGCGCAGCGATCTGGCCTCGATGGCCGGGATCGCCTGCTGCGCCGCGGTCTTCATCGGCGTCACGGGCATGGTCGCCGTCGTCCTCTTCTTCCTCGGACAACCCTATGTCCTCAAACCGGTCCTGATCGCGCTGCTGACGCTCTCGGCCATCCTCGGCTACTTCACGAACGAGTGGGGCATCGTCTTCGACCTGAAGATGATCCGGAACATCGCCGAGACGATCGCAGACAGAAACCGGCTGGAAGCGGCGGAACTCGTCTCCGCGACACTTGCACTCCGGCTGTTCCTGCTCGCCCTGTTGCCGTCCCTGGCCGTGCTGGCGACGAAAGTGACGTGGAAGCGTCCCCGCAGGGAACTTCTCGAGCGCGCGCTCTATGCGGGCGGGATGGCGGTCGCGCTGGCGCTACTTGTCCTCCCGAACTACAGGTACATGCTGTTCTTCGGCCGGGAGAACGTCCGCCTCAAATACTATGCGACGCCGACTTACGCCGTGGATTCGCTGCGGAAGTACGTTCTCGCCTCGCTGGCCAGGAACAAGCCCTTCGAGACGCTCGGGCAGGACGCGGTTCGGGCCGGAAACTCGCGACGGAGAACGGTCGGGATCATGGTGGTCGGCGAGACCGCGCGGGCGGATCATTTCTCCCTCAACGGATACGCGCGAAAGACCAACCCGCTGCTGGAGCGGCGGCCTCTCCTGAACTACGCGCAGACCACCGCCAGCGGAACGTCCACGTCGTACTCCGTTCCGTGCATGTTCTCGTTTCTCACGAAGAAGCGCTTCACGACCGAGAAGGCCGCCGGCCAGTCCAACGTGCTGGACGTCCTTGAACATGCGGGCATCAAGGTCGTCTGGATCGACAACAATTCGAGCGACAAGGGGGTCTGCAAGCGCCTCGGGTGCGTCAATCTGAGGCACGACCCCGATCCGGCTTCCCCGTGGTACGTCGACGGCGGCTATTACGACGAGGTGCTGCTCGAAAACCTGGGGGCGCACCTGGAAGGAACGGAGTCGGACGTGCTGATCGTGCTGCACACGATGGGGAGCCACGGCCCGGCGTATCACCGCCGGTACCCGCCGGCGTTCGGGAAGTTCGAGCCGTTCTGCCGGTGCGACGCTCCGCAGCAGGCCAGTGTCGAGGAGGTCGTCAACGCGTACGACAACACCATCCTGTACACGGATTACGTCCTCGACCGGCTCATCGGATACCTGGAGTCGCTCGACGACGACAATCGGACGTTTCTCTATTACGTCTCCGATCACGGCGAGTCGCTCGGAGAGAACGGCGTGTACCTCCACGGATTGCCGGACGTCCTCGCCCCGGAGGCGCAGACCCACGTGCCGATGCTGATGTGGCTGTCGGACGGATACGCGGCGGACAGGGCCCTGGACCTCGCCCTGTTGAAGAGTTGCTGTGACCTTCCGACCTCGCACGACAACGTGCCCCATACGTTGCTTGGTCTGTTCGAGGTCAGGACGTCGGTGTATCGCGAAGAGTTGGATCTCCTGCGCGCGAAGTAGACCCGCGCTCAATCACGACGAAATCCTCGAAGAGAAAGCGCGCCTTGTAGCGGCATCGCTCCACGCGGAGCCCCGCCGCTTCGACCTCCGCGACCGCCTGCGCTTCCGAGATGTAATAGGAACCTGGAAATCGCTGGTCACGCCGCGGGCGCCCCGGTTTTCGCCAGCGGCCAGCCCGGCTGCGTGACTCTCCCCCCTCGCGCAAACACTGGGGGCATGAAGCGTCCCCGCACTCGGGACAGCGAATGCGCGCGAAACCGTAGTCGAGAATCCCTCACCTCAGGAACTTCTTCACCGCCCGGGGAATCACCGGGCGCAGCGGGCCGTGCGCATCGGCGAAACGGTCGTCGTACACGGAAAGGGAGTCGTCGAGGCGGTCCTTGAGCATCCGCCAGAGCGGTGACTCACGCGGACGCCGGGCACGATAGACGCCTCGCGGCTTCCCCGGCGAGGGCCGGGGGTATTTCGCCTCGCCAGCCGCTTTCGTGCCGATCCTCTAGCCCTTGCGCTTCACTCATGCCGATGATCCGGTGCTTGCCCGGTGAAAGGCAATACACCCCAAGGCAAACCGCTGCTCCGCTGGTCACGGTCAATCTACCGACCAAAATCGCAGCCCACGGGCGTCCAGTGGCTCGGCACGCCGTCGCCAGCAGGCCGCGGCCTGGGATTCAGGCGCTTCTCGCGACCGGAAGGTCGAGCACATTTCGAAGCGCGCCCTCCAGCGTCGGGTACCGGAATTCGTACCCGCCCGCAAGTGCCCGCTTCGGCACCACGTTCTGCCCCGTCGTCAGCAGTTCCGCGACGTCGCCGAGCATCAGCTTCATCATGAACGGCGGGGTCACGAAGAACGACGGGCGGCGCAGGAGCCTGGCCAGCGTTTTCGAGAATTCCTTGTTCGTCACCGGGTGCGGCGCGGTCGCGTTGTAGGTTCCCTTCCAGCCGGCATCCTCGACGGCGCGGACGAAGAGGCCGCAGACGTCGTCGATGTGGATCCAGGAAAGGTACTGGTCGCCCTTGCCGATCGGGCCGCCGAAGCCGGCGCGGAAGGGCGGGAGCATTTTCTGGATGGCGCCGCCGTCGCGGCCGAGGACGACGCCGATGCGGAGGAGGACCACGCGGACGCCGGCCGCTTCCGCCTTCTTTGCCTCGGCTTCCCATTCGAGGCAGACGCTGCTGAGGAAATTCCACATGTCGGCCATCGAATCCTCGTCGCAGGGCTCGGGGCCGCGCGGGCCGTAGTAGCCGGTGGCGCTGGCGTTCACGAGAATCTTCGGGCCGGCTTTGCAGGCTTCGACGCAGGCTTTCGTGCAGTCGATCCGGCTCGCGCGGATCGTCTTCTTGAATTCGGCGTCCCATTTCTTCGCGAAGATGTTTTCGCCGGCGAGGTTGACGATCGCGTCGCATCCCGCGGTTGCGGTCTTCAGGGCCTCCGCGTCCCTCCCGTCCCATGCTCTCGCCTCGGTGCCGCGCGGAGCCTTTGTCACATCGCGCGTGAGCGCGACCACTTCATGATTGCGCTCCTGAAGCATGGCGCAAAGATGCTTCCCGACAAACCCCGTCGACCCCGTCACCGCGACTTTCATTCCGTGAACTCCCTTTGGTGGTTCGACACGCTTGATTCCGTGGGTCGCGCCCTTCGGACGCAACCCACGACATCAATGCTGACTCACCATGGAACGGCAATCCTTGACGACCCCGGACGCTCCTTTAGGCTCTGCCGTTCTACTTCCAATCCGCCCCCCGTCAAGGAGACCGAGACATGGCCATTGCCCGCGTGACCGAGCTGGTGGCGTCTTCCGACAAGAGTTTCGCAGACGCGATCAATGCCGGCGTCGACCGCGCCGCGAAGACGCTTCGCGGGATTACAGGCGTCGAAGTGATCCGGCAGAACATCAAGGTTGAGAAGAACAAGATCAAGGAGTATCGCGTGCATCTCAACGTCACGTTCGTGCTCGAGTAACGCCGCCCATATTCAGAGGCCTCCCGTACGCGGGAGGCCTGTTTGTTGGCGTAAGCGAGTTGCGAGTTCCGGGTTGCGAGTTGCGAGTTCCGGGTTGCGAGTTGCGAGGAACGGCCTGCGAAACGGTTATGCGGGCTCTCCGATCCAGGACGCAGATGTCTCCTCCAGGGCTTCCAGCCTCTCGCGTCGCGGCAGATTCGTTTTTCCTCGCAACCCGCAACTCGCAACCCCTCAACTCTTGCACTTTTTAGGGCGCTAGACGCCCTTTAGTTTGGCTAAAAACGAAGCGGCCGGCCTGCCGATGAGGGTGTTGC
>WSZJ01000199.1 GCA_009773755.1 Planctomycetota bacterium | reverse complement strand
CTGCGAAGGGCCTGCTGGGCCGCCGGCGTGCCGCGAAACACGCTCGCGACGCGCTCGAGAGCCGCGCGGCCCGCCTGCGGCCCGAGACGCGCGAGCCGTGAAGCCGCTTCGCGCTCCCAGGCTTCGGCGAATTCCGGATGTTCGCGGGCAAGCTCTCGCGCGCGGTCGCGCGCCGCAGCGCGAAGCCCCCGGATCGTCGAAACGCGTTCGGGACTTCCGAGGAACAGGTCGACGGTTTCGGGATCGTCGAGGATCTTCGTGAATCGCTCGGCCGCGTCGATCCAATGCCCTCCAAGGACGGCCTGCCCGGCGGCGTCCAGCTCGGGCGACGTCTCGACCCAGCGCTGTGTGACCGTCTGCGCGGCAGCGGGAACGGCCGCGAGCAACGCCAGCAGAAGAATGCGCTTCATCGAGCCCCCCGCGAGTCCAGAAACCACCCGACGCAGAAGACGACCGTGCCCACGGTGAGAAGCTGAACCTCCATCTTCATGTTGTTCTGGACGATCCCCCAGTAAAGGGCGGACCCGAGGAGGGCGATGCCGGACAGCTCGAGGAACTTCGCGAAGGACCAGCGCATGGGGGCTGAACTGTAACCGAAAGGCGGACCGCTGCTCGCCGGAGGGGAATTGTTGCCTCCGTTCCCCCTTGCTAGAATCGATGTTCTCCCCAACCGGAGCCTCACGCATGCGCCGCTTCGCCCTGCTTCCTTTGCTCGCCCTGTCCTTTGTTCTCCCCTCCCGCGCCGAAGAGGCGCCCGACGACGACTACGCCATGCGCGTCGCCGCCGGCAAGGACCAGTACCTCAACAAGGGCAACATGTACCGCGCGACCTGGGAATTCCGCGAAGCGATGCGCCTGGCTCCCGAGAAAATCGAAGCCTACCGGGGTATGGGGATGTGCCTCGTGAAGCGCGGGGACCGCGAGCGGGGCATCTTCTACCTGCACGAGTCGCGGCGGCGCAAGCCGGACGACGGGCTCACCCATTTCTGGCTCGGGATCGCCTACACGAACGACCAGCGCTCCGGGCTCGCCCTCCATCACCTCAAGCTCGCCAAGGGCATTCTCAAAGCGACGCACTTCCCCGATGAAAAGGCATGGAAAGCCGCGTGCGACACGATGGACAAGTGGCTGCCTGCAGCTGAGAAAGCCGGGGGCGCAAAATTCGACGCTTCCAACGTCGGTCCGCCCGCGAGGCTCATGCTTGAATACGCAGCCAATCTTTACGGCGATTCGTCGCAGCTGAACAACGCTTCCGTCGCGGCCGGTCAGGGGCTCGTCAAGGACCTGATCCTGGTGCAGGCGTGGGACTCCGACTGGCGCGTGATCGATCCGGCCAAAGTCGAACTGAAGTGGTCCTGCTCCCCCGGCCTGACCGCGCGGGACGGAAGTTTCTTCGCGGGCGACAAGCCCGGGAAGGAAACCGTCTTCGCTTCCGACGCCGGCGGCCGCTTCACCGCCTCTGCCTCCGTCACGGTGCTCGGCCCGGCTGTGAAACTCCTGCTCGTCCCCGAGACTGCGACGATCGCTCAGAACCAGCGCCAGCCGTTCGAGGTCCGCGCCGTCGACGCCGCGGGCAACTCCGTCCTCGCGCCCAGCCTGCAATGGACCGTGTCCGAAGGCGCCGGTCTCGCCCGCCCCGCGACCGAGCAGGACGCCGAGGGACTCTTCGAACCGCACCGCAATTCCTACGAGGCGCCGGAAGGCGCGACGGCCGGAAGCGTCAAGGTGAGCGTGGCGTCAGCGGACGGTGCGCTCAAGGCCGTGGCGACCGTGACGATCGAGAAGCGCAAGATGGACAAACTGCAGAGCCGCGCGAAGGCGGTCTCGTGGGAAAACCTCACGCTGGACGAGGCGATGAAGAAGGCCGCGCTGACCAACAAGCCGCTGCTGGTCGAAATCACCGCCGGCTGGTGCCCCTTCTGCAAGAAATTCGAGGAAGGCCCGCTCTCGGACGAGAGGGTTGGCGCGGCGCTCAAGGACTGGCTTGCGGTGCAGGTGGACGCCGACCAGCACCCCGAGCTCGTCGAACGCTACAGTGTCGACGACCTCCCGATGATTGCGTTGCTCTCGCCGCGCGGCTCGCTCGCGGGCGGTTTCGGCAACAACCTCGAGCCGCTGGGAATCGACCCGCGCACGACGACCGACGCGTTCCTCAAGGCGCTGGTCGCGGGAAAAGACAATGCGCCGAAAATTGACGAAGAGGAAACCCGGAGGCTGACGGAGCCGAAGGACGCGGCGAAGATGGAAGCGCTGGCGCGGTGGTTCTGGGACAAGAAGCGGTGGAAGGAAGCGGAGAAATGGGCGCGCGAGGCGATTCTTGCGGACGCGAAGCGCGGGGACGGGATGGAGCCGTTCGTGGTGTGGTCGATGATGTCGTTCGGGCAGTACGACGAGGCGCTGAAGGAGGCGGACACGTACCTGGCGGCGCATGCGGATTCGACGGCGGCCGCGCAGCTGACGTTTTACCGCGGCATGGCGTTCCTGCGGCAGAAGATGGACGACAAGGCGAGGGCGGTGTTCGCGGACGTGCAGAAGAAGTGGCCGACGTCGGTCTGGGCGCGGAAAGCGGCGCAGGCGGGCAAGAAATGAGATCGGTCGGGAAGGGAGCGGGCTGGAGTTTGACCGGGGAGTTAACCTCACGTCGACTCCCGTCCCCCTCCGTTCGACGACCATTCAACGATGCCTGAATTGCAAGTCACCACCCTCATCCCCGCCGCCGAAATCGCTTCCAAAATCCGCGAACTCGGCGCCCGCATCGCCGCTGATCACCCGGGGAAACCGATTCACCTGCTCGGCGTGCTCAAGGGGAGCTTCATCTTCATGGCCGACCTCGCCCGCGCCATCCCGGCCGAAGTCTCGTGCGATTTCATGCGCGTCACTTCCTACAAGGGGACGCACTCCACCGGCGATGTCCGCTTCGAGATGGACCTCACCGAGACGATCGCGGGCCGCATTGCCGTCCTCGTCGAGGACATCATCGACACGGGAGCGACGATGGACTCGCTCCTGCGCGTCCTGCGCGCCCGCAACCCCGAGAAACTCCTCGTCTGCGCGCTGCTTCAGAAACCTTCGCGCACGAAGGTCACGGTTCCCATCGACTACCTCGGCTTCACCATCCCCGACCGATTCGTCGTCGGCTACGGCCTCGACTACGACGGCCGTTTCCGGAATCTGCCGTACGTCGGCGTCGTGGAGGGGATGTGATGCGCGGAGCCGTCCTCGTGTCGCTGGCGCTGATCCCGGGGCTCTGCGAGAAGGCGGAGGATCCCTCGAAGGGGGTCCCGCCGGAAATCTGGCAGTTGCGGCAGGTGATGGAGAAGGAAGTCACGCGGGACGAAAAGGGCGAGTACGTCACGCCCGAGCAGGCGGAGCGGTTCCGGGACGCGTCCGAAGACGTCGCCGTCTTCCGGAACGTCCAGAACGTCGACGCCGGGGCGGAGGTCGTGTACCTGCTCCCGCGGTCGTGGCAGTGGCCGCAGCGCGAGCGCCTCCGCGACCTGATCGTGCTGCTCGGGTCCGGGAAAGGCGGCGCCGTGCTCGATGCGGAAGGCGTCCAGGGACAGGGTCCTGGGTTCCGGAAGACCGCGTTCATCATGCTCTTCGCGCAAAAGGAGCCGAAGGGCCTGCACAAGCGGATCGCAGGGATGAGCCCGGCCGAGCGCGTGAAGACGGTGCTCGAGGAAGCGAGCTCGGGTGCGTGGAATGCTCCGGCGTTGGGCTGGAGGTCGGACCTGGTCTGGGAATACGGCGCGATGGCGCTCGCGAACGATCCTGCCGAGAGCGTGCCAAAGCTGAAAGACATCGCCGGAGAAGGGGGCCCGTTGCGAACCTGGGCGTTAACGACGCTGGCCCGCATGGACGATCCGGGAGCGGTGGAAGTACTTCGGTCCTTCTACTCCGTCGGGGACGAGCCCGAGAATGATGCTGACCGCGCCCGAGCTGCCGCCTTCCGTTTCCGATCCGCAATGCTCCCCGGAATGGCCGAACACGAGTACCTAGTCCTGGTACCGGGAACTCGGTTCACACTTCAACCAGTGTACGGCCTCGCAACGACCGTTGATCAGGCTGGCTGGGAGGCAAGAATCGAGGAAGACCATCGTTGCAAGCTCGGAGTGGATTACGAAACTTTGGGCCGAAGAGCAACAGTGATTGAAGGAGATCGGGCGGGTGTAGTCATTGCAGAGGACTTGAACCGGAAGAAAGGCAACCGAGATGAGCAGACCTTTCCAGATACGTACTATTTCCGCCTCCGCAAGCGCGCCGGCATCTGGGTCGTGGCCCGCTGGAACCGGACGGGGCCGTGAATGCGTGACCGTGAGGGAGGCGAGAGCCTAAGATCCCGCGCCATGAAGCGTCCCCTCGCCTCCCTGCTGACTGCCCTCTGCCTCACTTCCTGCGGCGGCGACGACGGAAAAAACCCTGATCCGAAGCCGGGGAACGGGAATTCCGCTTCCGAGAATCCGGCGGACGTGGATCTGGAAGCAGAGTGCCGCGCGGCGGCGGACAAATGGAAGACGCTCCAGGCGAAGTACAGCGCGGAGGGCGCCACCAATGTCGTCGTGACCCTGGCCTTCGACCGCTCCGGGCGCGCGGCGCTTCACGTCGAGCCGGGGATCGCCCTCGTTCTCGACGGCGCGACGCTTCACTTCCGCGCCCCGGACGCCGAGGGCAATTTCCTCGTCGCTGCGGTCCCGATCGGCCACGTCTTCGCAGCCGCGATCGCGATCGCAGACGGCAAGCCGCTTCCCGCCCGCGGCGAGAATCCGCCGGTGCCGGCGGGGCACGTGGGGGCCAACCTCGCGCTGGGGCTGGACGATCGCGGCCGGTCTCAGCGGCACGCGCAGCTGGCCGTTTCGCTCCGGGAATCCTCGCCGTTCGGGTGGTTGTCGCTGCTTCACCCGCAGGAGGGGTACACGGTGCGGGCGGTCGACCGGACGGCGGTCGTCTCGGGTCCCTGCGGCCGCGTGGCGATTGACCGCGACACCGGGAGCCTCGTCGACTGGCAGTTGGAGCCGCCCGGCGGCCGCCTGGCGCGTCTGCGCAGGGAGTCCTTCGCAATCGACGAGCCCCTCGATCCCGCGCTTTTCAAGCTCGCCGGCAAGCCGATGGAGCCTCACGAGGTCCGCGGCCTTGTCCTCGACTACACGATGCAGCTCTCGCAGGAAGTGCTGGGGAAGGAGAAGGAATGGAAGCTCCGGCTGGACAGGACGATCGCGTTCGTGACGGCGTACTACCGCGCCGCATGGACCGACGCGGAGATCGGCCGGCTCGCAGAGCTGGGGGCGAAGCGGCGCAGGGAGATCGCAAAGGAATACCGCGCGAACCACCCGGATTGGGCGCAGGCGGATATCGACGCGGCGGTTTCGAATTCCGGACTTCCAACGATTGCAGAGGCGGTTCGCGAAGAGATGTCCTACAACGTGCAGGTCTTCGTGCACCTCGCGCGCCCGGCGAGCCAGGAAATGGAAGACGAGTTCACCGCGAGATTCACGAGGGTGGTTACGGAGGAGCTTGCGGAGAGAGCGCTGGCGGCGGGGAAGGACAGGTAGAGGGTTGCGCCGCAGCGGAGAAACAGCGATTCGCAACCGACGGAAACTGACACTTGGACCCTTCGACTCGCTTCGCTCGCTCAGGGTAAGCGGGGCCGAGCACGGGTAATATTTGAGAATGGTTTTCCTCGGCCCCGCTTAGAATCCCGCCCCGTGATCGAGATCCCGGGCGTTTCCATCAAGGAAAAGTTCGCCGAAGGCGGCGCTTCCCACATCTACCTGGGAACCTACCTTAAGCGCGGCTGCCCGTGCGCCGTGAAGGTGCTGAAGGACCAGCTCAAGCAGGACTCTTCGCAGATCAAAGCGTTCAAGAACGAGTCGAAGCTGCTCCTGGCGGTGCGCCACCCGTGCATCATCGAAGTGTGGGAATCAGGGTCGACCGCGACCGACTACTACTACGTCATGGAGTACTTCGAGTCGAAGAACCTCAAGAGCCTGATTCTCAACAAGTCGCAGATCATCGCGGACTGGGTCCCGATCGTGGTGCGGGTGGCGGACGCGATCCTCTACCTCCACCTGAACTCGATGATCCACCGGGACATCAAGCCTGAGAACATCCTCGTCAACGCGAAGGGCGAGGTGAAGCTGATCGACCTGTCGATTGCGATGAAGCGGACGTTCATGACGGCGCTCTTCAGCAAGACTCCCTCGGTCACCGCTGGGACGCCGTCCTACATGTCGCCGGAGCAGATCACGGGGAAGGCGTGCGACCAGCGAAGCGACATCTACTCGCTGGGCGCGACGGTTTACGAGCTGCTCGTCGGCCGGGTGCCCTTCCTCGGCCGGAGCCAGAACGAGATCCTGGACAAGCACCTGAAGGAAAAGCCCTATCCGCCCGGGAAGCTGGTGACGGAAATCCCGGTCGAAGCGAACGACCTGCTGCTGAAAATGCTGGAGAAGCATCCCGACGACCGGATCGAGGACATGAACCTGGTCCTCTACGAATTGAAGAAGATCCAGCGCAAGGGTGCTCCGAAGTTGAAGCGGATCGCCGCGGCGGCGGAGGCGGCGCAGTCGCCGGGCGCGCCGGGGGCGGGGATCGGCCCGGTCACTGCGGCGAGACGAGCGGGGTCGGTCGCCGCCTCGGGCGCC
>WSZJ01000198.1 GCA_009773755.1 Planctomycetota bacterium | reverse complement strand
CTGCGACAGGTCGTTGATCCACCCGAAGAATGGCTGCTGACGCAGGTGAATGTCGCTCAACAGCGCGTTGTAGAGCCCGAGGAAGATCGGAAGCTGCAAAAAGAGCGGCAGGCAGCCGCCGATCGGGTTGACCCCCTGCTCCTTCATGAACTTCATCGTCTCGGCATTCACGCGCGAAGGGTCGCCCTTGTACCGCTCCTGGATCACCTTGAGCTGAGGCTGCAGCTTCTGCATCCGGAACATCGAGACCTGCGCCCTCTTCGAGATCGGGAAGATGCAGAGCCGGACGATGAGCACGAGCGCGATCACCGCCACGCCCCAGTTGCGGAACACGAAGTGCATCCCGCCCATAATCCACAGGAGAATCTTGCTGATGAACCCGAACCAGCCGAAGTCGAGGAGGTCGCCAAGGCGCAAGTCCTTGAAGCGGCCATCGCCCAGCGCATCGCCTTCCTTGGGGCCGGCAAAGATGACCCACTCGGTCGACGACTTTTCGCCCTTCTGCCACGTCCGGTCCTTCAGCACGGCGCTGATCGCGACCGTGTTCACCGTCCAGTCGAGCAGCGCCTTCGCCTTCGGGTCGGAGCGCCCGATCTTCTCGTACGCCAGCTTCCGCTTCGCCTCAGCCGGGAATTCGATCGCCCATGCGCGGAAGCGGGCGACTGCTGGGCGGTCCTCGTCGCGAGGGATGATCGCGCAGACGAAATACTTGTTCACGGCGGCGTTCCACGAAATCAGCGAAGCGTCGGTCTCCCGCATTTTGGCGGTCAGGTCCTTGAGCGGCGCGCTCGGCCCGCAGCAACCGCCGCTCGAGTACGTGTCGACGGAGTAGGTCTTGCCGTCGCGCCAGAGCCCTGCGGCGTCCGAAGGGTAAATGCCGCCGCTCGCCTCCTGCACGATCCCCGCCGCGCCGACGAGTTCCAGCCCGCGTGCGAGCGGCGTCTCCGAAATGTTCTCGACTTCCAGCTTCAGCCTCAGCGCGTGCTTCTCCGGCCCGAATCCGATCGTCTTCACGATCCGCAGGCCGTCCGGTGTCGTGTAGCGGTAGCGCGCTTCCCCCGCCGGGGCGTCCAGAGCTTCCCAGTTGACGGAGTCGAGCGGAAGTACCCCCGCGGGATCGCGAAGGGAGAGTGAGCGGAACCCGGGCTGGAACTCGTCGAGCAGGGCGAGCTCCTTCCGCGCGCCCGTCCCGTCGCGTTCGAACGGATCCTTGTAGCTCTTCAGCACCAGCCGCCGGACCGACGCGCCCGCGTTCGTGAGCTCAATCCGGATCACTTCGTTTTCGAGAATGCGGGTCTCGATGCCGACGGCGGGGTGGGTGAACGCGGAGGGGGGCGGCTTCGTGGGATCTTCCGGCGGCTTTTCAACCTTTGCGCCGTTCCCGTCGGGCCCCTTCTTGATCTCCGTCGGCCCGGCCTTTTTCGGCGGAGCCTTCGGCGTCGCCGGCGCGAACCACTTGAAGTAGACGCCCCAGATCACGAGGCAAAGGACGATGGCGATGACCGGCCGCAGCTTGTCCACTACTTCGCCTTCGCCCCCGAGCGCTGCCACGCGAACCGCTCGCCGCACTTTTCACACGCCAGCGCGTCGTTCTCGGGCTCCCACTTCCGCTGCGCGGAGCATTTCGGACAGGGGCGCTCGGCCTCTTCGATCAGCATGTCCGGGATGTCGTCGACGATGGCGTAGCGGCAGCCGCAGGAAGGGTTGGCGCAGTGGAGCTTCGCGCCCTCGAGCTTGAGGTCGCCCTTGCAGAGGGGGCAGGCGAGGATGTCGAGGAGGTCTTTGGAGATCATTGTGGGAGGGATGCTAGGGGGAACCTGAAGCGCTGTCAATGCGGCGCGGAAACGAGAGGTGCGGGGAAGCGCGGTCCTTTAGAGAAATCCGTGCGGGCGGTGCTGCGCTATTTAGAAAAGCGGCGGCTTGACTAATGGCGGTTCGTGCCGCTTCCTTACTTACGAAAGACTTTCCTTTATGAATTCTGCCAATGTTCAGGAGGATTCCCATGTCCGATCCCGCCGCCCGGCTTCCGGTGGATGCCCTCGGCGACGGCGGCGACACCGGCGTATCGAGCCCGGCACGCAGTCAGCCTCCGCAGCCTTCGCAAGCCTCCTCAGCCTCCGCCAGCCTCCCCGGTCTCATCGCCCGCCTGGCTTCCGTTTTTCCATTTCATTAGCAAAGCCCCCGCTTGATTATCTGATCCGGCATCCAGAGGATTGTTGACGCCCCGCGACACGGTGATTAATCTTTCCACCATGCCCCCGCGCCGCGGGGAACGAAATCGTGGAGGCCACCATGGCAGACAAGAACGACAAGTACCCCGTCAACGCCCCAGGCAAGTTTTTCACGGACACGCAGTGCATCGACTGCGACCTCTGCCGCCAGACCGCGCCGGCTAATTTCACGCGCGACGACGAGGGAGGCTTCTCCTACGTCGTCAAGCAGGCGGAAACGCCCGAGGAAGAAGAGCAGTGCAAGCAGGCGATGGAAGAGTGCCCGGTCGACGCAATCGGCGACGACGGCGACGTAGCCTAGAAAATCGGCAATCAGCGGCAGCCTCTCCGCTTCCGGCGGAGGGGCTGTTTTTGTTTTTCGCGCAGCGAAAAACACCCTGAGCGAGCGAAGCGAGTCGAAGGGCTTCACCAGGTCAGCGTGGTTGAGCCCATGGGTCCGTTACCGCCGGGCAACGAGGAAACACGGCGACCGCGTCAGTCGCAGGAGGCGCCCTTCCATTAGCCCTCCGCGTGCAAGCAGTTACGCAATCCAATCCGAGCGGCACTCCCCTTGCGTACCTCCTTCGGGCACGCCGAGTTTCCCTCCACGGACGCGGCGCAGTCTGGTATTTTCTCCGGCAGATCCAGGAGGATTCATGAAGCGCTTCTTCGCGTTCTCGGTCGTGTTCGCGGCCATCGTCGCCGTTGCCCTGTCTGTTCCCGCGCAGGATCCAAAGCCGGATCCGATGCCGGAACCGGCCAAGAGTGGCGACAAGGACGACATGACGGTCGACCCCGTCTGCGAGATGAACATCCACAAGTCCACGGCGCCGTTCTTCGAGGACTTCCAGGGCGAGCGCTACTCCTTCTGCAACCAGACCTGCTTCAACCTCTTCAAGGAAAACCGCAGCCGGTACGCCTCGGCGGTGCAGTACCTGCGCGACAGGACGTGGCGCGCGCAGAAATTTTCGCAGCCTGCGAAGCTCTTCGCCGGAGAGGACATGAAGTTCGTGGTCGTCATCGAGCCGAACACCGGGGCCGCGAAGGGGAAGCCGACGAAGGTGGAGCAGTCGGAGTGCGAGTTGATTGCTGAGCTGCAGGGCGGGCGGACGACGACGTCCAATCCGAAGCTCACGTTCAAGGCGCTGAAGGAGCCGGGGAAATTTCGGGCGGTGTGCCGCTTCGTGGCGCCCGGCCGTCTGCGGCTCAAGGTGAAGGTGACGTTCGACGACGGGAACTACGACGAGGTGGAATTCAAGCTTCCGGTGCTGCGCGGCGAAGCGGACGACACGGGGCACGAGTTCGACGACGAGCGGATGGACATGATCATCCAGCACGAGACGATGCGGAAGACGGGCAAGTACTGGACGCGCGCGGGGAAGGCGCTCGAGGCGGGGGATCTTGCGGAGGCGAAGAAGCATTTCGCGCTCGTGAAGGCCTACCAGAAGGGCATCGAGCACATGGTGCCGCACGTCTTCGAGGACGAGCTGGACGAATTCCAGGACATGAACAAGCAGTATGCCGGCGCCCTGGGGGAGATGGAAACGGTCCTGAACAGCAAGGACGCTGAAGAAGGTCTGAAATCGTGGAAGAAGGTCGAGGCGGTCTATTGCATGGAATGCCACATGAAATTCCGCTGGAGCACGTTTTCGGACCGGAATCGATATCCGGTGAGGGAACCGAAATAGTCCGGCGCGAATCGAAACTCGTGAGGCTCGGAAGATGAAGAAGAAGGTGATCGGGGTGATTGTGGGCGTGGTCGTCGTCGCGCTCGTGGTGGTGCTGGTGTTCAAGCTGAAGGGGAACGGGCCCAAACCGGGCTCCGACGTCCTCGTAGAGCTTCGGCCGAACCCGGGCGATCCGGAATCGGCGGTCGACCCTGAATACGGGCGTGCGATGTACGAGCAGAACTGCGTGACCTGCCACGGGTGGCGCGGCGAAGGGGACGGGCCGAGCGACCCCTATCTGTGGCGCCGGCCGCGCAACATTGCGGACGGCTCGTACATGAACGGGCGGACGGACGCGCAACTGCTCGACATCCTCGGGAAGGGCGGGCGCGACTCGAAGTCGCAGCTTTCGCGGATCATGCCGGCGTGGAGCACGACGTTCAACGCGCACCAGCAGGACGACATCCTCGCGTGGGTCCGCCGGCTGCACCCGAACATCGCGGACTTCGTGAAGGCCGGCGACTGGACGCGGCATGAAGCGGTGCTGAGTCCCGCGCGGGCGGAGCAGGTGAAGGCGAAGGCGGGAAGCGACCTGGCGCCTGGGGACGCGACGGTGACGGTTTACGCTGTGTGGTCGGACGTGAAGGGGCGGGCGCGGCGGGTGGACGAAGCCGTTCCGGCGCCGGGATCTTCGGGACTCGCGGGGTACGTGGCGTTCACGCGCATCCCTGTCGCGGAAGGAAAACAGGTGTCGATCGGCGTCGCGATCAGCCCCGGCGAGAAGAAAATCCACCGGGCCGCTGTATTCGAAAGGGTGGTGCTGCTCAAAGGCAAGGATCGCGATGAAGCTTCGGTGGACGCCTTCGTGAAATCGTTCGAGGGGGCGGGAGAGAACATTTCCGGCGTGAACCCGCCGGCCATCGCGGGACGCGAAGAGCTGTCGAAAACGCTCGGTGACTCGGTCAAGCGCCTCTACTGGCGCCTTGTGCTCGGGATCGACCAGGATCGCGAGGACTGGGACGACATCAAGGCCGGCAAGATGCCGAACACGACGCACCCGGGTCGCGAAATCTACGACCGCATGAAATGCGCCGAGTGCCACGGCCCTTCCGCGCGTTCCAAGGGCCCGGGCGTGTCGATGAAGGAATTTGTCGCGACGAACCTGGCCGACGGGGCGCGGATGGGCGAGCTGACGGACCAGTACCTCCTCGACCTGCTGGAAAACGGCGGGCCCGCGATGAACATCAGCGGCGTGATGCCGAGCTACGCGACGCAGCTGTCGAAGGGCGAGATGCAGACGCTGATCGAGTACATCCGGACGCTGGCGACGGAGAAGAAGAAGTAGAAGACGTCCTACTTTCGCTTCAGCTCCACGACCACCATCACTCCCAGGTTCCTTCGCACGGCGGCGATCCCCTCGGCCGATGACTCCTCCTCCGCAAACCCGACCAGGTACCGCCCGTCGTGGTTCGCGCGCCGCCACCAGAGTTCCATCATCCGGCGCCACGGCGTCGCCCCGAGCTTCGACCGGACATCGCTCATCCGCAGCGATCCTTCCGCGACCCGCGAACTTCCCGCCGGCAAGTCCCCGATCCACCCCGCTCGTCCTTTCTCGACGATGAAGGCACCCTGGAGATCCCGCGCCGTCTCATTGACTGCCGCTTCGCCGTCCGCTCCAAGCGCCCCCGGAATCTCACGATGCGTGACACGCACGATCGCCAGGGTCGAGCCTGCCGCCGCCGGTCCCGCCGACAGGACAAACCCGCCCGCTTCGTGCCGCACCGTCACGCGACGCTCCATCGCGTCCCGTCGCGAGAAAAAGATCGGCTCCGGGACGGCGCCGGCCGCGAAGGCGATCGACGACGCTCCCTTCGCCGGAAGCGTCCCCGCCGAGATTTCCAGCCGGTCGGCCTCACGCCCGCGCAGGAATTCGATCGCGTAAGTCTCCCGAAGCGCGAGCGTCGCCGGAGCCGCGAGCGGCGCGAGTGCGGCGCCCGCACCCAGCAACGCGGCCGCAACGCCCCCGCGAAGCCTCACGCTCCCGGGGACCAGCGCTCCCGCAAGCGCGGCCAGCAGCACCGGCGCGAGCGCGAAACCGAACAAGCGCGCGAGGTACGGCCGCGGCCCCGCCGCCCATGCCGGCCGCTCGAGCACCGCGTACGCGTCTTCGCCCCACGAAAGATCGTCCCGCGGATCCACCCTCCCCTCCCACTCCTTCCCCGCTTCCCCAACCCACAGAATCGCCCCGCCCCGCGCCCGGAACGCCGCCAGGCCGGGAAGCGGCTCCTCGCGCCGCTTCAGCACCACGGCGTCGACCGCCGCGAACAGTTCAGGCGTCGCGTCGCGCGGGAACTCCGCGAAGAAAAAGCGCGTCCCCGGCGGAAAGTCCATCTTGTACTTGTCCGCACGCCGCCCGACCGCTTCACGCTCGGACGCGACCAGCGCTTCGCCGGGAAGCGGTTCCTGCGAGTCGAGTTTCAGCGTTCCCGTTTCCGCCCCGGCGCGCCAGTGGATTTCAGGACTGCCGTAGAAGACGAACGCGGTTCGCAGCTCGATGGACCCGCGCGCGGGGAGGTCGATCGGGAAAACCCGGGTCACTGTCCCGCCTTCGAGCGAAAAATCGCCGTGGAACGCCGATTCGCTCGCAACGCGCACCACGGCCGGCGTCGGCCTCCCGCGCCGCATGAACTTGTCGAACCCCAACGACTCCAGCTCGACGGTGAGCGCCGGAGCAGGAAGCGCAGCGAGCAGGGCGATCGCGAGGGCGCGCTTCATGCCGCCTCCGCGCCGCGCAGCCGGCGCGCCATCACCGCGGCCGCGACGAACAGCGGCGCGGCGAGAAGCAGCCACGGGTTTTCCGCCACCGTGACTGCGCGCCCCGGGTCGGCCCCCGCCGCGCCTGAAAGCAGTT
>WSZJ01000197.1:16070-18463 GCA_009773755.1 Planctomycetota bacterium | reverse complement strand
AGCCCGACCCCGGCGAGCGCCGCGAGCCGCTTCTTCGCATCCCGCATCGCAACCGACGCCGCGGCTGCGGGGACGAACGCGAGCGCGCCGACGGCGAGGAAGCGAGGGGCACTGAAGACGATTTCGGAGGTCGACGCCCAGGAGGCGGCGAGGAGGGCCGCTCCGAGGGCGACGGGGATTTCGACGGCCGTGAAGAACCCGAGGGCGACGGCGAGCGCGCCGGAAGCCGCGAGCGAGGCCGCGCCCTCGGGCTGCGCCCAGAACACGAAGCCGGCGATTGCGGCGGGGACCGCGGCGACGCCGCCCATGATGCGGATGGGACCTCGGAATGCGTTTTCGAGCCGGAGGGTCGCGAGAACTGCGGCGAGCGAGGCGCCCGCGATGAGCGACGTCATCCATTCTCCGGGAACTCGAAGCGCGTGCGCCGCGAACATGAGGGCGGTCAGGAGCGAAGGCTGAGCGCCATAGAGGAAGCGCGGATCGTGGCGGACGCGCGCGAAGAGCAGTGCGAGCCCGGGGAGGAGCATGGCGATCGCGCCGCGCCAGGCAAAATCGCCCCAGAAGTGCGGCACGGCCGAAGTCGCTGCGTTGACCATGCGTGCGGCGCCCTCGTCGAGCAGCGAGAACCCGATCACGCCCGGGTTGCAGCAGACAACGAAGGCGACGACGTGCGAGAAGATCGCGACCGGCGTCGCGGCCCTGGCGAAGACGTTCGTGCCGCGGCCGAACGCATAGAGCGCCGCGGCGTACGCGCCGAGTCCAACCGGCAGCCAGCCGACCGGCAACCCGAGCAGCCTCCGGATCGCGAAGAACGCCGCGCCCGGGAGCACCAGCGACACGAGCGCCCAGGGTTCTTCATTGCGCTTCCAGGCCGTCAGAGCCAGCGCGGGGACGGCGACGGCGGCGAAGAAAAGCAGCCCCTGATCCGCCAGCGGGAATTTCGCCGTGCCGTAGCCGAGTCCGGCCATGATCCCTGCGACGAGCAGCAGCGCCGCGCCGCCCGCCACCAGCGGCTCCGTCCGCGCTTGCTTCTTGAGCGCTGCCACCAGCGACAGCGCCCCGGCCACTGCCAGCGACCCCGGCCACGCCGGCCACGCCGCATGCCTCCCGTGGCACGCCGCCATCGCCGCGCCGCCCGCCGCCATCCACGCGCCATGCATCCATTTCTCGTCGATCGCCGACATCGCGACGAATCCACCGCACATCGCGACCGCGCCAAGCAGGCCGATCCCTGCGGAAACCTGGCCGCCAATCACCAGCGGCACGCACGCGACCATCGAACCGATCAGCACCGCGCCCGCCGAAACCTCGAGCTCCTTGCGCCGCTTCCACGCCGCCCCTGCGCCAAGCGCCGCGCCCAGCAGCCCGTACCCCGGCGCCAGGTCGCCGCCTTTTACACCGCACAGATCAAGCAGGAACCCGTGCCCGCCGATCACGCACGCG
Organism: Planctomycetota bacterium; assembly: GCA_009773755.1. Lineage (GTDB taxonomy): Bacteria > Planctomycetota > MHYJ01 > WSZJ01 > WSZJ01 > WSZJ01. Next base: position 17,020 of record WSZJ01000197.1, on the reverse strand, counting down.
CACGCCAGCCACGAGAAGAACGCGAATTCCTTTTTCCGCCCCAGCCACGTGTAAAGCGCGGCGCTGGAAGCGGCGCCGGCGACGCCGAGGACGGAGTCGGAGAAGCTGAAGAGGTCGTACCAGGCGGCCGCGGCGAAGACGACGGGGGTGGAGAGCGTTCCGAGGACGAAGAGAGCGGTACCGGTGGTCTTGAGGACTGTTTTCGAGCGGAGGAGGGCGCCGAGACCCATCGAAGCGCCGGCGGCGGCGGCGATCATGCCGACCTTGGACGCCGCGGAATAGCCTTCCCAACCTTTGTAGACGAGCAGGACGACGGCGACGAACACGGCGAAGATCCCTGCGCTCGCGAGGACGTTGAGGTGGCTCTCGGACAGCACGCCGAACAGCAGGTCCTCGGCCGGCTGCCGGGGGGGGCGCACGGTCGAATGACGCGGTGCGTCAAATCGTGGCCGGCCGTCCGCGCCCATCGATACGACTTCGACGGGCGCGGCGGCCGGAATGGCCTCGGGATCCGTGGAAGAAACGACCGGCGCCGGAGACGGTGCGGCGACGATCGCGGCGACAGGAACCACCTCGACGGGAGGCGCCGCGACGGCGACCGGAACGGCAACGGGCGCCGGGGCGATCGCAGCGGCCGCGACGGGAACGGCGGCGGAATTGAAGCGCGGGGAGCGAGCGACGAGGCCGGTCATCGCGGCGTCGTGCGCTCCGCGATACTTGTCCATGAGACGCTCGGCGATGTCGACCGGAACCTCGCCGGTGCGGCGCCAGGAGCCGGATTCGTCGAGGAGAATATTGAAGCGGCGTAGAAGGAGCTGGCCGGCGTCGAGGCGGAGATTGCAGCGGGGGCAGAAGACCATGAAGTCGCGGAGAGGAGCGTCGCAGTACTCGCAGCGGAAAAGTTGGGGGCGGGCTGCGGCGGGCGCGGGGGCGTTCATGGGAGCTCCATG
>WSZJ01000197.1:0-16060 GCA_009773755.1 Planctomycetota bacterium | reverse complement strand
CGTTCATGGGAGCTCCATGTAAGTGAGTGAGCGTTCACTCACATTATCCGACATTACCTGAAACGAGTCAAGCCGATGCCGAAACAAATCTGCGATCCGTCTGCAAGCCCCTACAGCACAACATGTTAGGAGTTCCAGTTCAACAACAGATTACGCCCATGATTCCGCAAACTCGGACCCCGCACCCCTGACCCCACCCGGAACTCGGAACCCCGAAAGCCGAACTCGACTTCCGGAACTCCAAACTCCAAACTATGCTCCCCCCATGCGAATCCACCTCCCCGCCATCCTCGCCTTGCTCTCCTCGCTCGCCTCCGCAGAAGACGCCCTCGACCGCCGCATCGAAGACCTGTTCCGCGGCCACGCCGACGGACTCAAAGGCGAGCTCCACGATCTCATCCTCCACGAAATCGGCCACGCCCGCCGCCTCGACGCCGCCGAACGCGCCGGAACCGTCGACGTCCTTCGAGAGGCCGCTCGCCGCGCCAGGCCGGAAGTCCTCATGCGCGAAAACGGAGACACGGCCGACACCGCAGCTCTCTGGGCCGACCTACGAAAGGCCACCGTCGTCCACTTCGCAGAAACTCACGACCACGTCCGCGGCCACGAACTCGAGCTCGAGGCCGTCAAACAGCTCGCCGGCGACAAAGGCGACTTCGCGGTAGGGCTCGAGATGTTCCCGCAGTCGCTTCAGCCCGTCCTCGACCAGTGGAACGCCGGCGAACTCACCGAATGGGAATTCATGGAAGGCGTCAACTGGTACAAGTCCTGGGGATTTCCCTACAGGCTCTTCCGCCCCATCTTCCTCTTCTGCCGCGAACACAAGATCCCGCTCGTCGCGCTGAACGCGCCCCCGGAAATCAATCGCAAGGTCGGCCGCGGCGGACTCAGGTCGCTGACGGACGAAGAACGCGCAATGCTCCCCGCCGAGATCGTTCTCACGGATCCGGAACATCGCCGGTACTTCGAAGAAACCATGCCGCACCACCCGGGCATGAAGATCGACACGTTCTACGAAGCATTCTGCGTCTGGGACGAAACGATGGCGGACCGCGGCGCCGCGTGGCTCAAATCCCACGGAGGACGCCTGCTGGTGATCGCGGGAAGCGGCCACATCCGCACCCGCCGCGGAATTCCGGAAAGGCTCAAGCGGCGCTTCAAGGGCCGCTACCGCGTCCTCTACGCGCGGGACGTCGGCGCGCCCGAGGACAATTTCGATCTCATGCTCGCGCCGGGCGCCGACTGGATCTGGTGGACAAAGGAGGACCACGCTCCCGCCCCGCCGCGGCTCGGCATTTCGATGGACGAAAAACTGGCCGTGACGCTGGTCGCGCCTGGCTCAGCCGCCGAGAAGGCCGGCGTCAAGGTCGGCGACGTCCTCAAGCGCGCCGGGAAACGCACGATGGCGAAGCCCGAATCGATCCGGCATTACCTCGAGATCCGCACCAAGGAAACGTTTACGCTGCTGGTCTCAAGAAACGGAGCCGACACGAAGATTCCCGTGACGGTCCCCCTCCCGAAATAGCGCCGTCCTTTTCGTTTTTCGTTTTTTGTTTTTCGTTTTTCCTTTCGTTGTTCTCCTTTGTCCCCATGCGAATCGTCTCTCTCCTCCCCGCCGCCACCGAAATTTCCTTCGCCCTCGGCGCGGGCGGCGAGATCGTCGGCCGCTCGCACGAATGCGACTTCCCCGCGGAAGCCGCTTCGCTGCCCGTCGTCTCCCGCCCGCGGATGGATCCTTCGCGACCGGGCCCGGAAATTCACGCTTCGGTGGAGGCGCTCCTGGGACGTGGACTCGCCATCTACGAAATCGACGTCGAACTTCTCGCGCGCCTCAAGCCGGACGTCATTCTCACGCAGGACCAGTGCGCGGTCTGCGCAGTGCCGCTTTCACAGGTGGAAGCGGCAGCTCGAAAGTCGCTGGCGCGCGACGTGACGATCGTCTCCCTCTCGCCGATGTCGCTCGCCGATGTCCGCGAAGACTTTTTCCGCGTCGGGCGCGCGCTCGGCCGCGACGCCGGCCCGATGGCCGCTTCCTTCGACGCCACCCTGGACACCGTTCGGCGTCGTCCCAGGCGGACGCCGCTTCCGCGCGTCCTCGGACTCGAGTGGCTCGACCCGCCGATGGCGGCCGGGAACTGGTTCGCGGAGTTGCTCGAAATCGCCGGCGGGATCCCGGCGGTTCCGCCGACGGAAAGGACGGAGCGCATTTCCTGGGAAGCGATCGAAGCGGCGGCGCCGGACCTGACGGTCGTGGCGCCGTGCGGGTTCGCGCTGGGCCGGGCGCTCGAGGAGCTCGCACGCCTCACGCGCCGACTCCCCGGCCGCGTCTGCGCGATCGACGGCAACGCCTACATCAATCGACCAGGCCCCCGGCTCGCGGAAAGCGCTTCCATTATTGCGGAGGCCGTGCGTGGAGGACCCGCGGAAGCCGGCAAGTGGGTGTGGATCCCGGCCCCTTCCAAGTAGCTCCACGTTGATTCTGTGCCATCCAGCCGCCGCGAATTTCGGCGGCCCGCAAGGAGGAGACCGGAACTGGAGCGGAACGGAGCTCCAGTGAGGATCGACGACGCCGCGGGACGTCGAAAGGCGCGCGGATGGATGGCACAAAATCAACGTGGAGCTGCTTAGTCCGTGACCTTGAATGTCTTCGAATTGTCCTGCCACCAGATCTTCCACTTGTCCGTTTCCTTGTTCGAATAGCTCTGCCGGGTCAGCGAACGAAGCGCGCCGCTCGCGGCGATACGAACCGCTTCGCTCTTGGCGTCCAGCATCTCCATCAGGACGGGCAGGGCCTCCGTCACGCGGATGTCCGAGAATGCGGTGCACGCCGCTGCCTTGACTTCCATGTCTTCCTTGGGATCCTTCAGGATCGCGATCAGGGCGTCCGCCGAGCCCTTGTCCTTCTTGATCGCCAGCGCGCCGATCGCGGCCTTGCGGCATGCGGGAGAAGTGTCCTTGAGGTGCGCGCGGAAAATGTCGGCGCCCGTGGCGCCGCGGGCGCGAAGCGTGATTTCCGCCTCGGCCATGCTCGCGGACCCGCCGCCGGAAGCGACCATCTCGAAAAGCTGGCCGTCGGTTTTCGACTTCAACCCCTTGGAATAGAAGTAATACCCACCGCCGGCGATCGAGGCGATGACGAGAACGATCAGGAAGCGCTTCTGGTTGGACATATTTTTCTCCAGTTTCGGGCCGGGACTCCCCCGCGTTCGCCACATTCTAGCACGGCGTTGCGTCCGCCGTGCGGCCGCGATAGCATCCGTCCGTGGGACCGAAACCTTTCTCGTACCTTCTCCTGTACTTCCCGATCGCGCTCATCACGTCGCTCGTGATGACGGCCGCGAAGGAGGACGGCGCTGCGAACATCGCGCGGAAAGGGCTGAAGACTTTCGGGCTGCTCAGCCTGGCGATCCTGGGCGTCGGCCCGGCTTACCGTGAGCGAGCCCGAAGGGCGAGTCGAACGGTTCCGAAGATGCGGGAGGGCGCAGGTGGGAAAACACTTACCCTTGTTCGCTTAGACCGGCTTCGGCGGTTCCGGCGCAGCGGGGGTGACCTCCGGTTTCCCGGCGGTGCCGTTCGGCTCGTCCAGACCCGCTTCCGGTGTGTCCTCCTCATCGTCGCCGGATTTGCGGCGCCCGAGCAGGAGGCTCGCCGTGAAAATGACCGCGATGAGCCCGAATGAAACCAGCTTCAGCAGCTTTTCGAAGTGCTCGTCCGGCGTGTTGTGAGTCGCGAGCATGTGGGCGAGATCGACGAGCATCTTCATCCCCGCCACGCCGACGATGACATACGCGCCGTCCACGACTCGCGGGAACCGCTCGATGACCTTGAGGAAGCCGCCGGCCACGAATCGCATTGCGATGATGCCGAGGACTCCGCCGGTGATGATGACCCACGGGACCTTGGAAGCGGCCATGGCGACGAGAATGGAGTCGACGGAGAAGACGATGTCCGTGAATTCGATTCGCGCGACCACGGACCAGAACAGGGACATTCCGAACAGGCTTGTGGCCGCAGCGACCGCGGGCCCTTCCCCCTCGGTTTTGAGGCCCCCCTTGACCTTCGCCCTGAAGTGCTTGATCGGGAGCCAGCACAGGTAAGCGCCGCCGAGCGCCAGCGCGATTCGCTTCGTCGCGGGGATCTTGAGCAGCTCGAGCAGGAAGACGACCGCGATGATCCGGAAAAGGAACGCGCACCAGATTCCGATCTTCAGCGCGACCTTCTGCTTTTCTTTGGGAAGGCTGTACGCGAGCAGGGCCAGCACGATCGCGTTATCGGCGCTCAGGATCGCTTCGAGGACCACCAGCAACCCGACTGCTGCCAGGTTTTCGCCGTTGAGTTCGATCCCGTGCGACGCAAGCCATGGGATGATTTGAGCGAGCACGGGTCGCGGCGCCGGGGAGCGCTACTTTCGATCGGCTCTGGCGAGAAGCCCCATGACGACGAACGTAATGACGGTGAGGAGGGCGGCAGCGACCCATCCGGTTACGGACAGTTTCAGGTCACCCGGCATCTCGGCGTCTCCGTGAAATCTCGTTGAAGCGGAAATTGTGCGGCCCCTTCGCCGGACCGTCAAGCTTCGGCGGCGGGCGGCGCGGGCGGCGATTCACCTTGCTGAGGTGAATCGGCGGGCGCTTCTTTCAGGGAAAGAAGGTTCAAAACGAGCACGACGTTGAGCAAGCCTGCGGCGCACATGTAGAGAAGGCCCGGCTCGTAGAACTCCAGCGGCGTGATCCCGCGCGGGCCGTTGTCGCGAATCAGCCACGTCGCGAACCAGGTCAGCGCGCTTCCGTAACGCCCGACGTAGTAGAAGGGATTGTCGTCGAATCGGACGAAACGGAAATCGGCGAGGACATATCCGAGGAGGTAGGTGAGGGTCAGAGTCGCGAAGAAGAAGAGGGCTTTCCGCGGCCGGCCGAGGAAGAGGTGTCCGAGGCCGGGGAGGACCCAGGCGAGGGCGATGGCGATGAGGGGGTCACGTTTCATGGGGGTTTAACGCGCGGGCGGGGACGGCGTTGAAAAGCACCGGAAAGGTCTCCGGTCTGTATTCGCTTTTATTCTCCTTCATTCGCGACCCGTCTTTGTTTCTTCAGTTCCGCCGTGCGCAATCTGCGAACAACAAAGACGAGTCGCGAATGAAAGAGAATGCAAAAGAATGGTACTGAAGGTCCGGGGCTCGCGACCCATGCAAATCTTTGAACGACCAGAACAGAAAACGAAAACTTGATCGTCTCGAGACTTACATCCGGAACGATTCGCCAAGGTATGCCTTTCTAACGGCAGGATTGTCGATGAGTTCCGACGCGGCTCCGTGAGCGAGGATCTGGCCGTCGGCGATGATGTAAGCGCGGTCGGTGACGGACAGGGTCTCGCGGACGTTATGGTCGGTCAGGAGAATGCCGATCCCTTTCTCCCGGAGCCGCCGGATGATCTTCTGGATTTCTTCCACGGCGATCGGATCGACGCCGGAGAACGGCTCGTCGAGCATCAGCAGGGTCGGCTGCGTGATGAGGGCTCTCGCGATTTCCAACCGGCGCTTCTCGCCGCCCGAACAAAGTCCGCCGAGGTTGTTTCTCACGTTGAGAAGGCCAAATTCCTGGAGGAGCGACTCCGCGCGGGCGCAGCGGTCGGCGCGCGACATAGGGAGTGTTTCGAGAATGGCGAGGAGATTCTGTTCGACAGTGAGGCGCTGGAAGACGGACTGTTCCTGGGACAGGTACCCGATGCCACGACGGGCGCGCCGGTAGACCGGCAGGCGTGTGATGTCCTGGTCCCGGAAAACCACCGCTCCGGAGTCGGGCGTGATCATGCCGATGGTCATTCGAAACGTGGTGGTCTTCCCTGCGCCATTCGGGCCCAAGAGGCCGACGATCTCCCCTGGCTCCATGTCAAAGGAGACCCCGTTGACAACGGCTCGGGAGCCGTAGGATTTGACGAGGTTCTGGACCATGAGAAGGGGCATCAGGCGTTGAAAACTATCGCAAAAGTCGCGCGGCAGAATGGAAATGTCCGGCGATCATCAATGTGTAAGCCATTTGTCATGAGCGGTTTAAGTCCGTTCTGACAGATTTTCAACACTTCACGGCTTCCCCATGAGCCGCTGTTGAAAACTCGGGGAAAAACCGTGGTTCCTGACCGCTCGGAGGCCACTATCGAAACGCCTCCTCAAACAGCGTCTTCATCGCGCGCCAGCTCCGCTCGTCGGCCGCTTTGTTGTAAGCCACGCCCTTCGCCGGCTCATTTCCCGCATCTGCATTCGTGAACGAGTGCACCGCCCCGCTGTACTTCACCAGCTGCCAGTCCGCCCCGGCTTTCCGCATCTCATCTTCGAACTTCGCGACTTCTTCGGCCGGCACAAATCCGTCGTCCGCGCCGTGGCAGACGAGAAGCCTCGCTTTCACTTTCCCCCTTTCGGCGGGCATCGACGTCTCCAGTCCGCCGTGAAACGACACCGCGGCCGCAAGATCCGCACCGTCCCTGGCGAGCTCCAGCGCCACCGTGCCGCCGAAGCAATAGCCGATCGCGGCCAGTTTCTTCGCGTCCACATGCTCGTCCTTCGCCAGCACGTCGAGCCCGGCGCGCGCCCTCTCACGCATCAGCTTGCGGTCCCCCTTGAATGCCCCCGCCCGCTTGCCGGCGCCGCCGAAATCCGTCTCCAGAACCCCCTTGCCGTACATGTCCAGCGCGAAGGCGACGAAGCCCTCGGAAGCGAGCTGCTCCGCGCGCTTGCGAACGTACGGGTTGTGCCCCCACCACTCGTGGATCACCAGCACCCCCGGCCGCTTTTCCTTCGCCGCGTCGTCCCACGCCATCCATCCCTCGAGCACGACGTCTCCATGTTTGTACTCGATCGCCTTCGTCTTCACCTCGGCCTCCGCGCACAAAGCGATTGAGAGCGTCGCAATGACGCCGAACACCGCCGTCTTCATGAAGCGCCTCCGTTACAAGTTCTTGACGCGGCCACGTCCCGCGGCCGTCGACTGAACTCCGAACTCCCGACCCCGAACTCACAACTCTTATCGAATCATCTTGAACCGCGCAAACGGGAACCACACCACCAGCGCCTTCCCGACCATCTCTTCCCGCGCGACGAACGGATGCCACTCCTTGTCACGGTCCCCTTCGTCCTTGACCTCTTCCTGGATGAAAAAATGGTCGGTTCCTTCCAGGTCGCGGAAGCGTTCCCTCGTGGTCTCCCCTGTCCGGTTCTGCGGGTAGTTCTCGGGCGAGTCCCCGTCCCCGATGATCGTCTGTCCGTTTTTCAGCTCGATTTTTCGCTCTTTCCACAGCCGCCCGTCCTTCGAGTTGCACACGTTATCGCCGATCGCAAAATACCGGTCCTTCGGGATCGGAAGAAACTCCTTTCCCGTGAGTACCGACTCGCCGCTCGACTGTCCCGCTTTGTTGTAGAGAATGTCTCTTCCGACCCAGACCCCGCGGAATCTCACAGCGCCGCCGCGCGAACCGAACGACATCTGGAAGGACGGCGGGTCCGGATTTCGCAAGGCATCCGGGAGAACGTCGACGTACTCCCACGCGGCGACTTCGCGCCCGGCAATCCGGACGTGAATCGCGCCGTCCCACTGCGCGACTTCGACGTCCGCTTCCGCGGCGACTGCGCCGGCGGAGGTGGGCGAGGGCGGGGGAAGCGGTGTAAATGTGCCGTCGACGTCGGGCTGGTGGGAGAACCGGACGGTGCCGTCGGCCGCAATGGACGTCGTGAACCGCCCGTATCCGTCGCTGCGCGCGTTGGTAACGAATAGCTCCGAGCCGGCCGCCATGATTGCCTTGAAGCGAATCGAGAGGTCGTTGACGCGCGCGCTCGTCCCTTTGCCGCGGTAGTAGTCCTTGACCGGCGACTGCAGCCGGAACTCGGCTTCCCCCTTCGCGGGTCCCGAGTCAAAATTGGCGCCAGCCTCGTAGCACGCCGCCGGCGCGCCGTCCCACATCTTCTTGCACTTCTCCGCCGAGACATCGTCCCCCGGCCACGCGTGCAACCAGATGCTGGCCTGCTCCTTGGCGGGCTTGCGCGCCAGGTGGAACTTCCCGTCCCCCCCTGAGTGCGGCCGGGTCCAGATGTCCGCGTGCTCGATGCGGAAATCTTCCTCGGGGAGGCCGACGATGCGCTTGATGAAATTGCGAGAGCGGTCGAGCGGATACTTGAAGACGCAGACGTCGAAGCGGTTTACGCCGTGGAGGATGAGCCCGAGTTTGTCGACCATGATGCGGTCGCCGGTGTGGGCCGGCGGCGGTTCGCCGGGCTTCGTGTCGCCGAAGAGAGTCGGCTCCATCGAGCCGGTCGGGATCTTGAAGACTTCGATGCAGAAGCACCGGATGATGAGCGCCATGAGGAACGCGACGGCGATCGCCTCGATGTTGTCGCGGGTCCACTCGAGCGGGTCGGTCTGCTTCTTCGGCTTCGTTCCTCCCGCGCCGTCGTCCTCACCGGAAGCGGCGGCGGCCTGTTCCTCCGGCTGGGCGAGCCAGCTGAAGATCGACGCGAGAGTGAAATAGACCATGAGGGCGAAGCCCATCCAGACTGCCGCGTCCGAATCGCCGGATCCCCGGTAGATGCCCGGGACTTTGAGGATGAATCGAAGAGATGCGATGGCGCACAGGATTCCGATCGTCCAACCTGCTGAGAATCCGGACCGGAGGTTCGCCGTCATCCCGGCGATCGGCACGAGGTACATGACGCTCAGGATCGCGAGCACGGGGAGGGAATTCCCGCCTTCGATTCCAAATCCGCCGGAGACCGAAGCGATCCAGTGGTACGCGAGCGCAAACAGGAACATCCCGATCGCCGCGTAGCGAAGCGCCGGGTGTCCGGAAAGACCTTCCTTCAGGGCCTTGAAGTGTTTGTACATGGTTGGCGGACGGACGCCACTTCTCTTGAACGACTATTCCTTGTCGACGGACAGGACCGCAAGGAACGCCTTCTGCGGAATTTCGACGCTTCCGACGTTCTTCATCTTCTTTTTCCCTTCCTTCTGCTTTTCCAGCAGTTTCCGCTTGCGGCTGATGTCGCCGCCGTAGCATTTTGCCGTGACGTTCTTTCCGACCGACTTGATCGTCTCGCGCGCGATGACGCGGCCCCCGATGGCGGCCTGGAGCGCGACTTCGAACAGGTGGCGCGGGATTTCCTTGCGCAGGATCTGGATCATCCTGCGCCCCTTGTACTCCGCCTGGTCGCGGTGGCAGACGATGGAGAGCGCGTCGACCTCCTCTTCCGCGACAAGCACGCGCAGCCGCACCAGGTTGTCCGCCTCGTATCCGAGGATCTGGTAGTCCATCGTCCCGTAGCCGCGCGTGATCGACTTCATCTTGTCGTAGAAATCGTAAATGATTTCCGCGAAGGGAATGTCGTACGAGAGGATCACGCGGATCGGCGAGATGTACTCCTGCTGCACGAATTTTCCCCGCCGCTCCAGGCACAGCTTCATGCACGCGCCGATCGATTCCGTCGGGCAGATCAGCTTCAGGCGGCAGATCGGCTCGCGGAATTCTTCGATCTCCCCTTCGTCCGGGAGCTTTGCCGGGTTATCCACGCGGATCGTTTCCGGTTTCCCGCCCCGCGCCCTCCGCACCACTTCGTAGGTCACGTTCGGCGCCGTCTGGATCACGTCCACGTCCATGTCGCGCTCCAGCCGCTGCTGCACGATTTCCATGTGCAGAAGCCCCAGGAAGCCGCACCGGAACCCGAATCCCAGCGCTTCCGACGTCTCCGGCTCCCAGGTGAATCCCGAATCGTTCAGCGAGAGCTTCTCGAGCGCCTTCTTCATTTCCGTGAAATTCTGGTCGTTCGTCGGGTAGATGCCGCAGAACACCATCGGCTTCGGCTCGCGGAATCCGGGAAGCATTTCCACCGTGTCGCCGACGGTCGTCACCGTGTCGCCGACCCGCACGTCCCGGATCTGTTTGAGGCCCGCGATGATGTAGCCGACTTCGCCAGCTTTCAATTCGCCGGTCTGGAAGCGCTTCGGCGTGAAGACCCCGACCTCTTCCACTTTGTGGTTCGTCTTCGTCGACAGAAGGGTGATTTCCTGGCCGGCCTTGATGGAGCCGTCCTCGAGGCGGACGTGAATGATCACGCCGCGGTAGCTGTCGTAGACCGAGTCGAAGATGAGCGCGCGAAGCGGCCGGCCCGGCTCCGACTCCGGCGCGTCGACGCGCTTGATGACTTCCGAGAGCAGCTCCGGCACGCCGCGCCCGGTCTTGGCGCTGATCTTCAGAATTTCCTCCGCATGCACGCCGAGCGAGTTCGTAGTCCACCTTGTTGATCACGGGCACGATGTCCAGGTGCGCTTCGAGCGCGAGCAGCGTGTTGGCGACCGTCTGCGCCTGCACGCCCTGCGTCGCGTCGACCAGCATGATCGCCCCTTCGCACGCCGCCATCGAACGGCTGACTTCGTAGGTGAAGTCCACGTGTCCCGGCGTGTCGATCAGGTTGAGCAGGTACGGCGTCCCGTCGAGCACGTACTTCATCGCGACGGATTTCGCCTTGATCGTGATGCCGCGCTCCCGCTCGAGGTCCATCGAGTCGAGAAGCTGCGCCTGCATGTCCCGCAAGGCGACCGCGCCGGTCAGCTCGAGGAGGCGATCCGCGAGCGTCGACTTGCCGTGGTCGATGTGGGCGATGATGCAGAAGTTCCGAATCTTTTCCAGGCGCATCCGGCGGCTCCGAGGAGGCCCGCGTCGTTGCCGAGTTTCGCCGGCACGATTCGCAGGCCTTTTGAGACATTAGGAAGTGCTTCTCTTGCGACGGCGGCACGGATCGGGCGGAACAGGATGTCTCCGGCCCGCGCGACGCCGCCTCCGATCACGACGATCTCGGGATTGAGCACGTTCGCGAGGTCAGCGACCGCCATCCCGATCATTTCGGCCATCTCCGACACGATCTTCACGGCGAGCCGTTCTCCGCGGCGGGCCGCGTCGACGACGTCTTTCATGCCTTCCGCCTTTTTTCCGGAAGCGCGGTACCGCTTGAGAATCGCCTGCGCCCCGGCATACGCCTCCAGGCACCCTCGCCGGCCGCAGAACAGGCACCGCCGCCCGCCCGGGTGCACCTTCACGTGACCGACTTCCCCCGCCGCGCCGTCGCGGCCGTGCCAGACTTCCCCGCCGAGCACGATCCCGCCGCCGACCCCGGTCCCGAGCGTCAGCAGCACGACCGAGCCCGCTCCTCTCGCCGCGCCGTACAGGTACTCCGCCAGCGCCGCCGCGTTCGCGTCGTTCTCAATGCACGCCGGCAACTTTGTCGCACGGGATGCCATCCGTTCGATGTTCACGCCCGCACTTCCCAGCTTGTTGTCAAATAGCACGATTCCGCGCTCCGGATCAAGCGGCGTCGGCCAACCAACCCCGATCGCCAGCGCTCGCCCGGCTTCCTTCTGCAACTCCCGCGCGATCAGGCCGACCGCCACCATGATCGATGCGGGTCCATCCGCCGGCGTCGCGATTTCCCGCTTCGCCACAATCCGCCCTCGCCGGTCCACCGCGCCGGCCTTGATCGCCGTGCCGCCGACGTCGACGCCAAGGACGATCTCCGAGCGCATAAACCCCTCAATCTAGCCGAGTTTGCGCCGGGCCGCAATCCTCCTCGACCGGTATACTGCGCGTCGTGTTGCAGCGCTCCCGCATCGCCGCGGCGTTGATGGCGGCCCTCCTCCTCGCCGCGCTGCCGGCCTGTCACAAGAAGTCGACGGGATATGGAAGCGGCGGAAGCAGCGGAGGAGGATCTTCGAGTGGCGGTGGCGGCTCGCCGCCGCCTCCACCGCCGCCCCCACCCTCTCCACCCGTTTGGGCCATCACCGTGCAAGTCGTCGACGAGGCCGGCGCGCCGCTCGCCGGAGCGACCATTCTCGTCGCCGGTTCGACTTTCACATCGGCCTCCGACGGCACCGCTTTGATCCCGGGCCTCAATGAACCCGTCACCGCGGAAGTCTCTCTCGCGGGATTCCTCACCGAGCCCTTCCTCCTCGACCAGTCCGACAGCGCTGCCACGCGCTTGCTTCCGCTTCTGGCTTCAACCGGACCGGGCGGCCTCCCGCGCCTCGCGATTCACTTCGGGGGCGACGCCATGCTCGGCCGCAGATATGTCACGCCGACCGAAACGGACACGGCGGTCGTCACCCCGGGCGACGGCGGCGCCAGCGCCCGCGCGGTCGTGTCCTCGACCGCGCCGGTCCTGCGCGCAGCGGACCTCAGCATCGTCAACCTCGAAACCGTTGTCGGTTCGCTCCCCGATACCGCGGCCTACCCGAAAAAACGCTTCCTCATTCAGTCTCCGCCCGAAATCACCGAGGCGCTCGACGAACTCGGCGTCGACGTCGTCAACCTCGGAAACAATCACTCCCGCGACTGGCTGGAACCGGGCCTCTCGTCGACCTTCGCGGCGATCGACGGCGCGGGCATCCCGCGACTGGGCGCGGGACTGACGGACGTGGAAGCGGAGACGGCGCTCACGGTCGGTTCCGGCGGGCTGAGCGTCGGGTTGCTTTCCTACACGAGCATCACGGGAGACGCGGTCAACGACGCGTATCCGCTCGATGCGGACCCCGTGCCGCCTGGTCTTCCCCCGACCGAGTCGTGGCAGTACGAATTCCGCGACTGGGGTTTCACGGGCGCGACCGTCACCATCCCTCTCGCCTCACGCAGGATCGGCTCCGCGTGGCGGGAGATCGAGACCGCCGAAGCCGGCGGGCCGGGCGCGGCGGAAATCGCCGCGATGTGGGCTTCGGCGACCGCCGTCTACCCGGAACTCCAGGACTGGATCGCGCGCCGCGGCCACGGCGGGGCCAACAACATGCTCCCCTCGCGCTTCCCCGCCGACGTCGCCGCGCTCAGGGCAGGCGGCGCTGACATCGTCGTCGTCTCGCTTCATGCGTCTTTTCAGTACGTCGACACCAAATCGTCCGGCATCGAGATCGCCGCGCACGCCGCGATCGATGCCGGCGCAGACCTCGTCGTCTGTCACCACTCACACGTGCTTCAGGGCCTGGAGTGGTACATGGGCAAGCTCGTCTGCTGGAGTCTCGGAAACTGCGTCTTCGACCAGAACCTGCTGGCGACCTACCGAAGCGGTACCCTTCGCACCGTGTTCGAGGGGCCGACGCTTCTCCAGGCGCGCTTCTATCCCGCCACGATTCTGCGCTACCGTCCGGCGCCGGTGACCGGGGAAGCGGGGACCGGGGTGCTCGGCCTGGTTCACGAGCGGTCGGACCTCGATTTTCATTCCACGAAGCCCGCCCTGGCCGTGCTCAACACGCTGGCCGCGGCGAATCCCTCGGTCGCGAAGGCGCGCTTCGTCCTCGAAGGGCACACCGCGCGGCTGCTCGTCGGTCCGGGCCCCGCGACGCCGCTCGTCGTGACGGCGTCGAGCACGGAGGCCGCGGATCTTTCGATGCCCGGCCTGACTCGCGCGCGCGGCCCCGGCGGCGCTCCGCTTCCCGCCGGACTCCTGTTCGGCCGCGACGTCTACGGCTATGGCGGCTTCGAGGACGATGCCGCCGATGGCGTCGCCCAGGGCGGCCTGCACTGGGACAACACGGACGCGACCTCCGACAAAGGCGTCGTCGTCGATCCTGCCGCCTTCTCGGGAAACCGCGTGCTTCGCTTCTACCGGACATCCGCCAACACCGTCCGCGTGCGCATGCGGCCGGTTTCGCGCGTCGTGTTTACCGACCACAGGCTGTGGGAGGATCTGGGCGGAGGCGTCGTCGTTCCGCTCGACCCGCTCCCGACACGGTCGATGCGCCTCCGGGCGGCCGCGACCGGCGAGATCGACGCGAGCGTCATACTCGACATCTACAATTTCGATGACAGCAACCCGACCGAAGACCCCGAGTCCGTTTTCATCCGCTCCGTTGAGGTTCCATTCACCACGGCCGGCGACGGCGCCTGGCGCGAGACGATCGTGGATTTCTCCGCGGCCGATTTCGCGCCGTCACCAACGGGCCTCGCCGCCAACATGGCGACCTTCTACGTCGCGCTCTACCCGCCTTCCACTGGCGAAGCCACTCTGAGAATCGACAATCTGCAGATTCTGGAGTGGCGTGAAGCGGCGCTCATGCCTGACGGATTCTTCGCGGTCGATGCCGTGCGCGGGCCAGGCGCGTCGGCCGCGGTGACCCTGGAACGGCGCGAGGAATGAACGCGGCGACGCCCCGCGGGACCGACGAACCGGGAACGCGCTTGATGGATCTCGCCGTCTTCGCGGCCGCATTCGCCGTCTACACCGGCCTCGCCTTCGCCACCGGCGAGTACCTGAGCGAGGCGGACAGCGACGCCCGGTTTCTCGGGGCGAAATGGGCGCTGGACCATCCGTCGTTCCTGCTGGACCCGTGGCACAAACCGGTCATGACGACTCTGATGGCGGGAGTGATCCTGTTCGGCGGCGCGGCCGTCGGCGTCAAGCTGGTGCAGGCGGCCCTGGCCGCTGCTGCGCTGGCGCTTGTGCGGGCCGCCGCGCTGCGGTTCGGGGCGAAAGAACGCGAGGCGCTCCTCGCGGTCGCGATCGCGGGACTCGCGCCCTTCTGGGTGCGCGGCGTCGCGTCGGGGCTCACGGAAATTTCCTGCGCCCTCTTTCTTGCCGCCGCGCTCTACCTCTGGTCTCGGGAGAAATTCGCCTGGTCCGCGCTTGCGACCTCGTTCGCGTTCCTCGCGCGCTTCGACGCGATTTTCTTCTGGATCGCGTGGACGCCGTTCCTGATCCGGAAACGCTCGTGGGCCGGCCTCGCGTGCCTCCCGGTCGCGCCGCTTCTCTGGCATCTCGCCGGATGGGCCGCGACAGGCAATGCGCAGTTCCTCTTCGCGCAGCAGCCTCACCCCTGGGGCGCATCGCATTACGGAAGCGGCCCCTGGTGGACGTTTTTCGCGCTTCTCCCGGTCGCCGCGGGCGCGCTGCTCGTGCCGGCCGCGTGCGGCGTGAAGCGCGCGCCGCCGATCACCCCGGCGGTCTGCGCTTCCGTCGTCGCAGGTCACACGATTCTCTGGACCGTCGGGATTCTCGGCTCGTACGGAATGCCGCGCTATCTGGTGACGATGATCCCCGCGCTCGCGGTGTGCGCGGCGTTCGGATTCGAATCGGTGAGAGGTCTGGCGCGGCCGGCGCTGCTGGCGGTCGCCATCGGATGCGCCGGATTCGCGGCCTGGTATCGCCCGAATTCCTACCTTGGCGCTCGGCAACTCGCGACCGGCCGCGGCCTGATGACGGACCACTCGACCATCGCGCGGATCCAGGGAGGCGACTGGGTGCGGATCGACCAATGGCAAAGCGCGCCGGCGGGGACGCTGCTCACTTGGGCGACTTCCCCGGGCGGCAACGAGTCCTTCGACTCGATCCCCAGAGAGCGGCTTCAGTTCGAAGGGAGCATCGTGATGCCGCCGGAGTGGCCGTGGGAGAAACCGTGGGAAGGGCGGATTTACCGGCTTAAGTAAATGCGTTTTCCATCAGCCGACGCTAACCTTCGGCCATGGTCGATTCGAGCACTCGACGCGAATTCCTCAATCGAGCCCTCGCCGCCTGGGCGGCGACGACGGCCGTGGGCGG
The DNA here is from genome assembly GCA_009773755.1 of Planctomycetota bacterium. Classification (GTDB taxonomy): domain Bacteria; phylum Planctomycetota; class MHYJ01; order WSZJ01; family WSZJ01; genus WSZJ01. Next base: position 513 of record WSZJ01000197.1, on the reverse strand, counting down.
AGCGGCAGCGGCGGGCGCCTCATTGTGGCCTCGCGACGAGCCGCCTTCGACCGCGCGGATCCCGAAGGCCTCTCTGCAGAACGGCCGCGCGACCGGCTCGCTTCGCGGCGCGCCCTTCGTCCTCGTCGCTTCCGGCTCCGGCGCCGTCGCGTTTTCCCTCGTCTGCACTCACGCGCGCTGCATCGTCCGCTGGGAAGCGGCGGACAAGCGCTTCCTCTGCCCGTGCCACAAGGGGACGTTCGACGCGGACGGGCGACGCCTCTCGGGGCCGCCGCCTGCGGACCTCCGCCGCTTCGAGGTCCGCGACGCCGGAGATGCGTGGGAGGTGACGGGTTGAACTGGGGCGGATTCTTCGACGGACTCGACCGGCGTATCGGGTGGCGCGAATCGCGCGCCCGGGCAATGGCGGACGCGACGCGGCCGCAGCCGCCGAACGTCGGCTGGGGAGCCGCGCTGGGCTCGATGGCGCTGGCGGCCCTCGCGCTCGAGTGCGTCAGCGGGCTCGTGCTCGCG
>WSZJ01000196.1 GCA_009773755.1 Planctomycetota bacterium | reverse complement strand
CAAGCGCCGCCGCAGCGCACGCCGTCGCCGCCGGCGCCACCCGCCCGCCCGCCCCCGCCTCACTGCCGGGGCTCCAGAGAAAGCGGACGGGCCCCTTCATTTACTTGTCCTCCGCCTCGTCGTAGACCCACGGCGCGCCAAGGAGCTTGTAGTCCACGAAGTCCGCGGCGTCGAAGAGGATCGGCAGCTCGCGCTGCGCGGACTCGGGCGAGTCGGAGCCGTGCACGAGGTTGTACGAGCGCGAAGCGCCGTAGTCGCCGCGGATCGTTCCCGGCGCCGCTTCGGTCCCGAACGTCGCGCCCATGAGATTGCGCACGAGCGTGATCGCCGCGGGGCCCTCGACGGCGATGGCGCAGACCGGCCCGCCGGTGATGAACTTGATGAGGGAGGCGTAGAACTTCCGCTCCTTGTGCACGGAGTACAGATTTTCGGCGCGCGCCTTGCCGAGGCTCAGGAACTTCAGTGCGGCGATCTTCAGTCCTTTGCGCTCCAGCCGGCCGATGACTTCGCCGACCAGCCCGCGCTGCACGCCGTCCGGCTTCACCATCACCAGGGTCCGCTGCATCGTTCACGGTCTCCGAAATGAAAAACGGGGTTGCGGAGATTATCGGAAGAGCGGGGAGGGCGCAAGACGGCAGTTTGGAGATCTGAGTCGGGAGACGGGAGTTCAGGACTTGTGGAGGAAGGAGGCGCTCCTCAGCTCGCGTCCCAGCAGGTTCAGCCAGAACAGGTCGAAGGCGGCTCGCAGATCGGAACCGATCCTTCCATCGACATTGAGGGACTCCAGCGGAATGGTGCCTTCCGCCAGGCGGGCCAACATCTTGAGGGAACCGGCCGAAACGAGCCGGGCTCCGGGATCGCGGGGCGCGCATGCCGTGCAGAGCGCGCCACCGATCCGCGGTGAGAATGCCGGCCTCGCCGGGAGTTTGCCGCTGCAGCCGGCGCAGTCGTCCACGCGCGGCATGAAGCCAAGCAGACGCATCGCGGCCGCTTCGAACGCGAAGAGCACGATGTCGCGCGGCGCCGAATGGTCGAGGAGACGGAGCGCCGAGATCGTCGCGTCCCAGAACTCCGGGTGCGGATCGTGCTCGACGGTCAGGGCGTCGGCCAGCTCGAGGACGTAGAAGGCCGCGTACAGCGCCGGGAGATCGGTGCGCAGGCCGGGAAACGCTTCCGACATCTCGGATTTCGTCAGCAGGTCGAGGCCTTCGTTCTTCGCAAGCATCCGCAGCCGATAGACGGAGCCGACGTCCAGCCCGCCCTGGAACGCCCCGTCCGCCCGCTTCGCTCCCTTGGCCAGGCCGCGCACTTTTCCCATCTCGCGCGTAAACAGCACGGCAATCTGCGAAGTGTTCGAGAAATCGTAGAGAGCGAGGACGAGGGCGATGACATCCGAAGCGGGCATGGGGCGATTGTGCGGGGCGGGCGGCGGAGTCGGGAAGCGAACATTGCCGCTCGCTCCCGGCGCCTCTAATCTGTCCGCATGCCCCGCGTCCTCGTCACGCGCCCGATCCCGGAAGCCGGGCTCGCGCTGCTCTTCCCGCACGTCACCGTCGAGATGAGCCCGGGGCCGCTTCAGCCCGGCGAAATCGCGCGGCGGGGCGAAGGATGCGCCGGGATCCTGTGCCAGCTGACGGACAAGATCGGCGCGGACGTGCTCGACCTGCCGGGCCTTCGCGTGGTGGCGACGATGTCGGTCGGGACGGACCACATCGACCTGGCGGCCGCGAGGAAGCGGTTTGTGACCGTGACGAACACGCCCGGATGCCTGACGGAGGCCACGGCGGAGCTCGCCTTCGCGCTGATCCTCGCGACGGCGCGGCGGCTGGGGGAAGCGGAGCGGTTCCTGCGTGCGGGGCGTTTCAAGGGGTGGGATCCGATGCTGCTGCAGGGGCAGACGATCGTCGGGAAGCGGCTCGGCATCCTGGGCGCCGGGAGGATCGGGCAGGAAGTCGCACGGATGGCGAAGGGATTCCGGATGGAAGTGGTGTACCACTCGCGCTTGGCGGAGCCGGAGTTCGAGAAGGAATGCGGCGCGCGCGCGGTCTCGAAGGACGAGCTGGCGGCGACCTCGGACGTCGTGAGCATCCACACGCCGCTCACTGCGGAGACGAAGCACCTGGTCGACGCGGCGTTCCTCGCGCGAATGAAGCCGTCGGCGATCCTGGTGAACACGTCGCGAGGGCCGGTCGTCGACGAGGGGGCACTCGTTGACGCGCTGCGTCAAAACAGGATCTTCGCCGCCGGACTGGACGTATTTGAAGGCGAACCCGCAGTCCACCCCGGACTGCTCGAACTCGAGAACGCCATCCTGCTCCCGCACATTGCGAGCGCGACCGTGGACACCCGCAACCGGATGGCCGTGATGGCGGCGGAGAACCTCCTGGCCGTCCTCGGCGGGCGCGCGGCACCGAATTGCGTCGCATGAGACCTCCCCGGGGAGTCTCGACCAGACGCTCGCGGGGAAACTTGAGATCACAATCTGTGATCTCAAGTTCCGGGCCCGCGCGGGGAAGGCCCCCGAGTCCCCGATTTGACATCACAGATTGTGATCTCAATTCGGGGGAACCAGAGAGCCCGCCCCTTGCCGGGAACGACTATTTTCATGCACCACTGTTGACTTTGTTTTCTCCTGGAATATAATTACCTCAGAACATCAGGAGCATCTATATGAAACACCCCGTGTCGCTGATTCCTGCAGGCAGGGTGGAGCGGGTCGTCCTGCTGATTCGAGGAGTGAAAGTAATCCTTGGCGACGACCTGGCCTGCCTCTACGGGGTCGAAACCAGGACCCTCGTCCAGGCGGTCAAGCGGAACCAGGAACGATTTCCGGCCGACTTCATGTTTCGCCTGACTCACACCGAGGCGTCTCGCCTGGCGGGCCTTCGCGGCAACTCAGGCTCGTGGGGAGGCCGCCGGCACCACCCCCTTGCCTTCAGCGAACACGGCGTGGCCATGCTCTCGGCCGTTCTTCGAAGCCCGCGCGCCGTTCATGTCAGCCTTCAAATCGTCCGCGCCTTCGTGCGACTGCGGGAATTCCTGGCTTCACACGAAGCGCTCTCGCGGAAAGTGGATTCGCTCGCCCGCTCAACCGACGCCCGCTTTCAGCAAGTGTTCTCGGCAGTTCGGTCCCTCATCTCCCCGCCCGCACCGAAGAAGGATCCGATCGGATTTCACGGCCGGAAGCGCGCAAACCCGGATGCCCCGAAGGGCCCTCGGGTTGACTCCAGGCATCCCGCCTCTACCATGGACTCCCATGACCTCGCGGACCGCGGCCTTCGCCTCCGTCGCCGGCGCCCTTGCCGCGGTGGTCCTCGCGATCCCATCGTTCGTACCGGTCCCGCCGCCTGACGGTCCCCTCCCCCTGCTCGACCTCAACGCCGCCTCCGCCCTGGAGCTCGACCTCCTCCCCGGCGTCGGGCCGAAGACTGCCGGGCGGATCGTCGCCGACCGTGCGGCGCACGGGCCGTTCAGGCACCCGGCCGAAGTCCGGCGCGTGAAGGGCGTGACGCGCCGCGCCGCCGAACGGATTGCGCAGCTGACAGAGGCGCGTTGAAAAAGCGCTTCGCCTGGTTCGCGCTGTTCGCGACGCTCCCCGCCGCGACGTTTGTCCTGGCCACGGTCTGGCAGTTCAGCGACGAGTACCAGACCGCGGCGAACCGGGGCGGCGTGATCCCGATGCTGGCGGCGTTCGCGGCGCTGACGTCGATCTATGCGCTCGTGCTCGGGCTGCTTCTGGCGCTGGCCGGGCGGCGCGAGAAGGAACTCGCGAAGGAGGCGAACGTCTACCTGACGGCGGGGCAGGAAGCGGCGCGGTCGAAGCACGAGCTGGAACGGCGCGTGGAGTTCTTGACGGCGGCGCGCGAGATGATGCTCGTGCTGCGCGAAGAGCTTGAGTTCGGCGCGATCGCAAAGAAGGTGCTCGGGCTTGTTGCGCAGGCGGCGGGAACGCCGGACACGGGGCTCGTGGCGATTCATCTCGTCGCCGACGAAAAACTGCAGCTCCGCGCCGTCTGGCGCGAGGGCGACGCTGTCACCGAGCCCGCGAAAATCGCCCGCGCGAAAATCGACGGCGCCATCGCCGGCGAAGCCTTCACAGGCCGCCGCCTGATTTCCCGCGACGACGGCGCCGTCCTCCGCTTCGCGATCCCCATCACTGCCGACCGCGAAACCATCGGCGCGCTTCAGGTCGAAATCCCGCAGGAAGGCGACGAAAAAGAACGCGCCGCGTTCGCAAAACGCCTCGAAAGCGAACTCCACGAGCTCATGAACTTCGTCGCCCTCGCGATCAAAACCCCCGACCTCTACGAACGCACCATCCGCGACGGCATGACCAGGCTCTTCACCAAGCGCCACTTCTCCAACCAGCTCCACCACCACGAAGCCATCGCCCGCCGCCATTCAGAGCCACTCGCCCTCATCATGGTCGACGTCGATCACTTCAAGAACGTGAACGACACCTACGGCCACCTCACCGGCGACCTGGTCCTCAAGGAAGTCGCGAAGATCGTGAAGGAATCGATCCGCAGCTCGAACGAAGCCTACCGTTATGGCGGCGAAGAGCTCGGCGTTCTCTGCCCGGAAACCACCGCCGAGCAGGCGGCCGCGCTCGCCGAGCGCCTGCGCAAGAAACTCGAAGCGAAGTCGATCCAGGGCGAGACGAAGAAGCTCAGCGTCACAGCGAGCTTCGGCATCGCCGAGTGGTCCGCGGACATGAAGTCGCCGGAAGAACTGGTCTCACGCGCCGACGAAGCGCTGTACGTAGCGAAAAAAAGCGGGCGCAACCAGGTGCAGTCGTGGAAAGCGGGCGCGCTGGAAGCGGTAAAGGCCGCGGAAATGGCCAAAGGTGTAGGGGCGGGCAAGGGTCACTAGAGTTCCTCGCGAACTCTCCAACCGATCTCGTGTACCATGCGGACGGAAACGGGGGGCCTCTCGTCGAAGGAGGCCGTGGTGAGAATACTGGCGCTGGCGGTCGTGGTTGCGTTCCTGGTCGCGGGCTGCAAGAAGGATGGAAGCAGCACGAGCGCCGTGTCCACTAACGGCGACGAATCCCATCATCCGGACGTGATCTTCGAATCGCCGATCCCGGAGGAAACCGGGGTGCTGCCGACGGCCGTGGTCACGGCCATCTTCGACGACCCCATGGACCCGCTCACGATTACGACGGGCACGTTCATACTCCACGACGGCGGCGGCATGCCCGTTGCCGGCACGGTCACCTACACCGCGACGACCCGAACGGCGACCTTCACACCGACCGCGCTGCTCATGCCTTCGATGACCTACACGGCGTCGCTCTCGGCCTACATCCAGAACACCAGCGGAGAGTCGCTGGGCGTCAGCCACGCCTGGTGGTTCATCACCGCACCCTGAAAGAACGCGGTCGTGAGGCTTACTTCAGTTCCCTGTCCGAGACCTCAATGTCGTCCACCCACGTCGTGCTCTCGACATTCGTCGCGCTGATCCCGACCTCGAGCGAGTTGTAGATCGTCTCCGCGACGGGCAGCGTCTGCCCCTTCCCCTCGCAGACCTTCACTCCGTCCTGCCACAGCTCGCAGACGCCGGCCTTCTCGTCGAGCTTCACGTGCGCGACGACGTGGAACCACTTCCCTACCGGGATCGGTGTCGATTTTGTCGGGCGGTAGTGGGGCTTCGGCGGGTATTTCAGCTCGAACCCCAGCCCGGATTCCGAGGTCGTGATGCGGATGCCGGCGTGACCTTCAATCCAGGTCGACTCGAGATCCATGAGCGTGAAGGGAACGCGGTCTTCGACGAGGTACCAGGCGCTGTACCAGAAGTCGTCGCCCTTCTTGAAGTGAATGAGTTCGGACTGGAGCGAGGCTTTGGCGCAGACCATCGATTTCGTGGAGGCGACGGAGTGCGTGCGAAGCGCTGCCTTGCCACCGTGGGCCTTCGCGATGGACGGCTCGACGACATTGTCGATGAACGAAGCCTCGCCCTTGAGAATCCGGTTGCGCAGCTTCACGTAGTCGGAAACCTCCGGAGTTTTCGGCGACTGCAGCGTGAACGCGGTCCAACCGCTTTTCAGGCCGATGAGGTCCTTGATCGTCGCGGCGTCCTCGAACCCGGACTTGAACCGCTTCGAAACCTCAACCTTGCTTCCGTCGTCCGAGACTCTGAAGACGCGATCCCCATCGAGGACATAGTTCTTCTCGAACCAGTCCTTCTCCCAGAGTCGCTTGTAGAACTCCCATTTCTTCGCGTCGCGGTTGTAGACATACCCGGCGCCGTCGAGGATGGCCACGCGGTTGCCATCGGACTCCATCGCGACTTTTTCAAGTTCTTCGTCGGGGGGAACAGGCTCGCCGGCGCAGGAAAGGAGAAGGCCGACGGCGAGGACGGAAGCGGCGACCGGGATGCGCATGGGAACCTCGAGAGCGGGAGTCTCGATTCATACACCGCGGCGCCGTCCCGCGTTTCGAATCGTTACCGTTTGCGCGATTTCTTCTGGTATTTCGGCTGGTAGAGCTGAAGCGAGAATCCGCCGGGAACTTTGAAGAAGGTGACGAGCCCGTAGCCCTCGTCTCGGACCGGCCCTTCGAATTTCACGCCCTTTTTCTTCAGCCCGGCGACCGTCTTCGCGATGTCGTCGCAGTAGAACGAGATCGCGTGCGTCCCCGTCTTCGAGTCTGCGTGCGCCGGGTCCGCGGGATGGCACCCCATGTCCGCTTCCGGCAGATCGAAGATCAACCAGCCGCCTCCGACGTCGGTGAATGAGAAGCCGAGCTTGTCGCGAAGGAATTCGCGGAGCTGCTTCGCGCGGGACGTGTAGAACATCGTGTGAACGCCGCGGATCATGGCCCCTCCCCTATTCAGTGACGGACGCCCCTGTGCCGCGCGAAGTCTACCGCATTTCGCACGCTTGCCTCGCGCTGCTAACACCGCTTCACTGGCGCCGTGAAAAAGCGCGGCCCTAGCAAGGACAAGAAGCCCGCGTCGCAACCCACGACGGTCCGGCGGCGGGCCGCGGACCGGGCCGCGGAGGCGCGGTACGAAGTC
>WSZJ01000195.1 GCA_009773755.1 Planctomycetota bacterium | reverse complement strand
GCTCGCGCTGCTCTGGCTCGCGCGCGTGCAGGCGCTGTGGTTCGTGCCGATCGTGCCGGTCGCGCCCACGCTGCTGGGCGGCTACCTCTTCGGCCTCGCCGAGCGGCATCGTCTCCTCCGCCGGGGGATGGCCGAGTTGCTGGTCCGGCTCGGGCGCAGTCGCGTCCTGAACCCGATCCTCACGCGCCCTGCTTCGGACGAGCGCGACGTCGCTTCCTTCCGTGCCCTCCTGGACCTCGAGGCCGCGGCGGTCCTCAGCGACGATCCTTCGCGCCCGCTCACCGCGCTGTCGACCCGGGAGGACCGCACGGACCTGTGGGACTGGTTCCCTGCAGGGGCCAAAGGCGTCGTGGCCGCGGCGCAGGCGTCGGGCGACCGGCCGCTCTTTTACCGTCCGCCGGAAATCGGACCGCAGGTCGTGGTCGAGAACATCGCGAAGCGCGCCGGGCGGTCGACGTGGCTGGTCATGGTGCCGAAGGGCGACCCGCAGGCGTGGTGGCAGGAGAACCGTTCGTTCGTCGGGCGCGCGATCGTGCCGCTCGGCAGCCTGGGCCCGGCCGCGGCGAAGGCGGAGCTGCCGACGGTCGAGTCGATCACGAACCCCGAGAGCCAGCTGTCGGTCCTCCGGAAAACGGTCGACCAGACCGAGCTCGAGCGCACCTTCCTGCTCAGCTTCCTCGACCGCCTCAGCGAAGGCGTCCTCGTCTGCGACCTGGTCGGCCGCCCGCTCGTCTACAACAAGCGCTTCCAGAAAATGGCGGAAGAGCTTGCGGTGGACTTCGAGGATCCGCTGATTGCGTTTCTGCGGACGATCTCGAACCAGAACGACGTGCAGGTCTGGCACGGGATTGCGCAGACGATCCGGAGCGAAGCGCGCTGGACGCTGTATGCGAGCGTGCAGCGGCACCCGGTCAGGCACTACATGTCGAACCTGATCAAGCTGGACCTGGGAGGAGGCGACGAGAAGGGCGGGGGAGCGAAGGGAGTTTCGGACGTGGTCGCGCTTGTGGTGACGGAGGTGAGCGACCTGTATGAGGCGGAGCGGCTGAAGAGCGAGCTGCTGGAGCATTTCGTGCACGACGTGAGGAACGCGGTGACGGTGATCGCGCAATCTGCGGAGGAAGTGGCGGACGTGACGAACGACGAGTCGGTGAAACCTGACCTGGAGATGATCCGGAGCCAGGCGATGGGGATTTCAGACCGTTTCCGGCGGATGGCGATGCTGGCGGGGATCAGCGCGGACAAGATTGCGGACGAGTTGACGCCGACAGATCTGGTGAGCGAGGCGAAGCGGGCGATGGCGGCGGCGGCGGGGATGGCGGAGCAGCTGGGGATCATTCTGGCGTACGACGGGCAGACGGTGGTCCCGTTCTGCACGGCGCGGCCGAATGCGTTGAGGCAGGCGATGATGCAGGTGATCGAGCAGGCGCTGTCGTCGAGCCCGCGGGGTTCGACGGTGACGATCGGCGCGCTGGACGAAGGCGCGGAGATCTCGGTGAAGATCAACGACCCTGGCTGGTCGCCGATGATGGCGATCTCGCGGATGCGGAGCGCGCTTCCGACAGGGACGACGATGAAGTACGCCGCGGCGGACGGATTGCAGAAGATCGTGGAATCGGCGGGAGGGCAGATGACGACGGAGTTCGACGAAGCGGTGGGGACGTCGGTGAGGATGGCGTTCGCGAAGGTGTCGAACCGGCTGGAAGATTCCTCCGGGGCGCCCGAAGGAGCGCGGGAAGCGGATGCGGGGGCGAGCGGGATGCCGGCGCCGGTGCCGGGGCAACTGCCGTAAGTCACGGGAAAGGAGGATCGTGGAGAGAAAGGACCAATATAGAAATTCTGAATTCTGAATTTCTAATTCTAAATTGACGACACCGCGGCCTGGAAGTCGTTCATTTAGAATTCAGAATTCAGAATTGAGAATTTCTATATTGTCTTTCCCGATCCCGTACTTCCAATGATCCCTCTCTTCTCCCCCAACGGCCTCCAGCATTCCCTCGTCATTTCCGTCTGCGTCGGCGTGCTCATTACCACCCTGATGTTCGAGCGCTACGGCTGGGTCTTTTCCGGCCTGGTGGTCCCCGGTTACCTCGCGCCGATCTGCCTGATTTACCCGATGTCCGCGCTCACGATCGTCGGCGAAGCGATCATCACGACGGTCATCGTCAAGATCATTTCCAACAGCGCGTGGAAATTCCGGACGCACACGCCGCTTTTCGGCCGAGAACGGTTTTTCATGGTCGTGCTCGTCGCGCTCGCGGTGCGCCTCGGCGTCGAGGAGTTCCTGCTGCCGCAGGGGGCGCGCCTGTTCTTTCCGGGCCAGACCGACATGCTTGCGCGCATCCGCGACTTCGGAGCGATCGGGCTCGTCGTCGTTCCCCTGGCATCGAATCTGATGTGGAAACCGGGGCTGCCGAAAGGGCTGATGCAGATCGGCGTGTGCACGCTGGGGGTGGTTGTCGTCATCAAGGCGCTCCTGGAGCCCCTCACGAACTACAACCTCGCGCAACTCGGCGCGGTGTACGAGGACAGTTCGATCGACTTCGCGCAGTCGTCCAAGCTGCAGATCATGATCATCTGCGGCTGCCTCCTGGCCGCGCGCATGAACCTGCTCGAGGGCTGGGACTTCGGCGGCATCCTCCTCCCTCCGCTCATCGCGATCTCGCTCCTCCAGCCCACGCGGCTCATCGGCACCATCGCCGAGACGATCCTGGTCGTCTGGGTGGGGCGCCACGTCGTGAAACTTCCCGGCCTGAATCGCATCACCTGGGCAGGTCCGCGCCTCGTCACGTTCTGCTTCTGCGTCTGCGTCTGCCTCAAGATCGTCATCGGATGGATCCTCAGCTTCGCCGTGCCCCAGTGGAACGCGACCGACTTCCTGGGCTTCGGCTACATCCTGTCGTCGCTCCTCGCGATCAAGCTCTGGAACAAGTCCTCGCGCACCACCCTCTGGCCCACGCTCTACGTCTCCGCCACGACCTTCCTTCTCGGCACCGTCGTTTCCTTCACCCTGGCTTCCGCTTCCCGCTGGGTCGAAGCCCGCGCTTTTGGCGGCGGACAGGGCGCCATTCCCGTCGCGGAGAACATCCCCGTGGAGTTCGCGGTCCTCGAACGCCTCTCCCCCGGCCTCGGCGATATCCAGCAGGTCGAGCAGGCCGTCGTCACCCGCCGTCGCATGGCCCAGGCCGCGGACCGCGTCCTCGATGAGCTCCGCCGCGGCTCCTCTCCGGAGGAATGCGCCCGCGCCGCCGCAGCCGAACTCTCCGGCGCCGACGCCGCCGTCCGTTACCTCGTTCCCGACGACGCCCTGCCCTACGCCATGATCGGGCCCAAAGATCCCGAAAACTCCGACCTCGAAACGGTCTTCATACGCCTCTCCACCGCCGACAAGCGCACCATGCTCCTCACCGCCCCCGGCGGCGAACCTCTTCCCACCTTCCTCGCCGTCTCCGCCCTCGCCAAGTCCCTCCAGCCCTCCGTCATCGTCCTCAATAACTGGTCCCGCGCCGAAGAGCTCGCCGCCACCCCCCGCTTCGACTCCCTCACTGCGTGGGCTCTGCGATCCATGCCGCTCCGCCCAGCGATTGAAATCGAAGGAAGCGCCCCTGGCGCGGCGTCGCTCGACGTTCACGGGACGCTTCCGGACGACACTTTCTCCGTCGCCGAGCTGCGGCGTGTCATCCCCTCGCTTGAGGTCCATGCGCCCGCGCGGATCGAAGCGCCCCGGCATCGATGGATCGCGGCGCACGCGCGCGGCGGATACGAGCGGCTGCGGCTGGACCTGAGCGCGGCCTCGAACCTCCTCGTCGCGCTCGTTCCGGACGCCGGGAAGGTCGGCGAAGCGATGGCGCCCCTTGAGCGCTACCTCGGGCCGTACATGGACGGGATGCAGGCGCGAAAGCCGGGGCTGACGGTGTCGCCGACGCAGTGGACCAAGGCGCGGCTGATCGTTCTCAAAGCCGGCCTCGCGCGGCTCCTCGTCGCCGCGCAGGAGGCTTCGCGCACGCACCCGATCGGCCCCGTCGAGCTGTCGCCCGTGAATTTTCTCGCGCGCGTCCTCGGCCTCGAGATGGATTACCTCGTCGAGCCCGGCGGCGAGCGCCGCTTCCTGATCCTCCGCAACCGCGCGGGCGACCTCGAGCTCGATGGCGCGGTCGTGCTGGGCCTCGGCGACTGGACGGAGCTGCACGTCGAAGTGCCGAGTCCGCGCAAGTTCCCGAACTCCCACCGGCTGGGGACGCAGGTGTACCTGGGAGGGAAGTGTCGTGCGCTGACGATCGCGGGGCTCGGCGCTTCCGACTCCGGAGTTCTCAATGCCGACGTGGCCCGGCAGCTCGACCGCATGAGCCTGTTCCATATTGCCCACCAGGTACTCGTCGAGCGTGCGAGCGTTGCGGGGACCGTCCCGCCGCTGGTTCTGCAGGTTCGCGGGCGCAGCATGCCGGAGGCAGGGAACGACGGCGTGCTCGTGACGCCCGACGTGATCCTCCCGACCCGCGAGGCCGCTAACTCGGAGATCGCGCCATGGCTGGGCATTTTCGGCACGCTCGGCTGGACGATCCGCGTGCAGGCGCCCGACGAGGCGGGCGGGTTCGACATCGGCGCTCCGCTCCAGTCGCGCTACCGCCGCTTCCTCCGCTACGAGGGAATTTCGGGCCTCTGGGCCGACCCCGACGTGCGCCGGGCTCTGCGCGGGCCGAAGGACGACCCGGCGGCGATCGCGGCGCTGAAGCAGCTTGGAAGCGCCGACGGCGGAGCTTCCGTGGTCGCGTGGTGGAGGGAGGCGAAACTGTCCCCCGTGCCGCAGGTGCCTGAGACGCTCAAGCGGGCGCTGGATGGGGTGGTGGAGTACTCGCGCACCGGGAACCTCGCCGAGCTCGCGGCGGGAATTGACGCAGCGCGTCAAGCGGGGTGGCGGGACATGCTGATCGTCGACGCGAACGCCGAGGCGCCGATCATCGCCTTTGCGTCCCCTGACGGGTCGGAAGCGGCGATCGTGAACCTGGCGGCGACCGTGGTGCGGGGACAGGAACTCGGGCCGGCGGGGAGTGCGGGGTCCATCGACGAGCTGCTGCGGTTGAGGCGGTTCTTCCTGATCGGGAGGAGAAAATGAGATTCGACGCCCACCCGGTCGTCCGCAGGAGGATCTCGCTCAGGGGCCTGGGCTTCGCCACCCTCGCCGTCGTCATCATCATGGGCAGCGCCGCCGCGGTCATCCATCTCTACGTCCGCGAAAAGGCCGTCGCGAAGCAGGAAGCCGAGCTGCTCCGCAGGCGCAGCTTCTACGAAATGATTCCCGGCGAGCGGCTCTACGTCGAGGTCGACGATGTCTGGGACCGCCTGATCGCCTCGCTCGTCGTGCGAAACATCGCGCCGAAGACCGATGTGCAGCTGAGGCTCGAGTGGTTAGACAAGAACTACAATCGCCTCGCCGTTTCGGGGTGGCGCCGGCCGATCTCAGAAAAAGTCGTCGCGATCGGCGCGGACTCGATGGAACGCTACCTCCACCCGGATGGTCCGACGCTGGCGGGACCGCGAAACATGACGATTCGCGTGGCCGACTTCCCGCCCGGAACCGCGCGACTCGCGCTCACGCTCGTCGAGCCTGCAAACCTCAAGACCGTCTTCGTCCGCTTCTACACCCGCACTCCGCTTCAGCCCGGCGCGCAGCACATGGAATCGGCGCTGCTGGAAGCGCGCGAGCAGCGGCTCGAGGCGCGGACGGCGCTTCCCAGCACGATCGCGCCGCAGGAGCTGATCGACCGGCTGACGGGCTGGAAATGGGTCACGGTGGCGGGGTCGGGGTCGGCGAAGGACGTGCAGCTGTTCCGGCGGGACGTGCAGCCAGGGGATATGGAGGCTCCCGCGGAGGGGGAGCTGACGGGACCGGAACGGGTTCCGGGATTGAGGCTGGGCCCGTCCAGGCCGCTTGCGTTCGCGGTGGATTTTCCCGGGGAGTACGAGCTGCGAGTGGACACGTGCGGGGCGGGAGACGTGGAAATTGAAAAACGCGTGCCGGGGCGGCTGCCGGAGTCGGCGCGCGTGCGGCTGGTGGCGGGAAAGGCGGTGTGGCGGGAGCGGCTCGAGCCGCCGATGTCGCTGGTGGTGCGCAAGACTTCGGGCCCTTCGACTCGCTTCGCTCGCTCAGGGTCCTACGGACAGGCCGAAGTTCGCATGGCGTACATCCCGGGCGACGGGACTCCCGAGCTCTGGATGGCGCCCGCTTCGGGCGCGGCCATCGCCTGGCTGATCGGGCCGCTCGATCAGGTCGCCCTGCTTCGCGCGGCCGGCGCCGGGTTCGGGCTTTCGGGAAGGCTCGGCTCGGCTCCGCTGGAAGGGCCGGCGGGGGTGACGGGCTCGGACATTCTGCGCTTCGACTGGTCCCCCGGCGCGGCGGCGGCGGGAGCGACGGTGAAATTGCGCGTTCGCGGGATGGCGCGCGCGGGGGAGATTCCGCCGGCGAGCGTGACCGTCCGCTACCGCATCGTCGGCAAGGGACGGCTCGCGATCGCCGACGAGCGCATCGAGGTCCCGCTCACGCCGGCGGACCTGGAGCGCGCGCCGGAAGGATGGTGCGAAAAGCTCGAAGGTCTTCCGCCGGCGCCTCCGGGAGCGAAGGAACTGCCGCCGGAAGCGCCGCGCGATCCGTGGGTGATCACGGGAGCGGGTCAGCTCTTCATTGAGATTCCCGACGAGAAGTGCGTCATGGAAATCCGCACGGAGTCGCCGGCGCTCGTCCTGCCGTCGCACACGCTGCCGCAGATGCGTCCCGTGATGCAGGTGCCGCAGGAGACGCCGGACCGGACGCTCTGTTACATCGACCCGGAGCCGCCGGACGACACGAAAGTGTGGCACTACCTGCGGCCGTCGAACGAAACGGACTTGCGCGCGGCGGGGGCGGCGATCGTGCTGGACCTGCCGGACCCGCAGGTGAAGGCGCCGCTGCGCGGGGCGACGGGGGCGGACGCGCTGTGGGATCGTGAAGCGGCGATGCCGCGGCGGCACGCTGGGAGCGCGCTGGCGCTGTGG
>WSZJ01000194.1 GCA_009773755.1 Planctomycetota bacterium | reverse complement strand
TCCTTCGTCATCGCGCCGCTGCTGGTGATGGTTTTCGCATTTCTGCTCGGAGTTCTGCCGCCCGGCGGGTGGGGGAGCCTCCGCCAGGTGATCCTCCCCGCCATCGCCCTCGGATTGCCGGTTTGCGCCGTGGTCGCGCGCCTCGCCCGCGCCGCCACGCGCGAAAACCTCGCAAAGGACTACTGCCGGACCGCGAGGGCGAAGGGTCTGGACGAACGCTCCGTGGCGATGCACCACGCGCTGCGAAACGGTCTACTTCCCGTCCTCAACTACCTCGGCCCCGCCACCGCCGCCGCCCTCACGGGCTCGTTTGCCGTCGAAAAGGTCTTTGCCATTCCCGGGCTCGGCAGCCACTTCGTGAACGCCGCGATGGGCCGCGACTTCACGCTCCTGGTCGGCGTCGTCCTCGTCTACTCCGCGCTGCTCGTCGCCGTGAACATCGGCGTCGATGTAGCGTGCGCCGCGATCGATCCGAGACTGCGGGAGAGCGAATGAAGCGCCTCGCCCCCGTTTTTCTGCTCACGATCCTGGCTGCGACGGTTCTCGTCCCGGCGCTTTCGCCCCACCGGCCCGACAAGCAGGATCCCGGCGCCGCCCTTCAACCTCCTTCTCGCTCTCACTGGCTCGGCACGGATCTCCTCGGGCGCGACCTTCTCTCCCGGCTGGCCTCCGGAGCGCAGGTTTCGCTCGCGGTCGGATGCGCGGGGACCCTCGTCGCCCTCGCCATCGGGCTTGTCGTCGGAATGACGGCGGGCTGGAAGGGCGGCTGGATCGACGCGTTGCTGATGCGCGTGGTGGACACGCTCTATGGGTTGCCGTTCGTGTTCGTGGCAATCCTCGTCACGGTCGCCGTTCGGTCGATTCCCGCCGACCGCAATCCGCTTCTCATCATTCTCGGCAACGAATCGCGCGCGCAGCTGGTCCTGCTCTTCCTCGTTCTCGGCGCGGTCCAGTGGCTCACGCCGGCGCGCATCATCCGGGCCGAAGTCATGGCGCTCCGCTCCGCGACGTACGTCGAGGCCAGCCGTGCGCTCGGCGGGAGCGCTCTCACGACGTTGCGGCGCCACATCCTCCCGAACCTCGCCGGTCCGGTTCTCGCCTTCGCCGCGCTCATGGTGCCCACGATGATGCTCGAAGAATCGTTCCTCTCCTTTATCGGTCTCGGAGCGCGCGATCCCCAGGCTTCGTGGGGGGCCCTCCTCGCCGAGGGAGCCGAAGGCCTGAACCCGGTGCAGTTCCGGTGGTGGCTGGTCCTCTTCCCCGCGGCCGCGCTTTCCACAACGCTGGTAGCCCTCCAGGGCTTCGCCGAAGGACTGCGCCGCGTGAAGCCAGGAAGAAGCGCGTGACCCGCGTCCAACGCGCGCCTTTTCTGCCGCTCCGTCGTCGGGTGAAGAGGTGAGGCGCGGGTCGTGCGGAGTCGGCCAGGCAAGACTAATCCGCTCACGAACCGAGAACCGTGCCGACGTAGCCTGACTCGCGCCTCACCTCTTCACCCGACGACGGAGCGGCAGGCAGGGGGTGTCCTATCTCCCCCCGCCTTTGTCAGGCGGTTCGAAAAAAGGGGCTGGGTTCCGCGGTACTGTCCGCGCCGGGCTTGCGAACCGGGAGGAACTCGGCCAGCGTCTGCGGACGCACGGGGTGGGCGAGGAGCCGGGCGTGGAAGCGCTCCGCAATTTCCTTTCGCGGGCGGTCGTCTGACTCCATTACCACGCACAGGATCGCCTTGCTGTCGGTCATGGCGAGTGTTTCGAAGAAGGCCTCGAGGTCGGCAGGGGCCAGGGATGCGCTTGCGATGATCAGGTCCCAATTGCTCGACGTCGCGGCGCGCGCGGCGGTCGATACGGTTTTTTCCGCGCGGACCAGGTGGCCAGAGGCTTCCAGCCGGCTCGTCAGAGCGATCCGGGTGACGAAATTCGGGTCGAGGAGGAGGAGGCGGTAGGGGTTGGTGGGCATAGGTGGAAAGTCGTGCGAGTATTACGGTGCAAGCCTTGGGCCTTGTTTGAATTGTTTAGATCGGGGTTATGGCGGCGAATTGGTTTCATTCTGAAACAAATACCCTGTACATGAAACACAGTTTTCGGGAGGACTCAGGGCTGACTCAGCCTCTTCTCGCGCCTCCTTCCTAAACCAAACAGTGCGGATTTCGCGGCCTTCCCTCCGCACCAGAATCCGGTTCAAATTGACCCCGCTCGAGGCGATCACAGGCCAAGCTCCCTGCAAAGTCCGTCCACTCGCCGCTTCGTCCCCTCGTCCATCAGGATCGGATCCGGCCATTCGCGAAGGAACCCCTCTCCCTTGATCTTCTTCGTCGCGTCAATCCCGACCTTGCCCCCATATCCCACCTCGATGCTCGCATGGTCCAGCACGTCCATCGGCCCCTTCGCGTGTTCGAAGTCGCGCGAAGGATCGATGTGGTTCAGCGCCCAAAGCGCCACCTGGTGGTAGTCGCGCACGTTGACCTCGGCGTCGAGCACGACAATCACCTTCGCGAACATCATCTGCCCCATCCCCCAGAGCGCGTGCATGACTTTCCGCGCGTGCCCGGGATATCGCTTCTTGATCGAGACTAGCACCAGGTTGTGGAAGACCCCCTCCCACGGCATGTGCAGGTCCACCACCTCGGGAAGATTCATGCGCACAAGCGGCAGGAAAATCCGCCCGATCGCCTCGCCCATGAAGTCGTCCTCCATCGGCGGAATCCCCACGATCGTCGTCAGGTACGTCGGCCGCTTCCGCCTCGTCAGCGCCGTCAGGTGGAAAACCGGGTAGTCGTCGGCGAGCGAATAAAACCCCGTGTGGTCCCCGAACGGCCCCTCGCGCCGCATCTCACCCTTCTTCACGTACCCCTCTAGAACAATCTCCGCATTTGCCGGAACCTCGAGATTGACCGTCCGGCACTTCGCCATCCTGACCGCTTCCCCCCTCAGAAACCCCGCGAGGGTCATTTCGTCGGCGTCGGGCGGAAGCGGCATCGCGGCGCACATTGCGGTGACGGGGTCGGAGCCGAGGGCGACGGCGACCTCGAGCTTGTCGGCCTTCCCGAAATGCCGGGCGCCGTCCTTGTGGCGGTGCCAGTGCATGCCGCACGTGCGCTCGTCGTAGACCTGCATCCGGTAGATGCCGCAATTGCGCGCGCCGGACTCGGGGTCACGCGTGAAGACCATCGGCCAGGTGATGAAGCGGCCGCCGTCTTCGGGCCAGCATTTGAGGACGGGGATCGAAAGGAAAGAGGGATCGCTCTCGACGACTTCCTGACACGGCCCCTCGTCGACGGTCTTCGGCATGATCGTCGCGATGTCGTAGAGCTTCGGCAGGATTTTGAGCTTGTTGAGGAGCCCCGGCCCGGGAGGCTTCATCGCGATCGCGAGCAGGTCTTCCATTTTCTGCGTCAGCTCGCCGAGGTCGTCGACGCCGAACGCAAGCCGGACCCGGTCGAGTGAAGCGACGGCGTTGATGAGGACGGGTGTGGTTTGGCCAGGGACGTTTTCAAACAGGAGCGCGGGGCCGCCCTTCTTGACGGCGCGGTCGGCGATAGCGCTGATCTCGAGGTCCTGCGAGACCGGCGTTTTCACGCGCTTGAGCCAGCCTCGATCTTCGAGGGCTCTGACGAATGAAGAGAGGTCGGCGTGGCTCATGAGGGCGGAACCGTAACCGCGGTGGGGAGGCGCGTCAATTCGGCGGACGAAATGAAGAATCCGTCCGTCCCTGCCACCTGCGGGGTTCCCGGGTCAGAGTGGCAGGGAAATGGCGAATTCCCGCTTCGGCGACATTGACGCAAGTCCTTTCGCGCCAATCCATAGCGGCTCCGCGTCGCATCCCTCCCCGCGGCACCCCGTTTGCTTCCGCGCACTACAGGAACCGTTGTCGGTCGATCCCCGTGAACGCTTCTGCTCACTTCAACATCCTCGTCGCCGAACCTGACTTGCCGGCTCGCGAGGCTCTGTCGGAGGTGCTTTCGGGCCTCGGCGCCTCGGTTCACGCCGCAGCCACCGGCCGCCGGGCGCTTGATATTGCGCGAAGTGTGCCGATCGACGCTGGGATCATCGACGCGGCATTTGCAGACATGACGGGGTTGCAGTTGCTGGCGGCGTTGCGGCTG
Source organism: Planctomycetota bacterium (assembly GCA_009773755.1). GTDB lineage: Bacteria > Planctomycetota > MHYJ01 > WSZJ01 > WSZJ01 > WSZJ01. The sequence goes on along the minus strand of WSZJ01000194.1, from coordinate 2,965 downwards.
GTCGTGCGGTTTCCGGTGATGTTCGTAGGGGGCGTGACGGCGTCGAAGGAAGCGCGGATGGCGGCGGCGGATGCGGGGGCCTGGAGTTGGCTGCCGAGGCCGTTTGAGATTGAAGTGGCGAGGGTGACGATGAGGCTGTTCGCGTCGCTGTTGAGGGCGGACGAGGGGAGTTCGGAGTCGGGAGTTCGGCGTTTGTAGTTCCGGGATTGCACGACCGCGAGAACTAAACAGTCCTATTTGAACGCATACCGAGGAGGGACCAGATGGGCGCCAAGAAGATCGCCTTTGACCAGGAAGCCCGTGACGGAATCAAGACCGGCGTACAGAAGCTCGCCCGCGCCGTGAAAATCACGCTCGGGCCGCGCGGCCGGAACGTGATCCTCGAGAAGTCCTTCGGCGCGCCGACGATCACCAAGGACGGCGTCACCGTGGCCAAGGAGATCGAACTCGAAGATCCTTTCGAAAACATGGGCGCCCAGATGGTCCGCGAGGTCGCTTCCAAGACCGCAACCGTCGCCGGCGACGGAACCACGACGGCGACGGTGCTCGCCGAGGCGATCTTCCTCGAAGGACTGAAGAACGTCGTCGCAGGCGCGAATCCGCTGGGCCTCAAGCGCGGGATCGAGAAGGCCGTCGAGTGCGTCGTCGAGGATCTCGACCGGCAGGCGATCAAGATCAAGGATCACAAGGACAAGAAGGCGGTGGCGACGATTGCCGCCAACAACGACGCGGAAATCGGAAAGATCATCGCCGACGCGATGGAAAAAGTCGGCGACAACGGGGTCATCACCGTCGAGGAAGGGAAGTCCCTCGAAACCGATTTCACCTGGGTCGAGGGAATGCAGTTCGACAAGGGCTACACGTCGCCGCACTTCGTCTCGAATTACGAAGAGATGGAGTGCACGCTGAAGGAGCCGTACATCCTGATCCACGAGAAGAAGATCTCGAACATCAAGGATCTCCTCCCCGTGCTGGAGCAGGTCGCGAAGGCCTCGAAGCCGCTTCTGGTCATTGCCGAGGACATCGAGGGCGAGGCGCTGGCGACGCTGGTGGTGAACAAGCTGCGCGGGATCCTGGAGGTCTGCGCTGTGAAGGCGCCAGGGTTCGGAGACCGCCGCAAATCCATGCTTGAGGATCTCGCGATCCTGACGGGCGGCGAGGCGATCTTTGAGGACCTGGGCACGAAGCTCGAGAATCTCACGCTCAACCAGCTCGGCCGCGCGAAGAAAGTCGTCGTCGACAAGGACAACACGACGATCATCGAGGGAGCCGGCGAGACGAAGCAGATCCAGGGCCGCATCGCGCAGATCAAGAAGGAGATCGAGGGGACGACGTCCGACTACGACAAGGAGAAGCTGCAGGAGAGGCTTGCGAAGCTCACCGGCGGCGTCGCCCAGGTCAACGTGGGCGCCGCGACCGAGATCGAAATGAAGGAAAAGAAAGCGCGCGTCGACGACGCCGTCGCCGCCACCAAGGCGGCCGTCGAAGAAGGCATCGTCCCGGGCGGCGGAACCGCGTTCATCCGCGCCCAGAAGGCGCTCGACAAGCTCAAGGGCCTGTCCCACGACGAGGAAGTCGGCGTCGCCATCGTCCGCCGCGCCCTCGAGTCCCCCCTCCGCCAGATCGCCGTCAACGCCGGTTACGACGGCGCCGTCGTCGCGGCCTGGGTGCGCGACGCGAAGGGGAACGAAGGATTCGAAGCTGACGCCGGAAAGATCGTCGATCTCGTGAAGGCCGGCGTCGTCGACCCGAAAAAGGTCGCGCGCACGGCTCTTCAGAACGCCGCCAGCGTCGCCACCCTGCTGCTCACGACGGAAGCGCTCATCAGCGAGATTCCGGAGAAGAAGGAAAAGGGCGCCGGCGGACATCCGGGAATGGACATGTAATGCGTGCGGCAATTCGAAATAGGGCGGGGAAGCGACTCCCCGCCCTTTCTGTTTCCAGCCCGGCGGGCTTTGCGGGGTTTTGGTAAAGTCCGCCCGTCCCCTATGGCCAAACAACCCCGCACTCTCATCACTCTCCAGGACGTCCAGCGACGCGTCGACACGCTCCCGACGCTTCCCGAGATCACGTCGTTCGTGATGAACCTCCTCGAGGATCCCGACTCTTCGGCGCAGGACGTCTCCAACGTGATCGTGCGCGACGCGTCCCTGTCGGCGCAGATCATGAAGCTGGTGAACAGCGCGTACTTCGGGCTTCCGCAGAAAATCGCGGACCTGAACCGTGCCATCGCGCTTCTCGGTTACGGCCGCATCAAGAACCTCGTCCTTTCGCTCTCGCTCATCCGCGTATTCCGGACGATATCGAAGAAGCAGCGCGAAGATTTCTCGAAGTTCTGGGAGCACAGCGCGGTGGTGGCCGGCTTGATGAAACGGGTGGCGCTTCGGCTCGGGCTCGAGGACCCGGAGCAGGCCTTCCTGACGGGGCTGCTGCACGACGTCGGCAAGATCGCGATGATGGGGTACTTCCCGAAGGAATATGCGGCGGTGGTGAAGGCCGCCGAGGAAAAGAAGGAGTCGTTCGTGGATGCGGAGAGTGTGGCGTTTTCGACAGGGCACGCGGCGGTGGGGGCCTGGATGGCGAAGTCCTGGAACCTTCCCGCCGACGTCGTCAACGCCATCTCCTCCCACCACGATGAAGGCTCGTGGGACGACGACCTGCTCTCGGCGGCGCTCTATTTCTCGGACTATGCAGCGCGTTCGCGGGGCGCCGTTTGCGCGGGATCGTGCAGCTCGGCGCATTTCGACGAGCGCGCCTGGACCCGGCTGGGGCTCCCGCAGGAGGACTACTTCGAGATGATGGCCGCCGTGGACAGCGAGCGGGCGATCGCCGAAGTGATCCTGCAGGTGACGGGGGCTACGGAAGCCGAAGCCGTTTGAACGCGTGAGGGGCGGGCGTCCTTCGTCGTGCGGCGCGGGCACGACGGGCGCGCCACGCCTGGCTGAAGATTGGAGCGTGCGAATCC
>WSZJ01000193.1 GCA_009773755.1 Planctomycetota bacterium | reverse complement strand
AAGCGGCGTAAGCGACCGCGGAGCGGATGAGCGCCACGGCGACGCCCGCGCCGCGCGCGTTGCGGCGGACGGTGATGCAGGGGATCACCCAGACCGGCGATTCGTCCACGCGCGGTGTCGCCTTCGACGCGTCCACGCGCCTGAGCTCGACGCGGGGGGCGACGGCAACCCAGCCGACGACTTCACCGTCGCGGTAGGCCAGAAGTCCCGGCGCAGTGCGGCGCCGGGAAAGCTCCGCCATCGCCTTCCGCCGCCGCTCGGCCGGAGTGCCGGGCCCGGGGAGCGCCCGCTCCTGCTGCGGCGTCATCCTGGGAAACATGCACCAGCAGCCGTTTCCCCATGATCCTCTCAAGACGCGGCCGAGGTCCTCCATGCGGGCGGAGGTCAGGGGGCGGATTCCCAGCCGGCGGCGGACCTCGGCGGGAATGGTGACCCTGCCTCTTGAAGCAGCCGTAATTCTCACGATCTTCTCCCGAATCGTTCGAGGTAGTTTTGGGTGTCCGCGTTCTGACCTTCAGGATCCTGAGTAATTTCGCCGTCGAGTAGACTTCCACTCCGGTGCCGTCGAAGTCATGATCGTTGGACCAAACGGCAGAGTCCAGGTGAAGCGATAGCGCGAGCACGTCGCAATCGTCCACGTCTCGACCGTGAAGCCGTTTGGCGGCCTTCGCGAGGCACGAAATGTAGACAGTCGCCGCGTGGACGTTAACCGGAAGGGTGGCTATGGCCAGAGCGACATTCCCCGGATTGAGCCCGCGCCGGATGGCCATGGAAGCCGAATATCGGGCGACTTCCTCGAGCGTAGGCTCGGCCACGTGAATCGCAGTCACGCCGGATGTGAAGACGCGCGCCGCCGCCCCGCCGACAATCGCCGACAGGATGGCGTTCGCGTCAGCGACGACGAGCGCGACGGGACTTCTTGAAGTCGGCAAGGATCTCGGCCTCCGTGACGCCCTTCCTTTTGAGCCTCCGCGCGATGTCCGACGTCAGCATCTGGAACACCTGGCGCCGCAGGTCCAGCGGCAGCTCGTCCCCGATCTGCGGCAGGAAAATTCCAGCCACCCGGCCCCGGCGTAGCACGAGTACGGGCTCGCGGGAGCGGAGCATGTGGGTCGCCTTGTCGCGGAATTCGCGGACGGATGTGAATTTCATGTGGTCACCTTGGTGGCCACTATACCAATTCTCGCTGCCGACCAAAGCTGCAATTGCGCTGCCTTTCGCTCGGAGGCACCTGGAAGACGGACGGACCGTCCATCTCATGTCGTTACTTTGCGTTTCGCGTCGAGCCCGCGGATGTATCCCGGTTCGATGAGAGTTGCGTAGCGGATTGCGTGCGTCTCCAGACCGCTTGTTCCCATCGAAACGAGAAATAGAGTCCCTGCTTCTTGAAGGTAATGCAGGCCTGATAGGCACCTTCTTTGACCGGCCCCTTGTGCGGGCCCAACGGGGCCAACGCAGCCACGAGAGGTCCAGACTCCCAAGTCTGACCGAGGCAGGTAATCAGGCCTTCGTACGAGGTCATGTGTTCTGCCGGATAACTGAATCGGCTGCAGGTTCAAATCCTCCGCGCTTCACACCAGCGAGTTCGGCGAGCATCGCCGTCGCGACTTCCTTCGCCTTCCCGCCAGTTTCGTTGGCCGGCCCGACGCACGAAGGACAGCCGCCGGAACACGGGCACGCCTCCAGCAGTTCCTTCGCGCGCGCCATAAGTTGCGGGTGCAGCTCCCAGAGCGCCTGCGAAAACCCGACGCCGCCGGGGAAGGAGTCGTAGAGAAAGATCGTCGGGCGGAACGTGGCGAGCGCTTCCACCGGGACGGACGCATCTTTCAGTTTCACCTCGCGCGCTTTGCTGATGCGCTGGCCTTCGATCGCGAACCATTCGGCTTCGGTGTCGCCGACGACGTGGTGGAGGTCGCGGCGGTCGCACATGAGGAGGAAGGGGGCGAGGTGGTGGAGGAGGTAGGCGAGGCCGGTGGTGCCGTCGAGAAGGTCGGCGCGGCCGAAGCCGAGGTCTTTGAGCGAGTCGGGTTCGATCGTAAACCAGTAGCTCGTCGTCTGCATCTCCTGGTCGGGGAGCTGGACGTCGCCGTAGCCGACGTTTTCGCGCGTCGCGAACTTGATTTTCTTGAAGCCGCTGACGCGCCAGGCGACGTGGACTTCGCCGTGCTCGCGTTTGGCGGCGGGCGATTCGGCGTGGTCGAAGATGTCGATGACGCGGACCGAGGTGTTGGTGATGGCTTCGGTGTAGTAATCGACGTCGACGGGCTTTACGTAAGCCCGGTGCTGCGCGTAATCCAGGTTCACGACGTGGTAGGGCTTGCTCTCGCAGAGATAGATCGCCTCGGGATAGACCGTCGCTGGCGCGCTTTCGAAGTCGACCTCCGCAATGACCCGGTTCTGCTGCGACTGGTCCATGATCACGAAGTTCTCGTTGTTCACGCTGCGAAGCGGCACGGTGTCGGCGGGGTAGACCTGGCTGGCCCAGTGCCACGCGCCGCCGGCCTGGTGGAGAAGCTTGCGTTCACCGAGGACGCCGAGGATTTCCGTCACGTTGCCGAGATTGGAAGCGGGCCCGAACGCCTCGCCGGCCGCGACAGGCAGTTCGAAGCATGCGCACTTGAGGTGCTCGACGAGGATCGAGAGATTGTCGGGGTTGACGAGCCCGTGTTCCGGCGAGCGGCCGAAGAAATAATCCGGGTGCGCCGCGAGGAACTGATCCATCGGCTCGCTCCGCGCCACGAACGCCGCCACCGAGAGGCCGTTCCGGCGCCCCGCGCGCCCGGCCTGCTGCCACAGGCTCGCGATCGTGCCGGGGTACCCCGCGATCACCGCCGCGTCCAGCGCGCCGATGTCGATCCCGAGCTCGAGCGCATTCGTCGACACCACGCCCTGGATCATCCCGGCCCGCAGCTGGCGCTCTATCTCCCGCCGCGTGTTCGGCAGCAGCCCGCCGCGGTACGCGCGGATGCGGCCCGCGTCGTGCGGCAACTTTTCAAACCGCTCCTTCAGGTACGTCGTCAGCACCTCCGCATTCAGCCGGCTCGTCGCGAACACGATCGTCTGCACTCCCGCCCGGATGAATTCCTCCGCGATCCGCCGCGCCGCCGTCACGTACGAGCCGCGGATTCCGAGCTCGCGGTTCACGATCGGCGGGTTGTAGATCAGGAACAGCTTTTCCCCCGCCGGCGCGCCGTTCTCGTCGATCAGCTCGACCGGCCGCTCCACCAGTTTCTCCGCCAGTTCCTTCGGATTTGCAATCGTCGCCGAACACAGGATGAACTTCGGGTCGCTCCCGTGAAACCGGCAGATCCGCTTCAGCCGCCGGAAGACGTTTGCAAGGTGGGATCCGAAAACGCCCCGGTACGTGTGAAGCTCGTCCACCACGACGTATTTCAGATTCTGGAACAGCTTCGCCCACTTCGTGTGATGCGGCAGCACACCCTGGTGCAGCATGTCCGGGTTCGTGACGACGATCTGTCCGGAAGCGCGGATTGCGCGGCGCGCGTCGTCGGGCGTGTCGCCATCGAACGTGTGCGCCTTGATCGAAGAGCCCGTCCCGGCGATGACTTCGTCGAGTTCTGCGACCTGATCCTGCGAAAGCGCCTTCGTCGGGAACAGGTAGAGAGCGCGGCTCGAAGGATCGTCCAGCATCGCCTTCAGCACAGGCAGGTTGTAGCAGAGCGTCTTCCCGCTCGCGGTCGGCGTGACCACGACGAAGTCCTTCCCCGACAGCGCCAACTCCGCCGCCCTGGCCTGGTGCACGTACGGCCGCTCGATCCCGCGCTTCGCGAAAGCCTCGCGCAACTTTTCCGGCACCGCCGCAGGCCAGTCCGCGTACCGCGCCGCCCGCGCGGGGAGCCGCTTCATTCCCGCCAGCGTCCCCTTCTTCGTCCACTCCCCGACGAGCCGTTCGAGAAGCGTTTCCGGTACCGAACTCATACCTAACTCCTGGGCGAAAAAAAAGAGCCCGCGGGGGGCTCAGTGAATTGTCGAAGGCTTAACCGTTCGAAGCGGCCTGGTCGACCTCGGGGCGGCTGCGTCTTTCGATGCCGAGCAGCCCGTAGACGGTTTCTTTCAGTCCCTTGACGTCCGGTTTCGCGACGAACGCGTCGGCGCCGGCCTTGAGGACCTTTGGCTTGAGGCGCGGATAGCCGCTGAAAACGACGACGGGCGTTCCCGAAAGCTCTTTGGACGCCTTGATGAACTCCAGCACCTTTTCGCCGCGCATGCCGGGGATTTTCAGGTCGAGGATGATGATGTCGGGCTTGGCCGTGCCGCAGGCGAAGAGCGTATCGACCGCGTTGTTCGCGACGCGCACCTCGACGGCGAGGCGCACATCGAGGGAGAAATTCGCTTTCAGCGCCTTCAGGAGGACTTCATCGTCGTCCACCATGAGGATGCGCTTCTTCTCGCCGCCGATTTCCGTGCGATCGAGTTCTTCGCGCGGAATGCCGAGCCGGTCCATAAAATCGGTGAGGTACTGGCGCGGCACGCGCAGCTCGCCCTTGTCGCCACGGGTTTTGTACCCCTTGAGGATGCCTTCCTCGTGGCGCTTGAGGACGGTCGGGACGGAGATGCCGCAGATGCGGCCGACTTCGGCGGAAGTAAAGAACCGCTTCATTTGGGCGTCCTTGGCGAGAGTAATAATCATGTGGGAGTGTAGACCGGAGGTCTGCCGTGGTCAACAAAAACGTTAAAATGGTAAAGTATGTCGGGAGTGTGACGGATCGGGGCAAGCTTCACGCCCCTAAAGACTTGTGAAAGATCGAGACCAGAAAAACGTACCCGGTTGCACGCACTATTAACGGCTCTTTGCGTCCCCCCGTTCGGGTCGAAAGAGTAATCAGGCACTGTCCCGGAGCCTCCCATGAAGCCTCACATCGGCCTGAACCTCAACCAGGAAAAGAACGTTTTCTCGCTTCATCTCCCTTACTGGGAAGCCGTCGTCGAGTCCGGCGGGATTCCCGTTCCGATCGCGCCGCTGGCTTCGATCGACGACGTCGACGCGATTCTTGAAACGCTGGACGGGCTTGTCCTGACCGGCGGAGGGGACATCGACCCGGCCCGTTACGGGCAAGGGCAGCATCGCGCGCATGCCGCGGTCGCGCAGCCCAAGCACGACGCCGATTTTCAGCTCGCCGCGCGCGCTCTCGAATTCGAGCTGCCGATCCTGGGAGTCTGCTACGGGATGCAGCTCCTCACGGTGCTTCACGGCGGCGATCTCGTGCAGGACCTGCAGTCGCTGGTGAAAGGCGCGCTCGAACACTGGGGCGAGCCGCCGAAGGACGCTGAGCATCCGATCCGGGTCGAGAAGGGGAGCCTGCTGCACCGCATCCAGGGCTGCGAGTCGCTGCTCGTGAACAGTCACCATCACCAGGCCGCGGGCAAGACCGGCACCCTCAAAGTCACCGCGCGCAGCGAAGACGGGGTCGTGGAAGCGGTCGAACCGTCCCGGCCTTCGAAGTCGTTCCTGCTGGGAGTCCAGTGGCACCCCGAGCGCATGAAGTCAAAACCCGACGGTCTGGCCCCCTACCGCGCTCTCATCGAGGCCGCCGCGCACTACCGCGACGGAAGCGGCTTCGACGTGACGATTCTCAAATAGAAGTGAACTCCGTGCTTCGCAGAAAATTGGAGTTGGAGTTGAGGTTGGAGTTGGGATTTGTCGTTATCCCTACCGGTTAACCCACTCCCTCCTGATCCTCGCAAGCCTCCCCGCCAATCTCCCCAACCCAAGATTTCCAGTCCCCCCCACATGCGCCCGCATCCGTATCGCCGCATCCAGGTCCGGCACTTTCCATTTCCCCGCCTGCTCCGCCACCTGCCGGTACGCGTCCCGCCACGGCACGCCGCTCGACACTCGCCGAAGCGCTTCGTCCGTCGCGAACAGATCCGGCGTGCACGCGGCGCGGCAGCGCTTCTCGTCGAATTCGAGGTGCGGGATCACGTGGGCCATCACCCGGAGCGTGGCCAGCGCGTGTGAAACTCCGCGCAGAAACGGTTCCTTCGTGAGCTGGTAGTCGCGGTTGTATCCGGAAGGGAGCCCGAGGAGCGTTTCGCGGATCTGGTGCTCGCACGACGAGACGAGCGCGTACGCGCCGCGGGCCAGCTCGAACACGTCCGGGTTCTTCTTCTGCGGCATGATCGAGCTTCCCGTCGTGAACTTCTCCGGAAGCTTGATGTACCCGAATTCCTCCGTGCTCGACCACACGACGTCGGTCGCAAGCCGATTGACGGAGAGCATCAGGAACGACAGCCCCGCGAGTATCAAACCCTCGATCCGGCCGCGAGCGTTCTGCGCCGCCAGCACGTTCTCGTGCACGCGCCCGAACCCCGCGGCTTCGGCGACTAGCGCGCGCGGCATTGGAAGCGGCACCCCGTACCCCGCGGCGCTTCCCAGAGGCGACCGGTCCGCGAGCGCGTATCCGACAGCGAGCATGGCGACATCGTCGGCGATCGTCTCGGCGTGGGCGCCGGCCCAGAGGCCCGCGGATGAGAGCATCGCCCGCCTTGTGTGCGTGTACCCCGGCATCGGAATGCGCTCGTTGTGGCGCGCGAGGCCCATCAGGGCGTGCGCGAGGTCGAGCGCCGCATCGGAAATGAGGCGGAGCCGGTCTTTGGCGAACAGCCGGATGGCCGCGACAACCTGGTCGTTCCGCGAGCGCCCGGTGTGGACTTTTTTTCCGAGGTCCCCCAGCTTCTTCGTAAGTTCAAGTTCGATCGCGGTGTGCCCGTCCTCGTGCTCCGGTTTCGCGCGGAACTGCCCCTTTTCCCACCGTGCCAGCAGCCTCTCCATTTCCTTCGCGAGCCGGTCCGCCTCCTTCGGCGTCAGCACGCCGAGCTGCACGAGCCCCCGCGCGTGGGCGATCGACGCCTTGAGATCGAACGGCAGAAGCTCGTTGTCCAGCTCCCAGTCCGACCCCGCGCAGTAGGCCTGCGTGAGTGCGTCCGGAGAAAGACCCTTGAACCAGAGTGTCGGCATTTGAATTCAGTTGCGAGTTGCGAGTTGCGAGCTGCGAGTGCTCCTGCGGAACCGGCGGTGAGCATCACGGGAACGCCCGGCATCTGGCAACACTTGAGTGAAGCGCGTTTTCTTCATGGGCCGTTCCTCGCAACTCGCAACCCCTCAACTCTTGCACTTTTTAGGGCGCTAGACGCCCTTTAGTTTGGCTAAAAACGAAGCGGCCGGCCTGCCGATGAGGGT
>WSZJ01000192.1 GCA_009773755.1 Planctomycetota bacterium | reverse complement strand
CGGCGTTGCGCGGCCGGCTGGACGTGTCGCGCCGGCGCGTTGCGGAGCTGTCGCCGCGCCTGGCGCCGGGGCTTCGCGTCATGGCCGCGCGAAAGCGCGAGAAAGTAGCGGCTGCGGCAGGGAAACTCGACGCGCTTTCGCCGCTTCGGGTCCTCGCCCGGGGATACTCGATGACCAGGCACGCGATTACAGGGGAAGTCCTGAGGCGGGCGGGGCAGGTCGCGCCAGGAGATATCGTGAAGACTTCGCTGGAGCGGGCCGAACTGACCAGCAAGGTGATTGAGATCAAGCCCGCGCCGCCGCGCGAGGCGAAGCGGGAATAGGAAAGGGGGAGCCGTGGCGAAGGACAAGGAGAAGGAAAAGAAATTCGAGGAGCACCTCGAGGCGCTCGAGAAGTCGGTGTCTTCGCTCGAGGGCGGGGAGCTGGGGCTCGAGGAGTCGCTTCAGACGTACGAGGAAGGCGTCGCGGCGCTGAAGAGGTGCCACGAGATTCTCGACCGGGCGGAAAGGAAAGTGCAGATCCTCCTGAAGGGTGACGGCGGGGAGATGGAGCCGCAGCCGTTCGAAGTGAAGAAGGCGGTGGACGTGGAGAAGGAGGAGAGGAAAAAGCATCAATCCGGGGAGATTGACTTCTAGGAGCGGCTCGTAGCAATTGGCCGGGAAAAGGCGAACTTCAACTCTCACTTTTCACGCAACGGTTCCAGGAAGGCCCCACGGAAATGACGAAACGCCGTTCGATTCCATCCCCGCCCCCCTCCCGCGCCGCTTCCCTCCTCGGCGCCTGTTCTCGAATGGTCGAGTCTTACCTCGACGGCATCGTCCCCACCGGCCTCGAAGAATCGCGCCGGCTGCATCGCGCGATGCGCTATTCCCTTTTCGCCGGCGGAAAGCGCCTGCGGCCGACGCTCGCGCTGCTCACCTGTCGCCTCGTCGGCGGCCGCGAGAAGGACGCGCTCCCCGCCGCGGCGGCGCTGGAGATGATCCACACCTACTCGCTGATCCACGACGATCTCCCCGCGATGGACGACGACGACTTCCGACGCGGAAAACCGAGCTGCCACAAGGCGTTCGACGAGGCGACGGCGATCCTCGCGGGGGACGCGCTGCTCACTCTTGCGTTCGAGACGCTCGCGAAATCTCCGCCGGCGATCGTCCCGGACCTCGTCAAGGTGATCGGAGACGCCGCCGGCGCCCGCGGCATGGTCGGCGGACAGCAGGCGGACCTCGAGGGCGAAAAGGGCGCGCCGACGCCCGCGCTGGTGCGCTTCATCCACAGGAGAAAAACAGCCGCCCTGCTCCGCGCTTCCGTCCAGGCCGGCGCGATCTGCGGCCGCGCCGACTCGGGCGAGTACGCGACGCTGACGGAATTCGGCGAGAACCTCGGGCTCGCGTTCCAGATTGCCGACGACGTTCTCGACGTGACCGCGCCGTCGTGGCAGCTCGGCAAGACCGCGGGCAAGGACGCGAAGGCCGGCAAAGCGACCTACCCGCTCGTTTTCGGACTGGACAAGTCGCGGCGCGAAGCAGCGCGGCTTGCGGGAAGAGCCTTGCGCGCGCTCGAGGACTTCGGCAAGCGCGGAGAAGAACTTGCCGAAGTCATGAAATTCGTGATCGCGAGGACGTCGTGAACAACAGTTGCGGGTTGCGGGTTGCGAGTTGCGAGGAACGGCAAACAGCCCACGCGAGACGCTGTTTCCCTTCCTCGCAACTCGCAACCCGCAACTCGCAACTCGCCGTCTTCGCGCTCGGCGCGCTCATGTCAGGATTTGCCGCGGCAGAGGAGCCAGTCCTCACGCCACGGAGCGCAGTTTCGATGCCCCGGCCTGACTCGGTCGAGCGCGCGGCGATTCTGACGAACGTTGCGGCGGACGACCCGTGGTCGGCCGTCGTGGCGGAGGCGGCGAAGCGGCGCGGCGCTGCGGTTGTGCGCTTCGCGGGGGACGACCCGACGGCGGCGAGGGCGGAACTGCTCGCAATGGCGCCGGGAACCGTGACCCTCGTGGTCATGCCGGAATCGCTCGACGTCGATTTCGTCTACCGGCTGGTCGAGCTCGCCACCGGCCTCGACGCCGACTTCGCCATGGACTTCCGCGTCGGCTTCGTCACGGGCGCGACGCCGGAAGCGGCGCTGGCGCTTCTCGCGAACGAAAAGCGCGTCGAGGCGGACAGGCAGCTGCTGCCGAAACGGCTGGTTGATTTCGGGCCGAGCGAAGCTGATCTGGAAGTAGAGGGGGACCAGACGTGGCTCGAAGGCTGGGAGCGGCTCCTCGCGCGGCACCTGAAGCCGTCGGAGGCGGAGGTGAAACGGCTGGAGGGCGCGGGAGTGCTGCAGTTCTGGGGGTACGGCCGCCCGGAGGGAATCGCGGGGAGCGTCGACGCGAACCAGCTCGCCGCGCTGGACCTCTTCCCCGCCGTTGCGTTCGGCGGGCCGGTCTATTCAGGGGTGACTCACAAGTGGTACGAGGGGCCGGTGTCGGCTGCCCCGCGACCGCCGAAGACGACCCCCGTGGCAAGTTCCTTCGCCCTCGCGCTGCTGTCGCGCGGAGCGACGGGGTTCTTCGGCGCGACGGACCCCGGCCACGGCGTGACGGCGATGCAGGAAATGGAGCTGATGGTCGCGCGGGGGCTTTCGATCGGCGAAACGCACAAGACGACCGCGGACGCCGCGCTGCTCCTGCTGCGACAATCGCCGCTTCGACTTCCGAAAATCGCCGAAGGAAAAGCAGCGCCGAATCGCGACTGGGGGGACACGCTGGCCCGCGGCGCACTCTCGCGCATCGGGTTCGGCGACCCGGACTACCGGCCGTTCGGCCCCGCGCCGAGGCAGGCTTACGTGCTCGAAACCGAGCGGCTCGAAAACGGCATTCGCGTGAAGGTCACCATCCAGGAACCCGGCCTGCGCGCGACGCTCACCGACGTCTTTCAGTACGGCTTCGGCCGCAAGGACGCGCTCCTCAACGCCCGCGTCCTCGCACAGGTCGAATGGCCCGACGACCTGCCGCTTCCGATCAAGCTTCGGGTCATCGACGCGAAAGCCGGCGCGCGCGACATCCGCGTCGGCCCCGCGATCGCCGCCGTCGAGTACTGGGGGGCGAAGCGGATCCTGCACGTGCAGCTCGATTTCCCGGCACAGTCGCTCGTGGCGGGGGTGGAAGTGCGTTTTCACCTGCGCACCGGGGCAGCGGGCGAGGACCAGGACCGCGAGACGCTCTTCGAAACGGCGCGCGCTTCCAGCGACTCGATCCAGGCCGCGCGCGACGCTTCCGGCACCGCGGCGGGCGGCGCCGAGCCGCTTCGATGGAACCTCTGGGACGGCGCGGCCGGGGTGGCGCTCTTCCAGATGAACGTGCTGCGTGCGACCGGCGACGGCACGCAGAGCGCGAGGGCGCGCGGCCTGCTCGACGCGATGGTGGTGGCGGGGAAGCGCGAAGGGGCGGCGATGTCGTGGGACGACACGTACCGCCTCCCCGACGGCACTCTCGCGACGATGGCGCGCGACGGGCTGCACAGCGGCGCGGCGGGAATCGGGAGCGTGCTGGTGGAGGGATTCCGCGTGTTCGGCGACCGGCGTTACCTCGACGCCGCGGTCGCGGCGGGCGAGAGAATCTCGGCGGACGCGAAGCGCGAAAACGGCCGGGCGCACTGGGGCGACGACACGACGGTCGCCGGCGGCGCTGCCGGGATCGCGCTGTTCCTGTTCGACCTGGCTGACGCCACGAACGACTCGAAATGGCGCGACCTGGCGCTGGAAGCGGTGACCTGGCTGGAAGCGGTGAAGACGGAACTCGGCGGCCGCTGCTGGTGGCGCGCACAGCTGTCCCTGCCGCGGACGTACACCGGCATCGCGCACGGCGCCGCCGGCGTCGGCCTCGCATTCCTCCGCGCCCACGCCGCCACCGGGGACGACAGGTGGCTCGAAACCCCGCGCCGCATCGCCGCGTGGCTGGGCGACCAGGCCAAACGCGCCGAGGGAACGGTCCTCTGGGCCGCGACTGCCGGCGAAGGCCCCGCCGCGCCGCTCCCCGGCTGGTCCTACGGCACCGCCGGAATCGCCCGCTTCTTCGCCCGCCTCAGCACCGCCGCCAAAGACCCCAATTACACCGACCTCCTCCGCGCCGCCGCCGCCGGCGTCAAACGCGCCATGGACCAGGAACCCCAGCATCCCTTCACCACCGCCGACTTCTCCACCGGCGGCGCCGGCCTCGGCGAACTGTTCCTCGACGCGTTCGAGCTGACCCGCGACGGCGCGTGGCTGGACGAAGCGAGGCGCATCGCCGACACGCTGCGAGCATCGGCGGGGCCCGCGCCGGGGCCGTGGGCCGAACGCCCCCCAGGCGGGACGACGCTCTTGCCCTGGGACGGCGAAGGCCTCTTCCCCGGCGGCGCAGGCCTCGGCATGTTCTACATGCGCCTCGCCACCATCGACATGGAGGTCGGGAAGCGGCCGCGGCAGAGTCCGGAGAGAAGGTAGGATGCACTCGCCGGATCACCGACGCTCCGCCAGAGCCAGGATCGACCTCAGCCGCAAGTCCACCTCGGCAAGGATTGGGGCCGAAACCGTCCCGAGCTTCCTGTCAAACCGTTCGAGACTCACCGAGCGCATGTGTTCGCACATGATGTCGCTCGGCTGGCGGCATCCGCCTTCGGGGGGCCTGACGAGGACGTGCAGCGGCACCTGGCGCAGGCTTGTTGAGAGCGGAATGACGACGCACAGTTCGATGACCATGCTATTGAAGTCGTCGTCGGAAATGACGAGCGCCGGTCTGCGACCCGCCTGCTCGTGGCCCACGACGGGATCGAGGCGGACCTGCCAGACCTCGCCGCGAATCGGAACTCTGTCGCTCACTCGGGTTCCAGCCCGTCAGTGAGTGTGCATTCCCAGAGCTTTTGCTCCGCTTTGTACTCCTTCCAGGCCTTGGGGTCCTTCTTGAGGTCCCTGAAGGCCTGATCGGAAGCCGCGAGGATCCACTTCCTGCGAAACTCGTCGATTGCCAGAGACAGGATGTCCTGCATGGTCTTGCCTGTCGCCTTGGAGAGTCCCCTCAGGGCTGAGTGAGTGGTCGATCGGATGCGGACGGTCAGGCTCATGAATCTCTCCTGTTCGTGTCACAGTTCAGTATACAGCTCTGTATACAGAATCAGCTGCGCATTATTCGTCGTGGTAGATTCAGGCAGGACTCCAGAGGCGTGGACATGATGAGCGACTGGAATCAAATGTGGCGCCGTGCCACGGTGCTGTCGAACCGCGAATTCGCGCGCGGTTCGCGCTGGATCACGCTCCGGTCAGAGGACGAGCACCCTATTCCGTACGAGCCCGGGAACGTGCTGTCGCTGCGGATCGGCGAGGGCGGCGAGCGGATGAAGCACGCCTACACCGTTACGTGGGCTGACGCTGCGGCGCGGACGTTCAGCATCATCTACCGGGTGATCCCGACGGGCCAGATGACGCCGCGGCTCGCCGCGCTCGGCCCGGACGCCCCCGTCGAGTTCTCCGGGGTCCACCACAACCCGATCCGCCACGAAGTCAACCCCGGCGCCGCGCAGGTCGTCGGCCTCGCGACCGGGACCGGCGTCGGGCCTCTCTACGGATACTTCCGGTACGTTCTCGAGAACGGCACGGAGAAGCGACCGTCGTCGCTTTTCGTGGGCTTCCGCGAGGAGCTGGACATCGGTCCGCGCGAAGAGCTCGACGCGCTCGCGGCCCGGTACGCCAACTTCCGGTGGACGCCCACGCTGTCGCAGCCCGACGCGTCCTGGAAGGGACTGCGCGGCCGCATCACCGAAAGCGTGCCGGGACTGATCGACCGCCCGCGCGAAACCCACTTCCACCTCGTCGGCAACGGGGCAATGCTCGTCGAGATGGAAGCGGCGCTGGACCGGGTCGGCGTGCCGGAGGCCTTTGTCTCGGACGAGACCTACTTCAACTGGGAAGCGGAGGCGAGCGACGACGTCGCGGATCGCATCGCCGCGCGATTCCGTCTGCAGTAGACTCGCTTCCGGACCAGGAGAAAACCCGTGGGCACTCGCCGGCAGATGGAACTCAGGATTCTCAAGTCGCTCGAGTCAAACGGCTGGCGCCGGGAATCCGTGGAGCGCGGACGCGAGGTGTGGGCGGACGAGATGTGGTCGCTTCGATCGGTGTGGCCTCCCTCGGGCACCAGGGCCTGGATGGCGTTCATGGTAGATCCGGGGTGGAAGGGCGCGCGAGCGCCCGGTGAAGGAGTCTGGGCCGTCGTTGCGGACACGGTCCGTCGACCGGAGCGAGCCGGCTGGCTCATCGAGATTCCGCTCGGCCGGCGGTGGGAGCGGGGGCTGCCGGAATTGATCGAAGCGCTGCAGGCATCCCGGGCCTCGCGATTGCCGGCGGCGAACGACGCGAAAAAACCGGGCGACTCGATCCCGAAGGATTCGGGACGACTGAAAACGCGGTACAAGCACCTGCGCTGAGCGGGTTCCTTCTATCAAGGACCGTCATGGAGCCCGTGGAGCCCGGCAATGCAGCCAGAGATGGCGAAGGATCCGCGCCTGCCAGCGACAAGGATCGTCTCCTGCCGCCGGCGGGGGAAGCGCCCGGCGCGCGGCTCCACTGCCCGCAGTGCGGCGCCTCATGGCCGGCCGGCACGGTTCTGTGCGTTCGCTGCGGCATGAACCTGCTCACGGGGGAGCGCACGGCGCCGCCGCCGGCGAGCCCAACTCTCGAGGAAGAACCGGAGACCCGCCTCGAGCGATTCGCGGGGCGCTTCCCCGGCCTGTTCCGCCCCAAAACGCTCGTCCTGTCACTCATCGTCCTCGCGATGGCCGCCTGCTGCTTTGTCCTCTGCATCGTGCTCCTTTCGATGGGCGTCGTCATGACCGCCGCGACCGCGGGAGGCGTCGGCCTGATCCTCTACGCGCAGGCCGTGGCGTGGATCCTGACGGGCGAAATCCAGCTGCTGGTCGAAGCGATGACCGAGTTCGACGGGCCGCGTTGGAACGCGTTCATCCTCGCCCTGATCATCCCGCTGACGCTCGCGCTCGTGTTCATGGGGCTCAAACCGAAAGCCTGAGGCGCCCGGCAGAACTCCGAGACCGATCGACGACGACCTTGAGAGCGCGAGCAACGATCGCCCGGAGGTTTGCGGCGCCGGCCCGCCCGGCGCGCGTCGAAGACCAGATCATTGGTTCAACCCCGCTCGCGCGCCGGTTGGGCCGGTGACGCAAACCTCCGGGCGA
>WSZJ01000191.1:2325-11551 GCA_009773755.1 Planctomycetota bacterium | reverse complement strand
CGAAGCATGGGAATCTCCGGTTTTCGATGGTTCCGTCGTTTGTACCCCGTTGGACGCGGCGGTGCGGCCGGAGTTCCCTGAAATCAGGCGCCGTCCAGGTGCGCGGCTGCGCGCGCCGCCATCTGTTCGACCGAGCCGGATTCGATTCTCAGCGCGCCGTCGAGCTTGCGGAACCACGTCGATTGCCGCCGGACGAGCACCCAGGTGCGCGACGCCATCTTCGCGGCGGCATCCTCCGGCTTCATCCGCCCAGCGCCGACCGCCAGTGCCTCCTCGTACCCGATGAACTTCCGCGTCTCCGTCGAAAACACGAGCCGCTTCGCCTCCTCCACCAGCCCTCCGGCGAGCATTGCCTTCGCCCTCGCCTCGATGCGCTTTCTCAGCACCTCCCGCGGCGGGTCGAGCAGCACGACCCGCGCGGGACGCTTCTCCGCCGCCCCCCACTGCGTCTGGTGCTCCGAGATGGGCTTGCCCGTCAGCCGGAAAACCTCCAGT
The DNA here is from genome assembly GCA_009773755.1 of Planctomycetota bacterium. Lineage (GTDB taxonomy): Bacteria > Planctomycetota > MHYJ01 > WSZJ01 > WSZJ01 > WSZJ01. The sequence continues at coordinate 11,056 of WSZJ01000191.1, read as the reverse complement.
GCGCGCACCAGCCGCTTCCTGTCGTTCGGGTGCAGCCGTTTCGCGGAAGTCGCGTCGATTTTCGAAAGCGCGGCGTGGAGGTCGGGGAGCGCTTCGAGTTCGCGGCGCAGGGCGGGATTCTGCGGCGGGCCTTCGAAGAGGCCTTCGAGGAGCGCCTTGAGGTAAAGCGGAGTTCCCCCCGAGTACAGCGGCTTCCGGCCGCGCGCGACGACGTCGCGTTCCGCCGCTTCCGCCGCGCGCAGCCAGTCGGCGACGGAAAACGTGGCGGCGGGATCGGCGATGTCGAGGAGGTGATGCGGGACGCGGGCGCGCTCGGCGGCGGTCGGCTTCGCCGTGCCGACGTCCATGCCGCGATACACCGTCGCGGAGTCCATCGCGAGGATCTCCGCGCCGAGCTTCTCCGCGACGAGAAGCGCGACGGCGGTTTTGCCGGAGGCGGTGGGGCCGGTGAGGATGAGCGCGGGAGTCATGGACGGGGGACCATACGGCATCGCGACGAAGCGGGGAAGCGCCGGGGCGGTTCACTTCGCGATCGGAGTCACGCGCCACCACAGCTCGCGGCCCTTGACGGCTCCGTAACACAATGACTTCCCGGAAGCGTCGAATCCGGGATTGCCGGCGCCGTCGAACAACTCTCCCTTCTTTCCGTCGAGCACCACGCATTCCTTCCCGCCCACGATCGCGACGTAGGCGAGGTGCTTGCCGTCGGGACTGAAGGTCAATGACGCCACGCTTTCGAAATCCGGATCCTTCTTGCCGTCGACGAGGACGAAGCACTTTTCGCCGCGAATGCCCTGGTAGGCGAAGCGGGCGCCGTCCGGGCTGAACACGAGGTCGCCGCTTCCGATGGCGTCGAACTTCTCGCCCTTCTTGCCGTCGAGCACGACGAACGCCTTCTCGCCGAGCATCGCGGCGTAGGCGAAGCGCTTGCCGTCCGGGCTGAAGCCTAGATCGGAGACTTCGTCGAAGGATTCGCCGGCCTTTCCGTCGAGCACGACCGCGGACTTGTCGCCCTTTCGAGTGGCCCACGCGACGCGGGACCCGTCGTGGCTCATCACCGGTTGTTCGACCTCGGCTCCTTCGGTCCCGGGCTTCCCGTCGACGACGACCATTCCCTTGCCGCCGCGATTGACGGCGATCGCCGCGTGCGTGCCGTCCCTGCTCAGCGCGATTTCGAACCCGCCCTCGATTCCGGCGTCCATGGTGGCGTTGGTGACGATGAAGCCCTTCCCGCCCGAAATGAGGCCGTACACGACGTCGGCGCCCCGAAACCGGATCGCTTCGATGCTCTGTCCCGCCGCGCCTTTGACGCCGTCGATGACGAGCGCCTTCTCCTTCCCGGTTTTCGTCACGGTGACCAGGTGACTCCCGTCTGGACTGAAGGCCACGAACTCGATCGAGTCCGATTCCTCCTCAGCCTTCCCGTCCGCGAAAACGCGTTGGCGGTCTTTTCCGCGCAACTCGACGGCGAACCGCTTCCCGTCCGCGCTGAAATGCACGAAGACGCTTTCGGCGGTAGCGTCGACCTTCTTGCCGTCCACGAAGACAACGCGGGCGCCGGCCTTCCGTCCGTTCCATGCTACATGCCCGTCAGGGCCGAACTGAACATCGGTGGGCGTGAACTCGACGTCCGCCGGGACAGTCTCCAGCACGCGCTGGGGGGATTCTGCCGAGGCACAGGCGGTCGCCAGGAGGAAGATGAGAGGGCTTCGGGTCATGATCATGTTCCGCCAGAAGTGAGGGCTGGGATTCTAACGCGCGCGCAGCCCGAGAGTTCTGTCGCGGCACGAGAATGGCGCTGCTCGCCTGCGTTCGGCCGCGTTCGCCCGGACCGTCGTGGAAATTGCGCCCGAACACGGGCTGGTGTTCATGAGAGCGAAGTACACGGCTGGTGCTACCAAATGCAAAGTACGGTAGCGGCAGATCTTTGCGACTTTCAATTCCTGCCGACCCGGCCGGCCGGCGTCACAACCCCGTCACAAACCTCACCCAGTCCTTCTCAAACTTGTCCAGATCCGGAATGAACTTCGACAGCGGCTCGTCGCGTCCGTTCGCGATCGCCTTCCTGTAATCCGCGAACGCGGCCCTGTATGTTTTGTTTTCGGTCTCGCTGAGGTAGTAGTTGAGCGCCCAGCATTCCGAGTAGAAGAGCAGGGCTTTCTGCGAGTCGTTGTTGATGAGCGCGAGCGCGTCGCCCTTCCACAGTTCGTCCAGCTTGAGGTGCTTTCCTTCCTGCATCGCGTCGCGGATGCGCGGGAGGCGGCTGTCGGGGACGCCGCCGAACTTCCAGGTCTTGCCGTCCCAGTCGAAGCCTTCGAAGTAGGTCGCCATCCCCTCGGCGAACCAGCTCGGCGCGCGGCCGGCGGGGGCGACGCGGAACCAGTAGAGGTGCGCGGCCTCGTGGGCCATCGTCTGGAGGAACTGCATCCGGTTGGCGGAGCGGTTCCAGCCGACGACCGTGTTCGAGTTGCTCGTCGCGAACCCCGCCGCGCCCAGGTTGTCCTCCGCGTTCTGCTCGACGCAGTAGCGGCGGTAGTCCTCGAAGGTGCGGAATGCGAAGAGCGTCATCTTCTCCTTCGCGGGGAGCTTCGGCTCGTCGCCGGCGTAGAACGCCTTGTACGCCTCGTACGCCGGCTCCATGAGGCTGGCGAGGTCCTTCGCGAACGCCTCGGATTCGTTCGTGCGGATCGTGTAGTGCGCGGTCTCCTCGACCCACGCGTTCGCCCACTGCTTGTGGTACGCGTCCGCCTCTTCCGCCGACACCCACTTGCCGTCGATCTTCCGGAAACCCTTCTTCAGCAGCTGCCCCTCTTCGCCGGGGAGCCACTTTCCGTCCACCTGCACGAATCCCTTCGCCAGCATCTCCCGGTCCTTCGCCGGAACCCACCCGCCCTCCCACGGCAGGAGCCCCTTCTCGAGATTCGCCTTCTCTTCCTTCGTCGCGTACTGCCCGCGGAACCACACGAAGCCGTCGTCCGGCGCAGCGACGCCCCGGCGGCGCGCGATGAACGTGGTGATGCCTTTGCGGAGGGCGGCTTTCGATTTCCAGACCTCGCCGAAGAGCGCCGCGGCGCGTTCGCGGTGCCCGGCGTCCCAGGCGAGGCAGCCGAGGCCGTAGGTTTCGTCGGCGGTCAGGTTGGCCTGCGTCGCGAAATCGCAGAAGACCTCGGCGTCGAGGTACGCCCAGGGGAACTTGCCCTGTCCACCGGTGATCGCGAACTCGAATATCTCCGGGCTGGCCTTCGTGATCGTCAGTTCCGTCTTGCCCACCTTCGTCTTCAGCTTCAGCTTTCCGCCGTTCACTCCCGCGATCAGCTTCGCCAGCGCCCCCGCCATCCCTTTCACCTGCGGCAGCCGATCCTCCACCTCCGCGCGACGCAGCGCGCTCTTCAGCGACGGCAACAGCGACTCGTACTCCATCGCCGCCCGCTGGAAGCGGTACCGCCGCACCAGCGCCTCGATCTCCGCGACCGTCAGCAGGTGCACCGCCAGCTCGCGCCCCAGCTTCAGGCGCTCCGGCTGCGCCCCTTCGCCCTGCAGTTCGCGATCGACCGACGCCACGAATTCGTCAAACTCCCGGATCCGGATCGAATGCTTCGCGAGATACGGGTTGTACCGCCGCGCGTCTCCCAGCGCCGCACGCGCTTCCGGCAACTCGCCGAGCTTCCAGTGGCACGCGCCGATCCAGAAGAGCGTCTCGAAATTCGACCGGCGGCCGCGGGTTTCGAGGAGATTCAGCGCGTCGCGGGCCCGGCCGAGCAGAAACAGGCCGCGCGCTGCGGCATTGTTCGCCTCGGTGTTGTTCGAGTTCGCGAGGATGATGTCGATGTCGGCGGCGGCAACCGCCGCGCTGAAGAACGCGCCCGCGTCCGGCGACGACTCGAGGTACACGCGGCACATCTTTGCCGTCACCCCCGTCGTCTTCGCCTCGATCTCCTTCACGGCCGCGTCCGCCGCCTCGAAGTCGCCGATCTCCGTCAGCGCGATCACCCGGTGAAAGTGCAGGATCGTGCTCGGCGCGCCTCCCTTGATCCCATGCTCCGCCGTGTCCCGCATCCGCTTCCAGTCCGCGCGCCGCTGGTAGCCTTCGGTGCGAAGCGGCAACTGCGGGTCGCCGCGCGACGCCTCGAACGCTTTCTCCTGCTGCGCGATGCCCGCGTCGACGTCGCCCGCGCGGATGAGCGCGCGGCCGTAGAGGCAGCGGGCGTCGAGGTCGTCGGGCCAGGCCTTGTGCAGCGCCTCGGTTTCCTCAAGCGCTTCCACAACGCGGTCAAGGTGGATGTAGGTCTGCGCGCACCAGAATTTCCAGTCCTTGACGTTCGGCTCGAGCGACTTCGCTGTGCCGAGGTCCTCGAGGGCGTTCCACGACGAGATCCGGTAGCGCGCGACCCCGCGTTTTCCCCAGGCCTGCCCGAAGGTGCGGTCGGCTTCGATGGCGCGCGTATAGGCTTCGATGGCGCGGGTGAGGTCTTTCGCCTGAAGCGCGGCGTCGCCCTCGCGGACGGCAGCTTCTGCGGCCGCCCGGTCGGCGACCGCGACGGAAGCGGCGAACAATCCTGCCGCCAGTGCGAGAATGAACCGTTTCATTGGAATGAGAAGCTTACGTCAAACGAGTGGCCGTTCTTCCGTGGAAACTCGCCGCCTTTGTCATTCCCACACATACTCCGGCTCGAGAATCGGCTTGTAATTGTCCGGCCACGGCGACAGGAAGAACACCATCTCAAACCCGCCCGCCGCGAAGCGCACGATCATCATTCCCAGTCCTTTGACGAAGCCCAGCGTGATCGCCGCCCAGAATCCCTTCTCGTGCCCCACCTTCACCATCTGGTTGGGGATCTCGCCGATGCACGTCAGCACGTTCACGAACCCCCGCGCCAGTTTGTCCGTCATGTGTCCGACCACGTTTTCCGTCTCGCTCGGCCCGATGTGCGGCGGCTCGTCGTTCACCACATCAATGTTCTGCGCCGACGCCGTAGACGCCATCACCGCCAGAACGAGCCCGATCAGGAATGAGCGCATCGTTTTCTCCGCTTGGGGCAGGCCTACAGCCCACCGGGGTCCTCTCTTTTACGACTCGAGCCGCTTCGGGTTGGACAGAATATCACGTTCTGCCGCCCGCACGATCCGGCGAGCTTGCGGGGAAGCGCCGGCGGCGAGCCGCAGGGCGGCGGCGGGGAGGCCGACCCGGAGCGCGCCGCGGGCATGGCTTTCGAGCTGCGGCCAGGCGCGAAGAGCTACGAGGGCGGCCACGGCGCAGGCTTCGCGTTCCGCAGCCGTGAGACCGGGCCGCGACAGCACCTTTCCGTAGCCTTCCCAGACGATCCACTCTGCGAGCGCAGGGTGAAGGGCGCGCATGTTTGCGAGCATCCGGTCGGTTGTCTCCGCATAAATTCGCCGACAGAGCTTGATCCCGCGCTTTTTCCAGCCGGCCGGCGTTCCCGTTGTCAGTGGTTTCCGCGCGGCGCCGCAGGCCCGCGCCACAGCCGCCAGCCCCGTGATCGCCCTCGGGTATCCGGCGAACAGGTACATCTGCAGCGCGGCTTCGAAGATCGCTTCCATAGTGACCCCGCCGCGCTTCGCCTTTCGCGCGGTTCTTTCTGTCGCGGCCTCGTCACCCGCCGCGATCGCCGCTGCCATCGGCGGCAGGAGGCGAAGGGATGATTTGAGGGGCATCCCGATCTTGTACGCGATGCGCGAAGGCCCGGAGCAATGAAATCGCGCCTGAATTCTGGAGTATCCCCATTGGCGTGACGGCAGAATGCGCGCCGGCATCTCACTTTCGAGGCACCCATGCGCAACGTTTTCATCGTGGTTTTTCTCGCCTGCTTCCTTCCCGCCCTCGCCGGCGACGCCGTCGACCAGGCGCTGATCGACCTCGGGGCGGACGAATCGGACAAGCGAGACGCGGCCGAGAAGCTGCTTTGGAACGCGGACGGGTCGGCGCTCGATCGCGCGAAGGCGGTGCTGGGAAAAACGACGGACGCCGAGGTCAAGGCGCGCCTCGCGCCGATCGTCGACTGGCTGGCGGTTCAGTCGAAGTGCGCGCCGCTGGAGGCCGCGTGGAAGGATCGATGGTTCGTGGTGCGCGAAAGCGGAGTGGTGATCGGCGTCGAGCGGCAGCAGGCCGTGCTCGAGGATGACGCAGGGCTTCGGACCTGGCGCTTCACTCACGAAAGCGATTGTCTCCTCACCGGCCCGACGCCGGACCACGTCAAGCTGGTGCTGCGCGCGCGGCACGACCCGCACATGACGCCGGTCGACGCGGAATTCGAAGTCATCGGGGACGAGGGCTCCGCGCGTCTGCGATTCGCGTGGACCGGAGGCGAACTGCGGACCGAGATGCTGGAGGCCGCCGGGCGTCGCCCCGAAGGAACGCGCCGCGCCAACGCCACCGTGCCGCTCGAGCGCGAAGGGAACGCTTCCTACACGGTCGACGCGCTGACGGCGGAGCGCATCGAACGCGCTTCGCTCGCCCGTATCGACCGGATCGAGTTCCTGGCGAACGTGTTCATGGAGGGGACGGGGACGAAGTGCGCGCTGTACGCGGCGCAGTTCGGCGGCCTGCAGACGGTGGAATTCTGCGGAAACCGGATCGAAGCGCGGCGATACGTGCACGCCGCCGGGGCGGGCGATTTGATCCCGAGTCTCTCCGGAAGAAAGCCGGCATCGCGCGAGTCGAATCCCTCGTGGCGAGTCGAGGCGAAAAAGATCGAAACCTCGCGGAGCTCGCCGTGCTGGCGGTGGCCGAAGCGCTGGGGCCGGTTCGCGAAGCGTTGAAAGCTTCTCCGGATGACGACCTGAAGACGCGATTGTCGCGCTGCGAGCGCTGGCTGGATCCGGAGCTGGCGAAAACGGACCTGGCGCGCCTCTGCCGCGAGCGCTACTTCCAGGTCGAGAGCCGCGGGCGGCCGACGGGCGCCGAACGGTTCGGCGCAACCGTCCTCGACTCCGGTGGCCAGGCGGTTCTGTCCTGGAGCGGCGAGGGCGCCTTCGAGGGCACGAAGGGGAATGTCCTTGCCTCGTGGACCGCTCAGACCAACCTCGATCCCCTCCTCACGCCGCTGTCGGCGGAGTTTCGCGAGGTGTCCGAGAACGGCGAGGTCGTGCGCTGGCAGGTCTACTTTGTCGCAGGACGTCCACGCGTCCGCAGGATCGAGGGCCCCACGCCCCGCGAGGAGGGCAGGGCCCCGAGGCGAGATCCTGACGAAGAGCGACTCTTCGCCCCGCCGACATTCGATCCGTGCCTTTCCGCGCTGATCGAGCGCGCATCCCAGTGTCGCCTGCCCATGATCGCGCTCCAATCGTGGCAATTGGGAAAAGAGGACGCGCAGCGACGCCGCATGATCGGAGTGGAGTTTGTCGCCGAAGAGACGATCACCCGGAACGGCGCCCCCTGCCCGGTGCGCCATTACACCGTGATCGGAAGCGCCGGAGAGGATTTCTGGATTTCAGACGCCGATGGCCTGGTTCGAATGACCTGGCACGACTGGACCGTGACGCCGATCACGCGCGACGCCTGGCTCTCTTCCGGCTGGGACGAAAAATCCCTCGTCGCCAACACCCTCAAGTCGCGTCTCGACGCCCTTCGCGGAGCCGACACGATTGCCGCAATCCAGGCGCTGCTGGCCCTTCAACTCTCGCCCGAGTCCCTTCCTGCCCTCAAGGAAGCGGCCGCTTCGGAAGGCGCCGGCCCGGCCAGGTCCCGGATGGAATCGCTTTGCCGCTGGCACGACGCTGAGTTCGGCCGGACGGAGCTGGCGAATTTCGGACCCGCGCGCTGGTTCACCAGGAGGCGCGGAGGGGCGCGCGACGGCTGGGAATGGGTCGGGGCGAAGCTGGACGCCGACGGCCGCTGGTCGCTTTCAGCAGGCATGACGGCAAGGACAGTTTTCGGCGGAGATGGGACGCTGACGGCGGCGTTCAGGAGCCCCGACCTCGGGCTCACTAGCTCGTTCGACGCGGAAATCGACATGAAGGCCGCCGGCGGCGGCGCCCGGATCTCGACCGAGTATCGAAAGTCGGGAATGGCGCGGATAAAAACAGTGCGGGACGGAATCGAAATCCCATCCTCCGGAGAGTCCAAGCCGTACTCGGGAGGCGGCCAGGGGCCGATCGTCCCGTCGATGCTCCTCCCTCTCTTCCTCGAACGCGCCAGTCTCGCCCGCCTCGAAGCCGTCCAGGTCACTGCGCTGAACCTCATCGGATACCCCGAGTTGTCCGGCGCCACCTTCATTTTCGCCGGCGAGACCCGCGTCACCGTCGCCGGAAAAGAAGTCGCCGCGCGAAAATACGATCTCGCCGGAAACGCCGCCGCCGGGACGTGGTGGGTCACCGATGAAGCAGGGGTCGTGAAGTACCTTCGCGACGGCGTGGAATCCGTGGCGTCGTCGGAAGAGGAAGCGAAGCGAGTCGGCGACGACCCGAAGTGACGGCGTCCGCAGGCCTCGCGCGTCTCGAGCGTCAGATCTGCCGCTGCGAAGCATGCCCGAGGCTGGCGAAATTCCGGCGCGAGATCGCGAAGCGGCCGCCGCGCCGCCACGCGGGGGAAGCGTACTGGGCGCGCCCGGTTCCCGGGTTCGGCGACCCGGGCGCGCGGATCGTGCTCGTGGGGCTGGCGCCCGGCGCGCACGGCTCGAACCGCACCGGCCGCATGTTCACCGGCGACGCCAGCGGCGATTTCCTCTTCCCTGCGCTTCACCGCGCGGGCCTCGCCTCACAGCCGCGCGCCGCG
>WSZJ01000191.1:0-2235 GCA_009773755.1 Planctomycetota bacterium | reverse complement strand
GCCTGACTCTCCGCGACTGCTGGATCACCGCCGCCGCCCGCTGCGCCCCGCCCGGCAACAAGCCCGCGCCGCGCGAGCTCGACGCCTGCCGGCCGTGGCTTGGGCGGGAGCTGGCCCTGCTTCGAAATGTGCGCGTTCTCCTGGCTATCGGCAGGATCGGTCATGAAGCGGTGCTGCGACTCTTCGGAGAACGGCAGTCAAAGTGGCCCTTCGCGCACGGGGCAGTTCACCGCATTCCCGGCCGCGCTGCGCTTCTCGATTCGTATCACGTGTCGAGGCAGAACACGAATACGGGGAGGCTGACGGCGGTAATGTTCGAAGGGATTCTTGCGAGGGCGAGGGAGCTGGCACGGCAGTGAAAAACAGAAAGAACATCGCGGAACTCCGTGGGTCGCTACAGGAAGGAGGCTCGACTGCCCCTTTGTCTGTATTCGGTCCTATTCTCCTTTATTCGCGACCCGTCTTTGTTGTCTCTGCTCTGTCATGCGCAAACCGAGAAAACAAAGACGGGTCGCGAATAAAAGAGAATCAAAGAGAATAGTGCTGATGGTCCGGTCCCCGCGACCGACGGAATACCCGGAGAACCAGACCGGGTTCGCGGATAAAGGCGGATGCCGCGGAGAGAGACGGCTACTCGGCTCGCTCGAGCTCCGCGTGCATGGAAGTCACCGAGCCGAGGCGCCAGTCGCCGCCGTAGGACTTCACCTGGTCTCGCTTCAGTTCCGCCACTTCAAGCGCGCAGGTCTGCAGAATCGTGCGGCCGGTGCCGTCGACTTCGACGGCGTGGCGGAACGACACCTCCGACGACTTGCGGAAAACCTTTGAGACCATTTCGACCACATACTCGTAAGTGTGTTCCTGGTCGTCGACGAGGACGACGTGAAAAAGCGGCGCGAGGCGCGTCTCGGTGTCGGTCTCGAGTTCCGGAGTGACGCTGACGCCGATGGATGGCATGGCCCCATTATACGCCTGACCGTATCCGGTCCAAAGAAAGCAGGTGGGGGAAACGAAGGAGGGCGGGAGGCGTCAAGACTGCGGGCGGCGGCCACGTCACAAAACGGCACCGGAAGTACAAGTGTTTACCGGGAAGGACACATTTGACGTGAAGCGGAAATCGTCCAGGAATGTTGAAAGTCGCTACAAGTCATTGGGGCACAATGATTTGAGTGTCCATTTCATTTCTTAATCTTTACCCGAAAACCCGGCACCCCGATTGCACCGCTTCAGATTCTCAAGAAAAACAAACTCACTCGAACCGAACAGCGTCTTATAAGCATGAAGGACCGTCTGACTCGCGCCCAGCCCCGGAAGGAGGACGCCATGGAGAGCAAAACCTTCGCACCGACGCCCAAGGACGCCATCGCGGCCGTGATGTTCCTTCGTGACGAGGTGCGGAAAGGCAAGCTGGCCATGGCGCCGCTTCTCAAGAAGAAGCTGCAGGAAATCGGTCTCTTCCGGGACGGCGCCTACCGGCGCCTGATCGAGGAAGGCAAGAAGGCCTTCGCGGCGCGGACCAAAGCGGCCAACGACGAATTCGTGCACGACATCGAGACTCTGGAGGCCTACGAAGCGAACAACTCGGAATTCCGGGCGAAGGTAAAAGGCTTCCTCGACGGCATCTCCAAGGCGCGTGGGGAAGACCAGGCGTACGCGCGGATCGACTCGCTGAAGGCGTTCCTGGAGGAGTTCGGGTTCTACAGCCCCGAGTTCATGAGGAAGGCGCTGGGCGTGGCGCTCTGGGAGAAGTACCGCGGCCGGTCGCGCGATGAGCGTGTCGATGAGACCGAGGAACAGGAAGCGCAATAAATGCAGTCGGGAGTCGGGAGAATTGAGTGGGAGCGAACGACAACAACGGCCGCGAAACTGCGGCCGTTTCTTTTTTGGCTCAATACTGGGCGGTTGACACAGTTATGGGCTGTCACTAGTGTCGGCCCATGCCCATGGTCACGGTGAAGCTCGGAGAACGTTCGTATCAGGTGATCGTGGGGCGCAGCGTGCTGGCGTCGATCGGGCGGCGGCTCCGGAATCTCCTCGGCCGCACCTCGTTCGCGCTTGTTGTTGCGGACCGCAATACCGCGCCGCGATATGGACGCACGGTCGCCGCTTCTCTCGAGGGCGCCGGCTTCGTGGTCCGCTCGATCGAGGTCCCCGCCGGCGAGGGTTCAAAGCAGGGGCGCCAGCTGGCGCGCCTCTGGGCGGCGCTCGCCCAGGCGCAGGCCGGCCGCGACGCCGTCG
>WSZJ01000190.1 GCA_009773755.1 Planctomycetota bacterium | reverse complement strand
CGCCGCCCGCACCGTCCCGTCCACCGCCTCGAGCGCCGAGACCGCAGCCGGCACCACCCGGCGCTTGACCGCTTCCGCGAATTCGTCCGGCGCCTTCCCGGTCGTCCGCCCCCATTCGCCCGCCACACTGAGCGCCAGGACGCGAAGGCCCGGCTCGGGGTCGTTGAGAAGCGGCACGAGCCGCTGGAGGGAAGCGGTGTCGCGGACGGAGGGCAGGCCGGAGGCGCGGCGCGAGACGAGCAGCAGCGCGTCCTTCCTGGCGCGGCCGGTCCCCATTTCGAGGAATCGCATCGCCGCCGGCACCGCGTCGGCGCCCGGGCAGGCGACGCCGAGCGTCTGCACCCAGCGGATCAGTCCCTCGTCGTCCGCGATGAGAATCTCGTCCGCCGCAGCCGGGTACTTCTTCAGGAACGCCCCCGGCAGGCAACCGCGCCACTCGATCAGCGCCAGCGCCCTCCCCGCCTTCGCCCGCACCTCCGCGTCCTCGCTCTTCACCGCTTCACGCAACGCCTCGACCGCAGGCGCCCCGATTTCCGCCAGCCGCTCGGCCGCCTTCTCGCGCCTGTCGTAGTCGTCGTCGCCGAGCGCCTTGACAAGGTCCGCGATTTCATCGGCGGGCGCCGGGAGGGCGAGAAGGGAAGCGAAGATGAGGAACGCGGCGCGCATGGCGTGGGATCGTAGAGAGTCGCGCTCGGGAAAGGAAGTTTGGAGACGGGAGTTCGGAGACGGGAGTGAAGGACGTAGGCGACTGCGTTTTCGATTGTTCGCTGAGACAGGCATTCATACCCTCTCGCCCATGAAGAACCTCATGCTGGCGGCCGTGGCCGCCGTCGCGTTCGCCGATGTCTCGTGCGGCAACAAGTCCTCTAACACCCTTCGCGTGGGTACTGAAACCCCCTACATCCCGTTCGAATACGTGGAAGCGGGAGAGTACAAGGGCTTTGACATGGATCTGATGCGCGCGGTCGGGCGTGAAATGGGCCGCCCCGTGGAATTTCAGTCGGCGCCGTTCGACAGCCTTGTCGCGGGCCTGAACGCGGACAAGTACGACGCCGTAATCTCCTGCGTCACCATCACCGAAGAGCGGAAAAAGCAGGACGATTTCAGCGACCCCTACTACGAAGCCGGGCAGATTGTCGCGGTCCGCGCCAACGAAACCGCCATCAAGTCGAAAGAGGACCTCAAGGGGAGAAAGATCGGCGGACAGGCGAACACAACGGGGTTGGCCGAAGCGAACAAGCTCGGCGGCCAGGTAACTCCCTACGACGACATCAACCTTGCATTCCAGGGCTTGATTAACGGACAGGTCGACGCCGTCATCAACGATGAGCCTGTCAGCCGGAGAATCGCCAGATCGAATCCCGCTGTCAAGGTCGTCGGTGAGGTATTCACGGCGGAGCAGTACGGGATTGCGGTCAAGAAAGGTAACTCGGCGCTGCTGACCGAAATCAACAAGGCGCTCAAGAAGATCCGCGACTCCGGCGAGCTCGACAAGCTCAAGGAAAAGTGGATCACGAACGCGAAGTAGCGCGTGAACATCAAGCTCTATGTCCAGACCCTGCTCCCTGCTCTGGGCTGGACTGCGCTGTTGACGGTTACTTCGCTGACCGTCGGAGTCGCACTCGGCCTTGTCATCGGACTCGCGCGGGTCGGGCCGGTTCGGTCCCTTCGCAATGCAGCGGCGATTTACGTGGAACTCGTCCGGGGCATCCCGCTCTTCGTCCAGATCCTCTACATCTACTATGGGATTGGCTACCTGATCCGGAACATCTATGTTCCCAGCCCGTTCGTCTCCGCGACCGTTGCGTTCGGCATCTGCTACGCCGCCTACATCGCCGAGATCTTCCGGGCCGGATTCCAGTCGCTCGACCGGGGACAAGCCGAAGCGGCGCGCGCGCTCGGCATGACCCGTCGCCAGACGACCAGGCTTGTGCTGCTGCCCCAGGCCTTTCGGAACATTCTCCCGGCTCTGGGTAACGAGGGCGTGGCTCTGCTCAAGGACACTTCTCTGGCATCCGTCGTCACCATCGGGGAGCTGACACAAGCGGGGCGAGCCTTGTCCAGCCTGACTCTGAAGTCGTTCGAGGTCTGGACCGTTGTCGCGCTGATCTACGTAGCCCTGACCCTTCCTCTCTCGTGGGGAGTCAGAAAACTGGAGGCTCGCCTGCGTGTCCGCGGCGCCGCTCATCCGGCTTAAGGGCGTTCGGAAATCCCTGGGCGGCAAGGAGATCCTCCGCGGGATCGACCTTGACGTCGCCAAGGGTGAGGTCCTCTGTGTCATCGGTCCGTCCGGATCGGGAAAGTCGACGCTCATCCGCTGCATCAACTTCCTCGAAATTCCCGACCAGGGAACCATCGAGTTCGACGGCGCGGTCGTCCGGCCGGACGAATCCCTCGACCGCCACCGCGCCCGGGTGGGGATGGTTTTTCAGCGCTTCAACCTCTTCTCTCACCTCTCCGTCCTCGACAACCTGACGCTCGCGCCGTCGCGAGTCCTCGGACTTTCCGCCGACCAGGCGACGCAACGCGCCCGCGCGCTTCTCGACCGGGTCGGACTCGCCGATCGCGAACACGCCCACCCCGCCGAACTGTCGGGGGGCCAGCAGCAGCGGGTCGCCATCGCTCGCGCGCTCGCCATGCAGCCGCAGGCGATGCTCTTCGACGAAGTCACCAGCGCGCTGGACCCGGAACTGGTGGGGGAAGTTCTGGAAGTCATGAAGGGGTTGGCCCGGGAGGGGATGACGATGCTGGTGGTGACGCACCAGATGAAATTTGCGCGTGAAGTAGGGCACCGGGTGGTGTTCCTGGAAGGGGGAGTGGTGGCGGAGGAGGGGAAGCCGGAGGAGGTTCTGGAGAGGCCGAAGGGGGCGCGGCTGAAGGAATTTCTGGGCCATTTCTCATAGCGTCGACACAACATATTGTTTCATAACGACTTAAGATATGATCAATTTGCAATCGTCAAAATGAAATCCTCTTGAATTCCCCCTTCCCACCGTCATACAATTTGGAATAGTCATCCTGAGAGGTTGAATCCGCCGCGCTGAACGCGACACCACTCCTTCCCGCCGGAACTCAACCCTCCACCCACCCCATGCTCACCATCACCAGCGCTAAATTTGTCGGTCGCGACACCGAATTCCAGGCCTTCAGGGACCTGATCGCCCGTCGCATCCTCCAGGCCGACCCCGCCGCCCACGACGTCTTCATCATGACCGGCCCCCCGGGAATCGGAAAGTCCCGCCTCCTCCAGGAATTCAAGTACCACGCACTCATGAAAGAGGTCGGCTTCTTCATGGCCACCTCTCATGACGACGACGTCTCCTCGGCCCCCTTCCTCGACATCATCCGCCGCATGGTCCATCAGACCCTCGGCGCTTCCGGCCCCATGGTCGGCTCCCAGACCCGCCGCCTCCTCGCCCTCACGGCCATCCCCAAGAACCTCTCCCAGCTCCTCGACAAGCATCGCGCCGCCCTGACTCCCTTCATCCCTGAATTCCGCGCCGAAGGCCACCCCCCCGAAGCCGCACGCGGCCCCGCGTGGCACAAAGCCGCCTTCACATTCCTCTCCGACACCGCCCGCGTCATCCCCGCGGTCTATGCCGTCGAGGACCTCCACCTGGCCGACGAGCACACGCTGGCCATGTTCCGCGACCTCGCCCTCTCGACCGCAGATCCCTCCCGCCGCCTGGTCCTCGTCGGCTCCACTTACCTCGACCTCTCCCCGGCCCACGCGCTCGCCCCGCTCCTCAGCCAGCTCCGCACCGCCGGCCGCGTCACGGACGTCCGCCTCGAAGGACTGAAGGCGATCGAGATCGCGGAACTCATCCGAAACATGCTCCAGATGGACCGCAGCACCATTCCACTCGTGAAGCGGATCATCCAGGATTGCCAGGGGAACCCGCTCTTCGTCGAGGAGCTGATGAAACTCCTCATCGAAGAACGCGCCATCTACTGCGAAACGACCCGCTTCCGCACCAATCTCGACCGCCCCGAGGAATTCCGCTTCCCGACCTCCCTCGCCGAGTGCTACGTCCGCCGCCTGAACCACCTCTCCGCCGACGCTCGCCGCATCCTCGCGGTCCTGGCGGCACTGCGGCGTCCGGCCGACCTCAACGCGCTCGCCGAGAACGCGGGGTTCGAGCGCGCCCGCATGGGCGAGCTGCTGGTCGAAGCGGAGCGGAAGGGTTTCATCCGCAAGCAGATCGACGAAGACCGCGTCAATTACAAGCTGCGCCATCCCGCCATGCGCGATGCCGTCATGTCGACGTCGCTTCAGACCGGCCAGCCTTCTTACCGCGGCGAACGCGGACTCCGCGAAATACTCGAAATCAACAAGGGGCTGTTCACGGAGGCTTCTCTCGAGGCCCTTCACAGCCGCATCCTCGAAGGCGCCGCCCTGCTTTCAGGCGCGGAGCGCGGATTCCTCCTCGCCCGGAACGACGGCGAAATGCGCGTCGGCGCCATTCGGCGGTTCGACGCCGAAAAGCTGCTCGGCCCCGCGTACCGGGACCTCATCGACAAGGCAAAGTCAGTCTCGTCCCCGCAGCGCACCGTCGTAGGAGGCGAAGGGGCTGACCTGGCGCGCGCCAATCCCGAGGGCCTCGGCCTGCGGAGCACGATGTTTCTGCCGCTCTCGGTCGGCGCGGAAAACTTCGGCGCCCTCTGCCTCGACAATTCGCTCGCGGGCGCTCCCTTCCGCGAAGAAGACCTGAAGCTGACGACGGAGTTCGCGGAACAGGCCGCCCTGGCCATCCGCTCCCTCCAGCGAGCGCCCGGGGCGGACAAGGAGCCGGAAGCGCCCTCAAAGACGCTGGAATCGGTGGAGCTCTCCTACATCCGCGAAGTGCTGACGTATGCCGGCGGAAACCTGGCGCAGGCGTCGCGAATCCTGGGTGTGCCCTACGTGACGCTCTGGCGAAAAGTGAAGAAGCACCAGTTGGCGGTTAAATAGGCTCCGCGCGCTAACGTTTCCCGTAGCGCCTCATCGCGAACTTCTTCCCCTTCCCGTCGGCGCGAATGTCGGCCACCTTCGGACCGTCCGAACTCTTTTCTTCTGCCGGCGCGCTTTCGCCGGGCGCCCCGAGAACAGGCGGTGGCTGGTTCAGGCCGAGTTCCTGCTTCTGCGGCGCGGAGAGCGCCATACGAACCGTCGCGGGCGCGGGCTTCTGAGCGGCTCCCCCCGGCGCGGCGACCGGGACGGGCGGAGGAAGCGGTACGGCGGCGGATGCCGGCTCGCCGACGGGCTTTGATTTTTCCACGAGCTCGAAGGCAATTTTCTCGGGCGTCACATTCGATGTTCCGCATTTCGGACACTTGATCCTCTGCCCGACCGCAAGCCCGGCGACGTTCATCTTCATCGCGCACTTTGTGCAGAACACCACGCGGCGCCCTTGTTTCTTGTTCAGCTCGAACACCTGCGCTTCGGTCAGGTAGCCCTTCTGCAGAAACACGCGGTCCAGTGTCGTCTGGCGCCCGTCCTTTTCGATTTCTTCCTGGTAGCGGATGCACTCGTCGGCCTTTTCGCGGGTCGCGAGCTTTTCCTTCACCGCGAGGGCCGCGAAATCCACGTCGCCTTTGCTGGGCATGGTCGTTGCTCCTGTGACGGGCTTCCTGCAACTTTAGCGCGAGCGCGGGCGCGTCCCACTATTTATTGGCGCGGCCGGCTTCTTTCCGAGAGCTCACCGGGCGTGATACTATCTTTCGCGAATTCAGAGCCCTTCGACTCGCTCCGCTCGCTCAGGGCAAAGACATGCCGTCGTAGAGCTGGCCCCCTGAAAGGCTCGGTGCGATTCGAAAACAGCGATGATTGCTACAACGGTGGAGGCCCGCGCCCGTGGTCCGGATGGAGCTCTCCCGTATCCTTCTCTGCGAGACGAATGACGAACAGCAGATCACCCTCAAGGAAGTCGGGGGCGACCGCTCGTTCCCCATCGTGATTGGGATCTACGAGGCCGCCGCCATCGAGCGCAAGATCAAGGGCCAGCGCTCGCCTCGCCCCCTGACCCACGACCTCCTGACCTCCGTCATTGCCGAAATGGGCGCCCGCATCGACCGTGTCATCATCAGCGAGCTGCGCGAGACCACTTTCTTCGCCAAGCTCATCCTGGAAAAAGACGGGCAGGAAATGGAAGTTGACGCCCGCCCGAGCGACGCCATCGCCCTGGCCATCTCGTCCAGCGCGCCGATCTTCGTGGACGACTCGGTCCTCAAAGAGGTGAAGCCCTACTGAGAGCGCGTGAAGTATGCGAGTGCCGTCGGCGGTCGGACCTCACTTCGCGACGCCGCCAGAATGCCGGCGTCTTCGCTTCGTTCGACCATCCTGAGCGAGCGAAGCGGGTCGAAGGGCCGTCACTCGCTTTCTTCGCGCGCTCTCGTAAAGGCCATTCCGGGAACGGCTTTGCCTGGTGCGATTCCAACCCGGCGCCGCGCGGGGCGTTTAATCACGGAATCCCCACCGGAGATCCCATGCGTCCGCTAGCCCCCCTGCTCGCCCTCGCCTTCGCCCTCCCCGCGTCCGCAGGCGGCCTCGTCGAGCTCGCAGGAAAGTCGATCGACGACTACACGTTCTCCCTCCGCGGCCGGTGCTGGTCCAGCGACCAGAACTCCAAGGTCCAGGACTCCACCACCGCCCAGCCCGGAAGCGTCATCGACTTGTTCGACGATACAGAGCTGGACCATCGCCTCTACATGCCCTGGGTCGACGCCGAGTTCCGCTTCAAGGAACTCGCCATCCGCTTCGATTACTTCTGGGCCAACGACCAGATCCGGGGCGAATTCAGGGAGGGCGAAGCGTTCGATGGCCACATTTTCTTGAAAGGCGATCGCGCCCACACGCGCTTCACGGCTCAACAGGGAAGCGGTCACTTCGAGTGGATTCCGTTCGATTTTGGAAGCGAGAAGAAGATCGGGCTGGAGATTGGCGTGCTCATCGGGGCGCGGATCACGAGGATGGAAGCGCGGTTTCGGGCTTCGAGCACGGGCGAGCGTTTTCATTCGAGTCTGGTGGGCTGGGGGCCTGATCCGGGGGTGACGGTGACGCTGGGGCTCCTGAATTTCCTGTCCGTCGAGGCGCGGGTTTCGGGGATGCAGTTCAGGATTGGGACCTACGACTATCGCGCCCTGGACGCCAGCGTCGAGTTGAGAGTTTTCATCGACGACCATTTCTACATCGGCCTGGGCTACAAGTACTGCTACACCTCCGTCATCAAGGGCGAGGCGGACGAACGCGGCAGGCTCCTCGAATTCGCGTATTTCGGTCCCTTTGCCGGAATAGGCCTTCAATTCTGAGCGTGCGGCGGAGCAA
>WSZJ01000189.1 GCA_009773755.1 Planctomycetota bacterium | reverse complement strand
ACGGGCGCGCACCTCATCGCCCGTTCCGTCGGGCTCGACCCCGGCGGCGCACGCCTCGACCAGCTCGACCCGACTCATCTTGCCGACCTGACGCGCGCCGCGTGGGCCGGCTGGCTGCGCGGCCGCGCGCCGCTGGCGATCGTGCTGGACGACATGGAAAATGCCGATTCCGCCCTTCTCGCGCTTCTTTCCGCGCTCGCCCCGCTCCTCGGCGGCGCTCGCGTGACGATCCTTCTGACGGCCCGCCACGGATTTGCCCCGCCCGCCGGATTCCGCCGCCTCCCCCTCGGACCGTTGCTCCCGGAAGATGTCGCCGACCTCGCCGCCGATGCGATCGGGCGCCGGGTCCAGCCGGGACTCGCCCAGTTCCTCCTCGAGCGCACCGGGGGTTCGCCGTTCTATGCGGCCCAGCTTGCGCGGTGGCTCGACGACGAAGGATTGCTCGAAGGAACTCCCGCAACCCTCGGGCGTCGCCCCGAGCGCCTGCCCGAAGGCCTCCAGGCGCTTCTCGTCGCCCGCCTCGACGCGCTCAGCAGCGACGCGCGCGACGCCATGAAAACGGCCTCCGTCTTCGGCAGGTGCTTCTGGCGCGACCTCCTCGCCGAAATCGCAGGCCGCGATACAGGCCCCGATCTCGCCGCGGCGACGCGCGAAGAAGTCGTCGAAGAACGCGCCGTCTCGGCGCTTCCGGGCGACGCCGAATTCGCGTTCCGCCAGTCGCTGATCCAGGAAGCGGCGTATTCGCTTCTGACGAAGCGCGACCGCGCGCGGCTTCATGGAGCGGCGGCGGCGGCGCTGGAATCGCGCGCGCAGAGCGCCGGGCGACGCGCGAAAATGCTGGCCGCGCAGCAGCGGGAATTGGAAGGACGGCTGGAGGAGGGAGCGCGGCTCTGGCTTGAGGCCGCGAACGAGGCGGCGGCGGGGAAGGCGTGGGAAGAAGCGGCGGCTGCGTCGCGCGAGGCCCGGCGGTTGGGCGCCGCCGGCGACGCCGCCTGGATCGAATTGCGGGCAGCGGCGATGGCGGGCGTGTCTGCAGATGTCTCCTCCCTTCTCGCGATCATAGAGGCCTCGCCCAGCCTGACCCCCGCCCGGCGGTCGCGCGCGCTTCTGGACTGCGCGTTCGTGCTGCAGCGCACGCACGGCCCCGTCGATTACCTCGTCGCCGCAGAGCGGGCGATCGAAGGCGTGGACGATGCGTCAAGGCTGGAAGCGCGCTATTTCCATCTCTCCGCGCTGGTCTCCGCGAGCCGTCTCGACGACGCCGCGGCCGCGGCAGACTCCCTCATCCGGGACGCGGAGCGGGAACCGGGCGCCTCTTCCTATCGCGCCAAGGCCCTCGTCCAGCGCGGCCTCATCCGTCAACGGCGAGGCTTCTACGACGACGCTGAACGCGACTACGACGAGGCGATCGTCGCCATCCGCGCCGAATCGACGAAAACCAATCTCGCCGGTGCACTGCGCGGGCGCGGCCTCCTCCTCAGAAATCGCGGCCGCTTCGAGGATGCCCTTCGCTCCATCGAAGAATCCACCTCGCTGCTCCGGGAATCAGGCGACCGCGTCAATCTCGCGAGCAGTCTCACCCTCCGTTGCACGATCCTCCGTCAGCTCGGCAGGCGCGACGAGGCTTTCGCTTCGGTCCGAGAGGCCGTCGCTCTGTCGCGCGAAATGGAGCTGCGGCCCGTCCTGGCGAACGCGCTGACCGCGGAAGGCAACCTCCATTCGGAGTCCGGCGACATCTCAGGGGCCAGGCGGTGCTGGGCGGAAGGGCTGGAGATTGCCCGGACGTCAGGGGACCGGGCCGTCGGGGCGACGCTTCTTTCCAACCTCGCGTCCGCCGTGGCGGAGGAAGGAGACCACGCGGGGTCCCGGCGAATGGCGGAAGAAGCGCTTGAGATTCAGCGAAGCGTCGGAGGCAAGCGGCTTGTCATGAGACTCCTCGTGCAGATCGCGGAGCTCGACCTTCATGCAGGGGATTTCGGAGCTGCCAGGGCGCGTCTGGAGGAAGCGCTCGGGATTGCGCTAGACCTGGGACTTCGGGGCGAAGAGGGCGTGGCGCTCGTCCGGCTCGCCATGGCGAAAAAAGGACTCGGCGACGTGGCCGGTGCACGCGCTGCCCTGGCAGAGGGAGTCGCCTTCGCTCGCGGCGCCAGGAACAAGCTCGCCGGGATTCCCGCGCTGACCGGAGCCGCGGACCTGGAAATCGCTGCAGGAAATGCCGCGGCGGCCGAAATCCTTCTCGAAGAAGCCGTCCGCGTCGCCGAGGCCGCCGGCCTGCCGCGCCGCGCCGAGGGGCCGAAGCTCGCGCTCGCGCGACTCCGGGAGACGAAGGGCGGTGCGCGGTGACTTGCGCGGAGATGCGTGCGCTCGAGAAGAGGGCGATCGAGGAAGCGGGGATCCCCGCGGCCGTGCTCATGGAAAACGCAGGACGTGCCGTTGCTGAAGAGGCGCTTCGCATGTCGCCCGCAGGCCTGGTCGTGGTCGTCTGCGGGCGCGGCAACAATGGCGGAGACGGATTTGTCGCGGCGAGGCATCTCGACATCGGCGGGGCAGCCGTGCGCGTCGTTGCGATCGACCCTGCGCGGCTCGAGGGGGACGCACTGGCGAATTACAGGGCGCTCCGGTTTTCCGGCGCGGATGTTCGCTCGATCGGCGCAGCCTGGATCGACGAATTCAAATCCGCACTCTCGGGAGCTGCGCTCGTCGTGGACGCGCTTATTGGAACGGGATTGTCGGGCGAACTTCGAGAACCCTGGCCCGCGATCGTTGCGGCGGTCAACGACTGCGGCGCCCCCGTCCTCGCGGTCGACATTCCCAGCGGCCTGGACGGCGACACAGGCGATCCCCTCGGCGCCGCAATTCGCGCTTCTCGCACGGTGACGTTTCATGCCGCGAAGGCCGGCTTTGAGAAGGGGAGAGAGTTTACCGGTGAGGTCGTCGTAGCCGGCATCGGGATCCCACGAAATCTGGGGTAGCGCGCGGGCCATTGCTGGCCACGGGGCAGCACGTTGAATAACCTCTCGGCATGAAACTCCTCATCCTCGCGGCCTCTGCCGGCGCCGGACACCTGCGTGCGGCACAGGCGCTCGAAGCCGCTTCCCGTGAGATGCGACCCGACCTCGAAATCCGCAACCACGACGCGCTGGACTTCACGCCGAAGATATTCAAGAAGTGGTACGCGCAGTCGTACCTGCAGACCGTGAACCACATTCCGAAGGTCTGGGGGTATTTCTACGAGTATTACGACAAGAAATCCGGAACGTCGAAGACCGCGAAGGTCATGCGCATTCTCGATCGCTTCAATGCCGGCGGCCTCTACAAGCTCGTCGAGGATTTCAGGCCCGACCGCATCCTGACGACTCACTTCCTGCCGTCGAATGTGCTGCTCTCCTCGAAGCGCAAGGAGCGCGCCGCACTCCCGCCGATCAGCGTCTGCGTGACGGACTACGACGTGCATTTCTTCTGGATTCACGACCAGGTCAGCCGCTGGTACGTCGGGAGCGAGGAAGTGCGGTGGCAGGTGCACCGGAAGGGGATTCCGCTGGAGAAGATCATCGTGGCGGGGATTCCCATCCACCCGGTGTTCTCGAAGGAGCGGACGCGGGGGGCCGCGGCGCAGGCGGCGGGGCTGGATGCCGGGATGCCGACCGTTCTCGTTCTTTCAGGCGGATTCGGCGTCGGGAACGTCGCGGATACCGTCGCTGAAGTCATGAAGGCGCCCGGGAATTTTCAGATCGCCGTGATCTGCGGACGGAATGAAGAACTCAGGAAAAAACTGTCGGCGCTTCAGGCTCCGTCGGGAAAGCGGCTCGAGGTGCGGGGATTCGTGACGGACATGGAGAACTACCTGACCTCGGCGGATTTTGTCGTGACCAAGCCCGGCGGGCTCTCGGTCTCGGAGGCGATCGCGCGCGGCTGCCCGATCGTCGCGTACGCGCCGATCCCGGGGCAGGAGGAACGCAATTGCGACTACCTCATGGAAAGCGGCGCCGCCGTCAAGGCGAAGGACCCGGCGACGCTCGAGTTCAAGATCCGGCAGCTCCTCGCCGACGAGAACATGCGGCGCAGGATGGCTGAGGCCGCGCGCCGGATCTCAAGGCCGAGGGCCGCATTCGACATCATCGGGCTTGAAGCGGGGGCGGCGGTGGAGGCGGCGCTTCGCAAGTAATCTCACAGGCGCGTATTCAATTCCCCTTCCCTCCACTCCCGGAGCCCGCACATGCGGCGTGCCGTCGCCTCGATCATCCTCGTTCTTTGCTCGCTTCCTGTCGCGGCGCAACAGGAACTGAGGGCCGGCGCGGGCCGCGATTGGAAGACGATCACGACGGACAACTTTCTCGTCCATTACGGTGACGAGGAAATCCGGGAGCGAGCGCTGGAGGTCGCGGCGTGGCTCGAGGACGCTTACCTGAAGCAGGGGGAAGCCCTGGGGGCGAAGCTGCGGCGACCTGCGCACTGTTTCGTCTACCGGAGCGTGAATGCGTTCCAGGCGACGACGTTGTTCGAAGACGGGCTTCCGGAGGGCGTCGGCGGCGTCACGGAATTTTTCCAGGACCGGATCGCGGTTCCCTGCGTCGGAAGCGACAAGCTCATGCAGCGAGTCGTGCAGCACGAGTTCACCCACCAGCTGATGCTCAACGAGTACCACTCCTGGAAAATCCCGTCATTTCCGCTCGCCAAGGAAGTGCTGTTGCCGGAGTGGTTCGTGGAAGGACTCGCGGAGTACCAGAGCCAGGATGTCGACTCCTGGGACCTCATGTTCATTCGCGACGCCGTTCTCGACGGGCGGCTTCACCATCTTCAGAACCTCCACGGTTTCGGGCACCTGAACCCGCACGAAATCCGCGAGGCATACACCACGGGTTGTCTCGCGCTGCGCCACCTTGAGAAGACCTACGGGGACGGAAGCGTGAAGCGGCTGTTCCGCGCCTTCGCCGGATTTCCGTGGCCGGCCTCGACGAAGCTGAAGCCGATCACGAAGAAAGGGTACCGGGAACTCGACGACGAATTCCAGGCGGCTCTCAAGGCCGCGTTCACGGAGCAGGCGGCCGGGACCAGCGGGCCGGAAGCGTACGCGACGGCGCTTACGAAAAAGGACTCGTACTACCGGCGATGGAATCTCTCACCCCGGTTCTCGCCGGACGGAAAGCGCATCGCGTACCTGAGCGACCGTTCCGGGCTCTGGTCCGTGCACGTCATCGACGCCGACGGCTCGGGCCGCACCTCGCCTCTGCTCTTCCAGGCGGGCGAATTCGTCGAGTTCGCGGACTCCTCGCCGAGCGGCGTGTCGTGGTCCCCCGACGGAAAACGCGTCGCGTTCGTGGGGGAATGGGGCCAGAAGAAAGACGTCTACACCTGCGGGACCGGCCCGCTCACGCCGATCAAGCGCCTCGGATTCCGCTTCGAGGAAATGTCGAGCCCCGCGTGGAGCCCGGACGGCAAGCAGGTCGCGTTCAGCGGCCTGAAGGCGGGGCGCACGGACATCTGGGTGGGCGACGTCGAGAGCGGGTCGCTTCAGCAGCTCACGAAGGACCGCCGGCACGACGACCATCCGTGCTGGAGCCCGGACGGGAAATCGATCGTTTACGCGAGTGAAGAAAAGGGGCAGACGGACCTGTATGTCCTGAACGTGGCGACGGGAGAGAGCGTGCCGCTGACGGCGACGGAGGCGAACGAGATCACGCCGCAGTTTTCACCCGACGGGAAGCTGCTCGCGTATTCGAGCGATGCGGGCGGCATCTTCAACGTGTGGGTGATGGAACTCGACGGCGGGTTGGCCCAGCGCGTCACGAACGTGCCCTGCGGCGCCGGCAGCCCGTCGTGGGGCCTGAACGGCGAAATGGCATTCACGAATTACAGGCACGGCGAATTCCACATCTGGAAGATGACGCTCGGGCTTGAGGCGTCCGAGTGGAAGCCGGTTCCGTCCGGGGAGCCGGGAGAGGGATACGCAGACCTGTTCGCCCGGCCCGCGGACAAGTTCACGATCGGCCCGCTCTCCGACCGCTGGCACTTCGATTTCCTCCTCCCGCTCGGCCTCGTGAACCTCGCTTCGGCCAGCACGCTTACGGGGCGGCAGGTCGTCGCCGCAAGCGCCAGCGTGGTCGGGACGATGGACGGCGTGCGGGTGGACGCCAATCTCGGGTACGTCAACCTCATGCTGCCGGTGGGGTTTCTTGTCGACATTTTCAATCGCAATTCGGAATTCGAAGAGCGGGATTCCGTGCGGCGGGAGCACCAGTTCGGATTTCTTGCGGGGACGATCCTCCCGATCGACCCGTACCGGAGGATCCTGCTCGGCTACACGCTCTATGAAAACCGCATCAAGTACGAGGACCGCGACCTGCACAACGAGGACCCTCGCAACGCGGCGCTCGTCGTCGCAGCGACCCACCACAACGTCCGCAGCCGCGGCCTGAATCCTGTCGGCGGCTGGCACCTGACCCTGGGCGCCTCATGGTTCGCGCACGGCCTTGGAAGTCACGAGCGGCGCACGAACTACTTCTGGTCGCACCGCCAGTACATCGAGGTCTACGAGGACATCGTCGTCGCGTTCGGCTCCAGCGGAAACCTGTCCTTCGGCCCCCACGCGGACGCCACCGACGCCGCCGACGTCATTCGCGGCTACCGGCGAGGCAGGATCTGGGGCGACAAGGCCGCGAGCGGATTCCTTGAAGTCCGCTTTCCGATCGTCCGCGACATCAACTGGTCGATGCCGGGGCAGGTGTTCCTTCTGAAGGACATCCGCGGCTACGTCTTCGCGGACGCCGGCTTCATCACCGACGACCACGCGAATCGCGCGCTGCGCCGCTGGTACCACGACGACTGGCGCCACTCCGTCGGCGGCGGCGCCTACGTGGAACTCTGGCTCCTCGAGACCATCCCCGTCCCGATCGGCTTTGAGATCGCTAAACCGACGGACAGTCACCAGCCTCTCACAGTGCGGCTGACCGTCGGCATCGCGTTCT
Source organism: Planctomycetota bacterium (assembly GCA_009773755.1). Taxonomy (GTDB): domain Bacteria; phylum Planctomycetota; class MHYJ01; order WSZJ01; family WSZJ01; genus WSZJ01. The sequence goes on along the minus strand of WSZJ01000189.1, from coordinate 541 downwards.
GAAGCGCCTGTCCTTTACCTTCCGAATCTCTCCAGCAGGCGCTTTTCCGCCGCCTGCTGCCGCGCCGCGTCGTCGTTGTTCTTCTTCGCCCACGCGACGTACCCTTCCCACAACGCGCGCGACTCGTGCAGATCCCCGGATTCAGCCGCGACGGCGCGATGGAAGCGGTACAGGCCGTTCAGCGGGTCGAGCGAAACGGCGAGGTCCCAGGCCTGCCTCGCCTCCGCGTCCTTGTCGAGGGCGAGAAGCGCCGTGGCGCGGGCGTGAGCGGCGCGGGCGGCGACGGGGCCGCTGGTGGCTCGAACGGCGTCGAGCGTCGGGGCGGATTTCTGCGGCGCGCTCGCGGCCTGTAGCAGGGCCAGGTCGATGCGCGCTTCATCGTCCACACGTCGCGCGAGGAATGCGGCGAGCGAACTCTCGGCGGCCGCGCGTTCCCCGGCGGCGGTTTGCCCCAGCGCCAGCAACCGTGCGAAGGCCGCGCTGTTCGGATCGGCCTTCGCGGCCTGCTCGAGGTGGGGAAGCGCCTTCGCGGGATCTGTCG
>WSZJ01000188.1 GCA_009773755.1 Planctomycetota bacterium | reverse complement strand
CAGAAGGACCGGGGCAGCGCGGAACAGGCTCACGCCGTCATTATCGCCGCAGAAACAGGGTGGCGTGAGAGGTAAACGAAACCCGCGGGATTCGCGTCACACTCCGAGCATCGCGGCGATTTCCGCTTCCATGGCATCAGCCGCAGCCATCCAGGAAACCTGCTTCTTCGCTTCCAGCTCGATCGTCGTCATGGGGCAGCCGGGCATGCCGCAAGGGTTGATGAGGGCGAAATGGGCGAGCTCCGGGCAGGCATTCAGAGCGAAACCGTGAGTGGTGACGCCGCGCGATACATGGATGCCGACGGAGCCGATTTTTTTCCCGCCGGTCCAGGTTCCGATCCTGTCGCCCCCGGCGGCCGCTTCCACGCCGAATTTCGAGCAGGCGCGAGCCATCGCTTCCTCCAGCCCATGCACGAAAGCCGCCACGCGCAGGTGGAACGTCGGGAGATGGACGATCGGGTAGCCCACGACCTGTCCGGGGCCGTGCCACGTCACGTCGCCGCCGCGGTCGCAACGTTCGACGTCGATCCCGCGCCGGCGCAGGTGCTCGACGAGCACCAGGTGCGCGACGCATCGCTCTTCCAGCACCCGCGCCGCGAGGCCGCGCTGCAGCTCCAGAGCCGCGCGCCATGCGAGCCGTCCCGGCCGGTGGACGATCAGCGACCTTCGCGCCGCTCCTTCTGAAGTTCGAACCACTGCCGCAGGTGCTCCGGCTTGAACTCGACGACGGATTCCGACATCAACTTCATCGTCGCCTCCTCCATCTGCTCGCGCCACCGCTTGCTCCTCAGCTGGTCCATGATCCCCTTCTGCGCGTCTTCGAACGAGATCTTGCGCGCTTCTTCCCGCCCCTCGACGCGGGCCAGGTAGATCCCCGACTCGCCTTTCACAGGCCCCACGATCGTGCCTTCCGAGGCCTTGAAGACGGCGTCGGCCAGCGGATCCTCCAGGTCCTTCCGCGTGCGCCATTCGAGGTCCACCGGGGCGTCGCGCTGGACATCCGAATCGCTCCATTTTGTCAGCCCCGCAAAGTCCGCCCCTGCCTCGACCTGGCGCCGGAGGCTATCGGCAAGCCGAAGCGCCCGATCTTCCGAGCCGCGCTGGCCCCGGAAGCAGAGCACTCGCAGCTTCACGCGCTCCGGATGCTGGAACTCCCCGGGATTCGCGTTGAAGTACGCGAGGGCGACTCCCGGCTGGACGAAGATCGCGCTGTTGTCCATCCAGGAGCTCAGGACGACCTCCTCGGTCATCTCCGCCTTTATCAGCTCGTGCCACTCCGTCATCGTCAGGTCGCTCTGGGCGAGCATTTCCTTCCACTTCTCCCTGTCCCCGCCCGCGCGCTCCCTCACGATCTCCCGCTCGCGCGACTCGACCTCTTCGTCGCTGATCGAGAAACCCCGGCTCTTCGCCTTCTGGCTCACCACGCGATCGCTCACCATGGAGATCAGCGTCCGGTCGAAGAACTCGAGGAAGTCCCGCTTGAATTCCTCCGGGCGGCCGCGGTTCACGTTCCGAATCCCCTCGATCTTCCTCCCCATCTTCGCCAGAACTTCGTTCTTGAGGATCGCGTCCCCGTTCACGCGCGCCATCAGGTCGCCGGCGTACTCCGGAGTAAACGGAAGCGGCTCCTCGGCGCGGCACGCGGAAACCAGGGCGACGAGTGCAAATGCGAGGAAAAGCCGGGTCACTGGGGGGGTCATGAACCGGCATCTTACGGTCTTGAGTGCTGAATACGCACCTTCGATCCTGTCGATATATCTCCTGATGCCTCGCCCCCAGGATCTTCCCCCCTTGATGCAGGGCGACCTCGCCGACTTCGACGATTACCTCTCCGCCGAATGCGGTCTCGCCGCGAATACGCGCTCCGCCTACGCCCGCGACCTCGCACGCTTCGCCGCCCGCGTCGCGCCGCGCGGCGCGTTCTCGCGGGCCACCGCCGACGATGTCGCCGACTTCCTCCGCGCGGAGGCAGCCCGGGGCCTCTGTCCCGCGTCCCGCTCCCGCGCCCTCGCCGCGGTCCGCATGCTCTATCGCTTCCTCGCCGCCGAGCGCCGCGCAAAGGACATTGCGGCCGCCGCGGAAGGCCCGCGTGGCGAAAAGAGACTCCCGCGCACGCTGTCGTCGCAGGCGCTCGCCGCGGTCTTGGACGGCGAGCTGGGCCTTCGCGACGCGGCGCTTCTCGAATTCCTCTACGCGACGGGCGCGCGAGTTTCCGAAGCGGTCAATCTCAAGGAAGGCGACGTGGATTTCGATCTCGGCGTCGCGCGGCTCTTAGGGAAAGGTTCGAAGGAGCGCCTGGTGCCGCTGGGGGAAGCGGCAGCAGCGCGGCTGCGGGCATGGCTACCGGAGCGGAAAGCGCCGTATGTATTTCCGGGCAAGGGAGGCGCGCGTCCGATGCGGCGCGAGACGGCGTGGCGGATTGTCGAGCGCGCAGCGAGGACAAATGGGCAGTCCGGGGTCCACCCGCACACGCTGAGGCATTCGTTCGCGACGCATCTGCTGGAAGGTGGCGCCAATCTCCGCGCGGTGCAGGAAATGCTTGGCCACGCTTCGGTCGCGACGACGCAGGTCTACACGCACGTGGACTCGAGCCGGATGGTGAAGATGCACAAGGCGTTCCATCCTCGCGCCTAGTGGTTCGACACGCATGATTCCGTGCCTTGCGCCCTTCGGACGCAACACACGAAATCAAAGCTGACTCACCACTGGGCCGCATTGAATCGTGTTATTCTGACGCATGTGAACTCAATCTCGAGAGCCGCTGCGGGGATCGTCGCCATCGTGTCGCTGGGACTGGTGTCCTGCGACAAGGGTCCCGCGGAACAGCATGTCCCCGGCGTCGAGCCGCCCGCGACGCGGGGAGTGGAGCCGCCGGTCGACCCGGTTGTCAAACCACCGGACGATCCGCCCGTCGCGCCGCCTGAACCTCCCCCGGAGAACTCCGCCGCAGTACGCGGCTGGCGCTACGGGGACGACCTGACGTCCTTCATCGAAAAAGGCCCTCCGGGATTGCAGGCGACCTGCGGCAAGTGTCACGTGACGCCCGCGCCGGACGTGATTGTGGCGGGCGAGTGGCCGAGGATCCTGGGGGACATGAAGCGAATGCGCATGCTCGCCGGGATGCCGCCGGACGAAATCGTGGTCGAGGGGATTTCTGATTACTACATGAAGTCCGCGCCGAGTGAACTCAAACGGCTGCCTCTTTCGCTCGGAACGGGCGGGCTCGAATTCCGGAAAGAGAAGCTCGGGAGCGAGAAGCGACAGGACGCGAAGGTGGCGAATGTGAACGTCGCGGACGTGGACGGCGACGGAAAGCCGGAAGTCCTGGTCTGCGACAGCGGCACCAATACGGTTTCCATCATCCGGCGGTCGGCTTCCGGATGGACGGAAGAGGTCGTCGCTTCCTGCGCGGCTCCGGGGCACACCGCAGTCTTCGACTCGGACAAGGATGGAGACCCCGACATCGCGATCGCGGGGGTCGGGAAGATGCAGTCCACCGACAACCCGATCGGCTATGTGCTGCTCCTGGTGAACAATGGCGCGAAAGGCTGGGAGAAGCGCGAGATTGCGACAGCTCAGCCGCGTGTGACGGATGTAGAGCCGGCGGACGTGGACGGGGACGGCGACCAGGACCTGATCGTCGGCGCGTTCGGCTGGCGCAAGAACGGGTACATCGGCTGGCTGCGGAACGACGGGGCGACGTGGGAGCTGGTGAAAATCGCCGATCGCACCGGCACGATCCACGTGCCGGTCGCCGACCTGGACGCTGACGGCCGCCCCGATTTCGTCGCGATCGTCGCGCAGGAGGCCGAGACCGTCACGGCGTATATGAACAAGGGTGGCAAGTTCGAGGCGAAGATCCTCTTCGAAGCCGGCAATCCCCTGTTCGGCTCCTCGGGCCTTGAGCTCGCCGACCTCGACAGGGACGGCGATATCGACATGCTCTTCACGAACGGCGACGCGCTCAGCGACCCGTGCGCGATGCCTTGGCCGTACCACGGGGTGCAGTGGCTGGAAAACCGGGGAAAGCTCGACTTCGCGTATCACGACATCGGCCGCTGTTACGGCCCGTTTCGCGCCGTCGCCGCGGACCTCGACGGCGACGGGGACACCGATGTCGCCGTCGCGATGCTCTTCGGCATGTGGGATGACAACTCGGGGACAGGGCTGCTCTGGTACGAAAACGACGGAAAAATGTCCTTCACACGCCACGACGTCCCCGGCCCGACCGGCCTCATTACCCTGGCCGTGGGAAACCTCGATGGGGACGGAACTCCTGAGCTCGTGACGGGAAGAATGGTTTTCCTGAGCTCGACGAAAAACGAAGACGCGCTGCTGAAGTGGTCGATCTCGAAGAAAAAGTAGTCGCGCTTCAGGCCTGGTCTGCGCCGCCCGTGACCGCAGGCTGAAGCGCCGGCAATTCTTCCTGTCCGTAGAACACGCGTTCGAGAAAGAGCCCCGACGGCGGCGCGGTCCATTCAGCAACATTTCCGCGCCCGGAAGCGAGCAGCATTCCGATTTCTCCCGGCTCCGTGGCGCCGGTCCCGACGCGCGCCAGAACCCCCGCGACGCGACGGACCATTTTGCGCAGGAAATGGGATGCGACGAACCGGAACAGGATCAGCGGGCCGGCCTCTTCGAGGCGAGCTTCGAACACGCGCACCTTGGTGGACTTTTCGTCGCCGGAGTCTTCCAGGTCGGCAAACGACGCGAAGTCATGCATTCCCGTCAGCAGGGCGGCCCCCTGCCTCATGCGATCCAGGTCGAGGTCCTCGCGAATCCACCATACGAAGGGCTTGAGAAAGGCGCTGCGGCGTCGCGAGAACTGGTAAATGTAGGAACGAAGGGTGGCGTCGTGGCGCGCGTGCCAGCGGTCGGGTGCGGATTCCGCCGAAAGAACGTGGATGTCCGATGGCAGCCCGTCGTTCAGCGCGATTTCGAGGCCGCGAGGCGTCCGTGGACGCTTCTTTGCGCGCAAGTGCGCGACCTGCGCCAGCGCGTGCACGCCCGCGTCCGTGCGGCCCGCGCCGCCGATCTCGACGGCTTCGCCGAAGACTCGCTTGGCGGCGCCGCGAAGTTCGCCGGCGACGGTGCGCTCGCGCGGCTGTTCCTGCCAGCCGGCGTAGCGGGTGCCTTCGTATTCGAGGGTGATTTTCCAGGTCGGCATTGATTCCCCGGGTTACACGGAGGACACGAAGTGCACGGAGCACATGGAGAAAAACAAAAACACGGGCGAGAATGAACCGGCATTGCCGGCACCGCCTCGCCCGCGTTTCGTCGTCTTTCTCTGTGACCTCTGTGAACTCGGTGGCCCTCCGTGTAACCAGAAAAAGGTCCCGCTACTCCTCGGGCTTCTCGCCCGCCTTCGACGCCTTGTAAGCCTCGATGATCGTGTTCGCCGTCATCGACGGTACAGCATCGTAGTGGCTGAACTCGACGGAATAATCCCCTTCGCCGCCGGTGATCGATCTCAGCTCCGACGCGTAACTCTTGATTTCCGAAAGCGGGATCTGCGCCTTGATGATCGCGTACTTCCCCGCCGTCTCGCTTCCCTGGATCCGCCCGCGGCGGCTGGACAGGTCGCCCATGATGTCGCCCATCTTCTCCGACGGAACGGTGATCTCGACGATCGCGATCGGCTCGAGCAGGACCGGGCGCGCCTGCTGGACGCAGAGCTTGAACGCCTCGCGTCCCGCGGTCTGAAACGCGATGTCCTTCGAGTCTACCGGGTGCTCCTTGCCGTCGTAGACCTCCACCTTTACGTCGACCACCGGGTACCCCGCGATCACGCCCCGCTCCATCACGCTCTTCACGCCCTTTTCGATCGAAGGCATGTACTGCCGGCCGATCGACATGCCCACCACCGCGTTCTCGAATTCGAAGCCCTTCCCGCGCTCGAGCGGAAGAATGCGCATCCAGACCTCGGCGAATTGCCCGGAGCCGCCCGTCTGTTTCTTGTGGCGGTACTGCGCGTCCCCCTTCGCCGTGATCGTCTCCAGGTACGGGATCTTCGGCGGCTTCGTCGAGACCTCGACCCCGAACTTCGACTTGAGCTTGTGGAACGTAACGTCGAGGTGAAGCTGCGTCATCCCCGTGCACACCAGCTCGTGCGTCTGCCGGTCGCGCGTCCAGTGGAACGTCGGGTCGCTCTCAGCGAGCTTCGGAATCGCCGTCCCGATCTTCGTGTCGTCGTTGCGGTTCTTCGGCTCGACGGCAATCGACGTCATCGACTTGGGAAACTCAATCGGGGCGTAGGCGATCAGCTTGTCGGCGTTGCAAAGCGTGTCGCTGATTCGCAGGTCCTCCACCTTTGTCACCGCGCCCAGGTCGCCGGCGATAAGCTTGTCCACCGCCTGATGGTCCTTCCCCATCAGCCTGAAGATCTTGCCGATCCGCTCATCCTTGTTCGAACGCGCATTGTGGACGTGGGAGTCAGCCGCGAGGGTCCCGCTGTACACGCGGAAGTACGCGAGCTTCCCGACGAACGGGTCGCTGATCAGCTTGTAAACCTGCGCGGACAACGGCGCGTCCGGCTTCGACGGAAACGCCACCTTGTCTTCCGTGCCGGGGATCGTTCCCTCGCGTTGTTTCCCCTCCGCGGGACCGGGGAAATACTTCGCAATAAAGTCCAGCGCCGTGTCCACGCCTATGTCCTTCCTCGCCGCGACGCACAGAATCGGCACCACCTTCCCCTGCACGATCGCCTTCTTCAACGCGCCATCCAGCTCGTCCTTCGTGATCTCCCCGCCCTCGAGATACCTCTCCATCAGCTTGTCGTCGGTCTCTACCGCCGCTTCCACAATCTTCTCGCGGAACGAGGCCGCCTGCTTTTTCACGTTCGCGTCCGGGTGCGAGTCCCCCTCCAGCACGCTCACGACGCCCGTGCACGAAGGGCCGGTGCCGACCGGCATGACCGCGACGCGGGCCGTGTCCCCGAACGTCTCCTTGATCGACCCCAGGAGCCCGTCGAAGTCCACGTTGTCCATGTCGATCTTGTTCACGATGATCGCCCGCGCGGCTCCGGCCTTCCCCGCGTTCCCCCACATCTTTCGCGTGTTCACCATCAGCCCCGTCACCGGGTTCACGCAGATCGCCGCCGTCTCCACCGCGCTCAGCGCCCCGACCGCTTCCCCCGAGAAATCCGGATACCCGGGCGAATCGATGATGTTCAGCTCCTTCCCCTTCCACGAAAGATGCGCCACCCCCGCTTCGATCGAAATCTTGCGCGCCTTCTCCTCCGGGTCGAAGTCCGTCACCGTCGTTCCGTCCGAGACCTCGCCCAGGCGGTTGGTCATCTTCCCCTTGAAGAGCATCGCCTCGGCCAGCGTGGTCTTTCCGCTGTCGCCGTGGCCGACGAGGACGAAATTCCGGATGTCAGGGGTGTCGTATTTCGCCATGAAATCCTCCGTGGGGACTTGAAGCGGCGTGCCGGGACAGAATCGCAAGTATATAGAGGGCGTCGGCGGGGAGTCTATGAACGCAAAACGGCAGGGGAAGGGGAAACAGCGGGACGGGGATGGGTCAGGGATCGGGATGGGGATAGGGATCGGGCAGCGACGAAACGGACGCGTCTTGATCCCAATCCCGATCCCGATCCCCGCCGTTTTACGCCGTTGCCGGGGCTTCCTCCTTCTCCTCAAACTGCAGCTCGTGCAGCTTGGCGTACATCCCCTTTGCCGCGACCAGCTCCGAATGTTTCCCCTGCTCGATGATCTTCCCGTGGTGGAGGACGACGATCCGGTCTGCGCGCTGGATCGTGGAGAGCCGGTGCGCAATGACGATGCTGGTGCGCCCAGCCAGGAGCGTTCGCATGGCGTCCTGGATCAGCAGCTCGGTCTCCGTGTCGATGTTTGAAGTGGCCTCGTCGAGGATGATGATCCGCGGGTCCGCGGCCCACGCGCGGGCGAACGCAATCAACTGCCGCTGCCCCGCGCTGAACGTCGAACCGCGCTCGGAGACTCGCGCGTCGTAGCCGTCCGGGAGGCTGCGGATGAAGGTGTCGGCGTGGACGGCGCGCGCCGCGGCCTCAATGCGCTCGCGGTGCAGCACGATCGCGATCCGGCGGCGCAGGTCGCGCTGTACGACGTGCCGTACGTCGTGGCCGTCGACCAGGACTTTGCCCAGGCGGACGTCCCAGAAGCGGCACAGGAGGTTCACGATCGAGGTTTTCCCCGAGCCGGTCGGGCCGACGAGCGCGACCATTTCGCCGGGCTTCACGCGCAAGGAGATGTCGTGCAGCACGTCGTTCCCTGCGTCGTAGGCGAACGTCACGTTCTCGAAGGCGATCTCGCCCTTCACGTCGGGAAGCGCCGCCGGCTGCGCCGGGTCGAGGACTTCCGGCTTCTCGTCGAGCACGCCGAAGATCTTTTCGGCCGCGGCCATGGCGCTCTGGAGGACGTTGTATTTTTCCGCGAGTTCGCGCAGCGGGTGGAACGACAATTCCACGTAGCTGATGAACGCGATGAGTGTGCCCAGCGAAATCGCCTCCTGCATCACTCTTCCTCCGCCAAACCACACGATGAGGGCGACCGCGATGGCTCGCATGACGTCGACGAAGGGGAAGAAGACGGCGCTGTAGAAGGTGGCGCGGAGCTGGGTGCGGTAGAGATCGCGGCCGTACTCGTCGAAGCGGCGGGCGTTTTCCCTTTCGCGGCGGTAGAGCTGGACGACTTTCATGCCGGCGAGGTTTTCGCTGAGGTAGGCGGCGAGGCGTGCGATCTTGGCGCGGGTGACGCGGTGAATGTGGCTGGCGTAGTGGCGGAAAATACGGCTGGCGACCAGCATGAAGGGCGTGACGGTGAGGGTTACGAGCGTGAGGCGCCAGTCGAGGGCGAGCATGATGCCGAACGCTGCCAGGAGGGTGACGAGGTCGCCGGCGAGCGCGACGACGCCGGACGTGAGCATTTCGTTGAGCGCGGAAACGTCGGAAGTGACGCGCGTCATCAGGCGGCCGACGGGATTTCGCGAAAAATAGGACGAGCTCAGCGTCTGGAGGTGGCGGAAGACGTCGATCCGAAGGTCGTGCATCACCCGCTGGCCGATCGTCTGCGTCGTCAACGTCTCGAAGTAATGAGTCACGATTTTCACGAGCATGACGCAGAAGAACGCGGCGGCCAGCCAGTGAATCCCCGCAAGCCGGGCTCCCAGCTCCAGCTCCGGGTGATTCATGTATCTGTCCACCGCAAGCTTCGTCAGGAACGGAGCCGCGATCGCGGAGACCCGGAAAAGGAACAGCAAGGACGTCGCCGAAGCCAGCAGCCCCTTGTAGCGCAGCACGTACCCGAAAAAACGCCGCGCCAGCCTGGGGTCAAACCCCCGCTTGACGTCCTCTTCCATGAACGCCGTGTGCGTCAACCCCTTCATTTCAACGCCTCCTGCAGCTGCTGCTTCCGCCACAGATCGGCGTAGATTCCCCCGCGCCGCAGCAGCTCTTCATGCGTCCCCGTCGCCGCGACCCGCCCCTGGTCCAGCACCACGATCCTGTCCGCGTCCATCACGCTCGACAGCCGGTGCGAAATCACGAACACCGTTTTCCCCTTCCCCTCCCTGCGCAGGTTTGCGACCACTTTCTCCTCCGTCTCGGCGTCGACCGACGAGAACGCATCGTCGAGCACGAGAATCGGCGCGTCGGCCGCGAACGCCCGCGCGAGGCAGGCGCGTTGCTTCTGGCCGCCCGACAGCGTCACCCCGCGCTCGCCGACGATCTGCTCGAACTTCTGGGGGAAGCGCTGGACGGCCTCGTCGAGGCACGCGGCCCGGGAAGCGGATTCGACTGCGGCCACGTCGGGCGCTTCGAAGGCGAAGCCGATGTTTTCGGCGAGGGTATCGGAGAAGAGGAAGCCGTCCTGCGGGACGAAGGCGATGAGGCGGCGGAGGGACGCGGCGGGAAGGTCGCGGACGTCGCGCCCGCCGATGAAGACCGTGCCGCGCGGGGGTTCGTAGAGGCGAGGGAGGAGCTGGACGAGCGTGGTTTTGCCGCTTCCGGTGCGTCCGACGACGGCAACCTTGGAGCCGGCGGGGACGGAGAAGGAGACGTGCTCGAGGGCGTTGGGGCGTCCTTCGCCGAAACTGAAGGTGAGGTCCCGGAATTCGATGGCGCCGGGCGCCGCTTCGCCCGAAGGCGCGTCCTCGGGGTCAGGGCGCAGGAGGACCTGGTTGAGGCGCTCGATTGAAGCGATGCCGCGCTGGTAAAGAGAGAGGGTCCAGCCGAGGCCGACCATGGGGCCGGTGAGCCAGCCGAGGTACCAGGTGTAGCGGACGAAGTCGCCGACGGTGAGGTCGCCGCGGACGACGCCGGAGCCGCCGATCCAGAGGACGAGGAGGGTGCCTGTTTCGAGGACGATGGTGAAGACCGGGAAGAAGATGGCCTGGATCCGCGCGAGTCGGAGGCTGAGGGAGACCTGCACGTCGGAGAGCTCTTCGAATCGCTCGACTTCGATCGCTTCGGTGGCGTACGCCTTGACGACGCGGATGCCGTTGAGATTCTCGATGACGCGGGCGGTGAGGTCGCCGTACTGCTCCTGCACGGCGCGGGCGCGGCGGTGGGTTTCCATGAAGATGCGCCAGCAGATGACGGCGAGGAACGGGAGCGGGAGCGTCGTGTAGAGGGTGAGGCGCGGGTTCAGCCAGATGAGAATCGGGAAGGTGGTGACGACGATCGTGAGGGTGTCGAACAGCGTCAGCAGCCCCATTCCGAAGAACATCCGCACCTGGTCGATGTCGCTCGTCGCGCGGGACATCAGGTCTCCGATCGTGGTCCGGTCGAAGAACGCGGGCGGGAGCTTCACGGACTTCGCGAAGAATTCGTTCCTCAGGTCGAGCTCGACGCGCCGCGAGAAATCCCATGCGATGCGGCGCCACGTGAAGCGCATGCAGGCGCGGCAGATTTCGACGCCGACGACGGCGAGCGCGAAGGTTGCGATCGTGCGTCCCTCGGAGCCTCCTTTGCGCAGGTAATCCACGGCGTCGCCGAGGACCCACGGCGGCACGAGGCCGATGAGGTCGACGATGACGATGGAGACGACGACTCCGAAGACCCAGCCTTTGTAACGGGCGAGGCGGGCGGAGAAGAGGGAGAGGCCTTTCATTGGGACGCGGATTATACGGCCCGTGCAAGTTGTGGACTCTTGCACTTTCAAGCCACCGAGGCCAGAGCGACGCGCAAGCGATTTTCAATAAAGCGTGCGTGTTCCTGCGGAATAGAGAGTGGGGAA
>WSZJ01000187.1 GCA_009773755.1 Planctomycetota bacterium | reverse complement strand
CGGCCACCGGCTCGGCCTCAAGCGCGCGACCGAGGAGGACGGAAGCGGCGGCCCGCTCTTCGGCGTTTTCCGCGTCGTCGTGCGCCCCGCGGGCGGACGCGGCCGCCGCGGCCGTATCGCCGCGCCGGAGGGCAAGCCCGGCCTTCAGCGAACGCCACTGCGCGCGATCGGAGCCGCCCGCATCGTCGGACCAGGCGCGGGACTCTTCGAGCAGCCCCTCGGCGCCAGCGAGGTCCTCAAGCCGAAGCTTCACGCACGCGAGCTGAAGCTGAAGCCTGCCGCGGGCCTCGCGCAGGTCGTCCAGCACGCACAGGTCGAGCGCTTCCGCAAATCGCGCCCCGGCCGCTTCGAGCCGGCCGTCGTAGAGCGCCATCGAGCCGAGATTGTTGAGGTGGCGGACGGCGTCGGGGACGTTGACGGCGAAGCGGTCCTCGGCGAGCGCGCGCTCCCAGCCGGATTCGGCGTCCGCGAGGCGGCCGTCGCGGAAATCGGCGGAGGCGGCGGCGCCCTTTTCGGAGCCGGGGACTGGGGCGGGGGCGGAGCAGGCGGAGAGGGAGATCACAGCAATGAAGGCCGCAGGGGGAAGAAGTCCTATCCGCGTCGTCATCCGGTTCATTCGCTTTCATCCGCGTTGGAACGATTTCGGAGCAGGGCAGATCTCAATTCTGGTGAGCGTGATCGATGCCGGGAAAGGGAACGGGAAAGGGAAAGGAAACGGCACCGCTTCGATGCCGGGGTCGCCCGCCGCTCACGCGTCAGGAGTCATTTAGGTTTCCTCTCCGGCCCCAGGTCCCAGGCCCGGATCCACTCGTCTTCCTTGCCTTCGAACAGACTCTTCAGCAGCCAGTGCCGCTTCGCACCCGCCGTGACGTCGCCGGCTTCCCTCACGACGCGATTCCCGGCATTCAGCGCCTTGCCGCCGTCGTCGGCCATCGCCGGAAGCTTCGCCGCCGCGGCCTTCACGTCGGCGACCGCCTTCTCCACCTCGGCGAGGATCGCGTCAATGCGCTTGCGCAGCTCGCCATCGGGTCCGTCCACCGCCGCGAGCAGCCCCTTCTCCTTCGCCTGCGCGATCAGGTCCCCCGCTTCCTTCAGCGTCCGCCGCAATTCCTCGGTCGTCCGCTTCATGTCCTCCTGCATCGCCGTCAGAGCTTCGTTCACGCTCTTGAGCGTCGCGTTCGCGCCGTCCGCCGTCCTGCGCACGCTCTCGTCGATTCCCGCGATCGCTTTGCGCGCCTGCTCCACCGTCGCGTTGACCTCGTGGTAGAGCTTTCCCTCGTCCGCCAGCAGCCTCCCGGCGCTGCTTTCGCGGGAATTCTCCAGGAGAGCCTCGATCCGCTCGAGGATTTCCTGGATCTGCTTCGCCATCTTCCCGTTGTCCTGCAGAATCGTGCCGAGCGAGCCGCCGGGCTGGCCGCCTTCCGGGCCCGAGAGGTCCGCGATGAAGTTCTTCAGCTTCTCAAACGCGTCGGTGATCGCGCTCGATTCGGGCACGGAGGCGAGAAGCGCTTCCGGGAATGCGGCGGGAACGTCGGGGCCGCCGGGGGAGATCGCGAGGGCGGCGTCGCCGGTGCCGAGCGGGGAGGCTTCGATGCGGACGACGGAATTGCCTCCGGCGCGGAGGGCGGCGAGCTCGGCCTCGGTGAGGTCGCGTCCGGCTTTGGCGAGGTCGGCGGCGGCGCGCGTCTGCTTGACCCATCCGCGGTACGTTTCCTGGAGCGACAGGAGAACCTCGACGCGCCCCGCGGGAGTGAGCTTCACGCTCTCGACCGTCCCGATTTCGATCCCGCTCATGCGCACCGCCGTCCCCGGATGGATCCCCGGGACGTGCCCGAATTCGGCGCGCACCCGCCACGTCGGCGCGGAGATGTTCTCGACTCCGCCGCGACCGACGAACAGCGCGACCGTCCCCGCAAATGCGAGCAGCAAGAACGCCCCCACGGCAAATTCGACTCTCGAGGTCCGAAGCGTCACGCGATCCCCTCCTCGCGGCTCTCCGCGCGCGCCAGCTTGTCGAAAACTTCCGTCAGCCACGGGTCGCTCGAGTTCATCACCTCGTGCGGCTCGCCGACCGAAGTAAACGCGCCGCCATGCAGGATCGCCACTCGATTCGCCCACCTGAGGAAGCGGGTCGCGTCGTTCGAAACGATCAGAAACGCGGCGCCGGTCTCGCGGCGGATTGTGCGGATCAGCGCCACCGTCTCGGCCGACTGAAGCGAGTCAAGCCCGGCCGTGGGGTCGTCCAGAAGCAGCAGACGCGGCCGCCCCGCGATCGCGCGCGCCATCGACACGCGCTTCCGCTCCCCCAGCGACAGCGCCGATGCGTACCGCTCGGCCGCGCCTTCCATCCCGACCAGCCGCAGGCACTCCTCGACGCGCGCCCGCCGATCGGCCGCCCCGAGACGCCCGCCGTAGGCAAGCGGAAGCGCCACGTTTTCCCGCGCCGTCAGCCCTTCCAGCAGCGCGCCCTCCTGGAACACGTACCCGACCTGCCGCCGCAGAGCCTCTCGTGCCGCCCCGCGCGAACCCGTCAGCGCCTCACCGCATAGCCTCACCTCGCCGCGCAACGGCTCGACGAGCCCGATGCAGAGCCGCAGGACCGTCGACTTCCCCGACCCGTTCGGGCCGAGGACGACGCAGATTTCCCCTGCGGCCACCGCCAGCGAGAGGTCGCGGAGGCTCCGGGTCGGAGCGTCGAAGAACACATGGCGCAGTTCGAGGCTCATTTGAACAGGTAGAAAATGTGGCCGAGGCGAAGGTAGACCAGAAGCGAGAACAGCGTGTTCGCGATCAGGCAGACCGCGAGCGATTGAAACGTCGCGCGCGAAACGGCGAGCGGAACTTCGCGGCGCGAGCGCTTCACCGCCAGGCCCTGCCTCACGGCGACGGCGGAGATGAGAAGCGCGAAGGTCGCTGCCTTGGCCATGAAAATCGCGAGGTCGCGCGTTTCGACGCTCCGGAGGATGCTCTCGAGGAAGTTACCGAGCGAGAGCGACAGCGCGATGCGCGATGCGAGGGCGGCTCCGGCAAGCGCGGCGACCACGAAATAAAAACTGAGAGCGTTGGTGGCGAGGAAGAGGCCGACCATCCGCGGGAGCGCGGCGTAGTGGAGCGGGCTGATCCCCATCGTTTCGAGAGCTTCGAGCTCTTCCGAAGCCCCCATGTTCGCGAGGTCCGCCGCGACGACGGTCCCGGCGCGGCCGGCGACGATGATCGCGGTCATGAGGGGGGCGACTTCCCGGAAGATGAGGAGGACGAGGATTCCCCAGACACGGTTCGTGCCGGTGAAGCCCGCCAGAAGCGAGATGACCTGGGCCGCCGCGATGAGCCCGACGAGAAATCCCATCTGGAGAATGCTCGGCAGCGTCGCAATCCCGGTCGCGCGCACCTGCCGGAACGTCTCGCGGATGACGAGCGCCTGCGAAGCGGGGCGCTGGCCGAACGCGGCCGTCGCGGTGGCGCCGACCAGCGAAGCGATCGCGGTCGCGCCGGCGAACGGGGCGATGGCGGCGCGGCCGAGGAGGCCGACGGGACGGGTGAGGGCGGCCAGCATGGGGGGGCATTCTAGCCGGGGTAGGGGTTGGGAGTTTGGAGTTCCGGATGTCGAGTTCCGGGTTCCGAGTTCCGGGTTCCGGGCGGGGTTCGGCGTGGTGAGTTGCGAGTAGTTGAACGAGTCCCTGGTTTGAAATGGACACCCGTGGTTTCAATTGCCAGTCATTCGTACAACTCGCGACTCGCAGCGATAAACCGCACCCGGACCCCGGAACGCGGAACACCGAACTCAACATCCGGAACTCCCAACTCTCAACCTGTTGCCATCGGGTATTCCTGCACGCATGCCCTTCTCGTAGGATAGCCGCGTGAACATCGAACTGGGCCAGACCAGCCTCCGCCTCAACGAGGGAATCCTCATCCTCGACGAGAAAGAAAAGGTCGCCTACATCAACTCCACGATGGCCCGCATGCTCGGGTCCGACCGAAAGGTGGTCGGCAAGCCCCTCGCCGAGGTCGACCGCCAGCCGTGGGGCGCGGGCCTCCTCGCTACACTGTCCGCCCAGGCCCTGGCAAGCGGCGCGGAAGCCACTCGCGAAGTTGCCTGGTCCGTCGGCGGCGCTTCCAGGCACGCCCGCCTCCGCGCATTCATCAACGCCGGCCGCGCCCACATCGTCGCCGAGGACGTGACGCAGTCGCGGGAGCTCGAAAAGGGCCTCTCCCGCTTCGTCGGGCCGTCGCTCGTCGACCAGTTGAAGAACAGCGGGCTTGCCGCCTGGAAGGCCGACCGCACCGCGATGACGCTGCTCGCCGCCACTCCCGCCAACTTCGCTTCGCACGCCGAGCGCCTCGAGCCCCACGTCATCCGCGACTTCCTCTCCGACTTCGTCCGCCGCGCCGTCGAGGTCGCGCGCGCGACCGACGCCTCCGTCCTCAAGCTCGCCGTCCCCACCGTGCTGTTCGGTTTCGCCGGGGAAGGGCATTCGCGTCGGGCCGTGGAAGCGGGACGAAAACTCGCTGCGGCCTGGAAAGAGCTGGAGCGCCTCGCGGCGCTCGCTGGGATGGGCGGGCTTAAACTGAAAATGGCGCTCGACGCGGGCGCCGTCGTCGTCGGGCCCGTTGGCAGCCCGGAGCGCATGGAGTACACCGTCCTGGGGAGCCACGTCGACATCGTCATGTGCCTTCTGCAGGGCGCGATGGCGGGGACGACCATGCTGACCAAGGCGGTGGTGGACGGGCTGAAGGAATGGAAGCCGGAGAAGTGCCGGCTGCTGGATCACGGGCCGCAGAGGATCTGGGGGATCGATCACCCGGTGGGGGTTGTGATGATGGTGGAAGACCAGGGCACCCCTTCGCCCTGAGCGGGTTCGGTGAAATTGTTGCTGACTTACCCGCGAGAGATTTCGCCGGCTGGCAAGGAGCCGACCGGAATCGACCCGGAACGGAGGGTCGACGAGGATCGGCGACGCCGCCAGACGGCGAAAGATCCGCGGGAAAGTCGGCAAGAATTTCGCCGGACCCGCTTAGTCCCTCCTCCTCCGGTGCAGCGCCTTCTTTCGCGTCCCCGATCCGCCCGCTCCGCCCTTCCCCACCGCCGGCGGCACCGCCCCCTCCGACGCCCCGTCGAACCGCAGCTTCACCCTCCCGATGAGAATCTCGTCCCCAGCCTTCAGCATCGCTTCCCCGACGAGCTTGCCGTTGACCAGCGTCCCGTTTGTCTTCGCGTGGTTGATCAGCATCGCCTTGCCGCCGACGAACGCGATTTCGCAGTGCAGCCGGGAGATCGAGGACTCCTTGATCTCCAGCGCGTTCTCGCTGGAGCGTCCGACCGTCACCACGTCCGCCGGGAACTCGCGCGGTACTTCCCGGTCATTTTCGAGAAGGGTGATCCGGATCATCTACCGGAAAAACAGGTAAACCAGCGTCGACATCGCAAGCCCCGCGAAGTACGAGATCCCGTACAGAACCGGGTCGCTCCCCTTCACAGCGCCGATCAGCCCGCTCCGCCGCTTCTTGCACGTGGTGCCCTTCTTGCTCCCGTGCTGGAACTCCGCGTTACCGTCGCCGCCCTCGAACTTGAGCGCGACTCGGCCCACGAGAATCGTGTCGCCGGGCTTCAGGAACGATTCGCCGACCGGCCGGCCGTTGACGCAGGTGCCGTTGGTCTTGGCGTGATTGACGAGGAGGAAGCGGCCGTTGACGGCGGCGATCTCGCAGTGCTTCCGCGAGAGGGTCGAGTCGTCGAGCATCAGGGCGTTGCGCCTCGAGCGGCCGATGGAAACCACGTCCTCGGGGAGTTCGAAGGTCTGGGCAGGCGCCCCGTCGATCACGCTGATTCTGATCATGTTGTCGCGCTCCGTTTACTTGAGCATCTTGCCTTCGCCGCCGTTCTCGCTCGCAAGGCGGGCGAGGAAGACCGGGTCCGGCGGGTCAACGCCCACGCCCGGCTGGCCCACGCCGATCGTGTTGATGATCGCGCGGTCGTCCTTGTTGATCTTGCGGATTTCCTTCAGGAAGTCCTCGGGGTCCGGGTAGCGCCCCGTGTTGTGCTTGCCGTCGGTGACGAGGAAGATCGCGTACTCGGGTTTCGGCTTCGCGTCGCTTCCCTTGCCGGGCTCCGGCTTCTTCATCGACTTCTTGTGGTCGTCGATGATTCCGAACGCGCATTCGAGGCCGTCGAAGATGTTCGTGCCGCCCCAGGCGGAGGTCGTCTTGATGCGCTTGATCGCGTCGATCTTGTTCTTGTCGCTGGCGGCCATCAACCGCTTCTGCCACGGCGTCGGGGAGAACGAATAGAAGATGACGGTGAATTCGACGTCCGGGTGCAGATAGGCGATCGAGTGGGTGAGTTCGTACTTGGCGGCGTCGAGCTTGGTCTTCACGTCCTTGCGTTCGAACTTGTCGAGCTGGCGCTTGAGTTCGGCGCTGATCTTGATGTCGGGCGGGCCGGAAAACTCGGAAGGCGTCACGGTCGCGGGATCTTCCATCGATCCCGTCACGTCCATGACGAAAATGACGCGCTTGATCATGGTCCGGAGGCCCATGAACTGCGTCGGCGGGCGGGACGGGTCGTCGGGAACTTCGGGGGCCGTGCCGGGGTCCACCGGCGGCGTCTTCGGATCGACTGGCTTGACCGCCACGGGATCATCGGCGGCCGGCGGGTCCTCGGCGGGCGGAGTCGGAGGCGTCACCGGGTCCTTCTTCACAACAACCGGCTCGTCCTTCGGCAGATCTTTCGGCGCAACAACCGGCGGATCTTTCGGCGCGACCGCCACGGGCTCGGGTTTCGGCTCGTCCTTCGGAGCCACCACAACCGGCTCATCCTTCGGTTCATCCCTGGGCGCCACCGCGACCGGATCATCCTTCGGCGCTACCGTCGCGTCGCCCGGGAGCTGCGCGGAAACCAGCGTCCCCTTCTGCTCCACCTTCGCGACCGGGGTCGCCTTCTTCTCGTCCTTCCGATTGTCCAGCACACTCAGCGCCGTCACGCCGGACAGGATCCCGGCGACAAAGAAACACGCCAGCGCAAACATCGAGACACCCTTCCCGCCCCGCTCGACCCTCACCGCTTTGCGCAAACCGCTCGACTTCTTCGAAGCGCGCGCTTCGGGGGCCGGCTGGGCCAGCGCCGCCGCAATCGCGTCGCCCGCGATCTTGCTCGGCGAATCCTGCTTCGACATGAGCCGCTCGGCTTCCTTCGGGTCCAGCGCCGTCGGCACACCGACCCGGAACGTGACTTCCGTCTTGCCGATATTGAAGGTGTCGCCGTGTTTCAGCGCAGCGACCGAGATCGATGACCCGTTCAGGAACGTCTTGTTCTTGCTCCCGCAGTCGATGATCATCCAGGCGTCCTTCTGGCGGACAACCTGGCAGTGCTCGGCCGAGACCTTGGCGTCCTCCCGAAGCGGCACGGTGTTTTTCCGCGACCGGCCGAACGTCACCACCTTGTCGTCCAGGGTGATCGTGCGGCGCTTGCCGTCGGTGACCACTTCCAGGGTGCAGGCGTTGTTCTCAGGCATGGATGCCTCCGAATGATTGGGCGAAACATCTGCAAGCGGTGTGCCGATGCCACCCCCCTCCAGACCCACTTTAAACCATTTGCGGACAATTAGTTATGTGTTTCGGCCGAGGCCGGAAGCGGTGTTAAGAATCGTGCATGTAAAGAAAGGTGGCTTTCATGCATTCGAAGAGGCTCCACGAGCACTGCTGCACACGGTGTCAACTGAGTTGCGAGTTGCGGG
>WSZJ01000186.1 GCA_009773755.1 Planctomycetota bacterium | reverse complement strand
TCGCGTCGCCGGTCGCCAGCTTCGCGGCGCCGCGGGCGGCCCAGGCGTCGGCGAGGTCGGGGGCGATTTCGAGGGCGCGGCCGAAGTCGGCGAGGGCGTCGGAAGCGTGGCCGGTGGCGAGGCGGGCGTGGCCTCGGTGGAGGTAGGACTCGGGAGATTCGGCGGCTTTGAGGGAAGCGTCATAGTCGGCGAGGGCGCCGGCGGGGTCGCCGCGTTTTTCGCGGACGATGCCGCGGAGGCGGAGCAGGGCCGGATCCGCGGGTTTCGCGCGCAGGGCGGCTTCGACGTCCTCGAGGGCGCCGACGAATTCGCCCTGGCGCAGGCGGGCTTCGGCGCGGAGGCGCAGGGCGAGGACTTCGCGCGGGCGGAATTTCAGGGTTTCCCCGAAGGCGGCGACGGCTTCTGCTTCCTTGCCGTGCAGCTTGAGCCACGCGCGGCCGGCCCAGGTCCAGCCGTCGGGGTCGGTGACCGTGGACTTCGCGTACTCGCCGAGTTGACGCGCTGCGTCATCGTCGTGGCCGTCGGCGAGGGCGAGGATGCCGGCGGCCAGCATGACTTCGCGGCGCTCGCGGGTGTGGCCTTGAACGAGCTTCAGCTCTTCCTCGATCTCCTTGCGAAGCGCGCTCCCGTGCTCGCCGGTGTCGCGGTGGTGGCCGCAGGCATCGCGGCGGATTTCCTCGTAGCGCTCGAGTCTCAGGATGGCGCGCTCGAGGTGGGCGGTGGGGAAATACTCGGACGTCGCTATGGCGCGGTCGAGCCAGGCGAGGGCGTCGTCGCGGCGGCCCTCGACGCGGCAGGCGCGGGACATCTCGAGGCAGGCCTCGGGGTTTTTGGGCTGTTCGCGGAGGGCGGCGCGGAATTCCTCGCGGGCGGACTCGGCGAGCGTGGCGACTTCGGGCTCGGTCCAGTCCTTCGTAGAGAGGAGGCGGTCGAGGCGCGTGAGGAGGGAGCGGCCGGCGTCGGCGTGGACGCGCGCCCGTTCGCGGGCGAGCTCGGCGACGTGCTCCTTCTGCGAGCGCGAGCGGCGCCAGATCCAGGCGACGAGGATCACGTTGACCACGGCGGCCAGGACGATCGTCGGGACGCCGCGCGGGTCGGCGGCGCCGGTGATCCCGGCGACGCAGTAGCCGCCGATCAGAATGCCGAGGCAGGCGGCGACGGAGATCTGAACGACGATGTTTTTATTTCGGCGGAGGCGCCGCTTCACGCGCCGCCACCCCGTCACCGGCTGCGCCCACACCGCTTCCCCGCGCCGGTGCCGCGCGAGATCCTCCGCGAACGAATGCGCGTCCTGGTAGCGGTCCTCGCGGCGCTTCTCCATCGCCTTGAGACACACAGCCTCGAGATCCTCGTCCGCCTCGCGCGAGCTCGTCGCCGGCCGCGGCGGCTCGTCCTCGAGAATGTGCCGGTAGAGATCGACGAGCGACTCCGCCTCGAACGGCATCTTGCCCGTCAGCATCTCGTAGAGCATCACCCCCAGCGAGTACACGTCCGTCCGCGCGTCGACCTCCGAGACCTTCCCCTGCACCTGCTCCGGCGCCATGTACTGCGGCGTCCCGATCACCGCCTGCTCGCGCGTCAGCTTCGTCCCGAACATCTCCGTGTGCGCCACGCCGAAATCCGTGAGCACCACGCGCCCGCCCCGGTCGACGAGGACGTTCGAGGGTTTCAGATCGCGATGGATCACCCCCTTGCCGTGCGCGAACGACACCGCCCGCGTGACGTCTTCCAGCATCCGAAGCAATTCCGGAAGCGGCATCCGCTTCGCCGCCAGCACGTGCGCGAGCGTCGTGCCTTCGACGTAGTCCATCGCGATGAAGTGCACGCTCTGTCCCATCGAGTCGCGCGCCATCGCGACTTCGTGGATGGCGATGATGTTCGGGTGGGAGAGCTGCGCGACGATCGCCGCCTCCCGGTGGAGGCGGGCGATGACCTTCGCGGTGGACTCGTTCTCCTTCAGCACCTTGAGCGCAACGCGGCGCTTCAATTCCGGGTCTTCCGCCTCGTGCACCACGGCGACGCCGCCGCGCCCGATCTCTCGCGTCAGCGCGTATTTGCCGAGCCTCGGCCGAGTGTCCGTCGGGATCTGCACCGCGGGGCGGATGCCGGAGCCGGTCGTCGTCTTCTTCGCCGTCGCCGGCGCATGCCCGAGCTCCAGGCCGCACTTCACGCACCTCAGCTTCACATCCGGCGGCTGCCCCGCCGTGTCGTACACCCGCCCGCACTCGAGGCACACCCGCAGGCCGACGTCCTGAAGGCCGGTGATGTCCGTGAAGCGCTGCGGCGTGAGCACGCCGCGCGAGACGAGCACGTCGGACAGCCGCACCTTTTCTCCCGCCGCGCGCCGCCGGTCCCGCTCTTCGAGGCAGTCTTCCAGCTGCGCCGTCGACAGGAACTCCTTCTCCAGCGCCGTCCGGCAGAGCTGCGCTTCGCGCGCTTCCTCCCCGGCGGTTTCGGACAGGAAGTTGCGAAGGCGGTCGGCGGTGGAGGGGGACGTCATGCCCGCAGTCTAGCGATCGAAGGACCGAATTGCTTCGCCGGCCGCTCGCGCTGTATTCTGGGCGTGGTGCCAGCACAACCCCGCCTGAAGACGGTCGACGACTACCAGCTCCTCCCCGGGGTGAAAGTGGCGTTGCGAGACGTGTTCATCGACTGACACGGTCAATCGACGGCTGCGGGAATAGAATGGTCCCTTCATGCGCTTCCGCGCTTCCCTGTCGGCATTGCTCCTGATCGCCGCGCTGCTGATCGCCTGGCGGCTGCGCGCACCGGCGGTTCGCGAAGGGCTCCCCGCGACACCCGAGCCGGCAGGCGTTCCGGCGCCGCCCGGGCCGGCTGAAGCCGCTTCGAGAACGACCGGTGCTGCGCCGGTATCGGCGGCCGATCCGGCCCCGGGCTCGCCGGTGGCGGCGATTCCTTCCGAACCGTTCTCCGACCATCTTGCGGTGCGGGCCGGGACGATGAAGCGCTGGCACGAGACGAAGGTTGACCTGCGCTCGGGCACGCTGGCGGAACTGATGTCGGACCTTGAAACGGCTTACGGGTTGATCGCCCGCGCGGATGAAGCCATTGCGCGAGACCCCGAGTCCTGGCATGCCCTTCGGTACGGAGGCGCAGCCGACGGGTATATCTCCTTGCTGGCGAAGACTGCCGGACTGGACTGGCTGGTAGACGCGGAGGGCGTCGTCCGTTTCGGAACACCGGAAGATCTCCCCCGCCACGAGCCCCTCGGGTACGACGACGTCCGCCTGTTCCTTCGACTGTCAGAATGGGCGCCTCCCGACCCGCGATGGGTCGAGGTTGACAAGGCTGCCTGGAAGAAAGTGCGGGAAGCGCGCGTTGCCGGCCTCTCTCCGGAATGCGAGGCCATTGATCTGGACCACTGGTTTCGGACCCAGCAGAGCTTCTATCTTTTCAATGTCGACTATGGCCTGCAGACTCTTCGCGAACAACCCATCCTCCCAGCCCAGCTGGCCCTCGAAGACGAGTCCGTCGCCGCTTTCCTCGACCGCCTTCTTCCGCCCGCGGGACTTGCCTGGACCGTCGACCGCGGCACCGTCCTCGTCCTGACAAGCAAAGCTCTCGCGTCTCGTGAGGCCTCACGCGGCGAGGCCTCGGAGGAACGCTCTCGCTGCGAACGCGAGCTCGCCGAATTGCTGCGGCGCGCCGTCAAAGTCTGGGGCACTGGCGTCCCGCTGAGAACCGCGCTTCAGCGAATGGCGGATGCACTCGGCGTGACCGCGCGGTTTGCGCCGGAAATCTGGCGAAGCCTGGCCGCATTCGATTTCGAGGAATCGTCGATTCCTGCAGCGGAGCTGGTGAAACGACTGGGCGAACAGGAACCCCTTCACCTCGTGTGGCGATTCGAAAAGCTCTGGATTCTTCCCGGAACGGAGTAGAACTCTCTCTCACCCTTTCCCTGCCCGTTCCGTACATCTCTCCGTCCCGGGGGGGACCTTCACGGAGCCGATCTCATGAAACCGCTCGCCGCCCTTCTCCTGTTCGCTTCCGCCGCGCTCGCCGGCGACTGCAAGCGCGACTGCACGGGGATCGAATGGACGCTGCCGTTCAAGGCGGCCCTGGAGAAGGCGAAGAAGGAGAAGCGGCTGCTCCTGATCAAGCCGATCGCGTTCGGGACGGAGAAGAACGGCGGGTGGTGACCCGCCGCTGAAGTGCTGAGGGCGGGTCCCTTCAGCGACGAGCGCGTGCGCGGGCTGGCGAACCGGCGGTTTGTGACGTTCTACTTCGATCTCTCCGACGCCGGCGCGGCGGGCGATCCGGACGCGCGGAAGTTCGTGACGAAGATCAAGAAGGAACTGGGCGGCGGCGCGGTCGCGACACCGAATCTCCTCCTGGTTTCGCCGGAGGGCGTGCTCGCGGGTGAGACCGGGAACTACGCGAGTTCCGACGACGTCTACGCGGCGATGAAGAAAGCGCTCAAGGATCACCCGGAGTTCAACGCGGAAAGCGAAGCAGAGAAAGCCGAAGCGAAGCCGATCGAGAAGGCACGCATCGCCTTCGACCTCGGCAAGCGCAAGACCGCCGCGGAACTGCTCGCGAAGCCGGAGAACGAAGACGAATGGCTCTTCCTCGCCCACATCCAGCGATGGCGCGAAAAGTGGGACGAGATGGAATCGGCGCTCTCGCACGTGAAGCGCGACGACCTGCTCGACGACGCGCGGATGGAGCGGGCGTGGAAAGCCTGGCGTGAGGCGAAGTACGAGGCGCTTCGCGACGCGCTCGCGGATTTCCCGGTGGACAGCAACCGCTCGACGGAGGCGCGGTACTTTCAGGCGCTGGCGCGGTATCACCTGGGCGAGAAGAAGGAAGCGCTGAAGGCGTGGAAGGACCTCGCGAAGACGCCGGACGAAGACGGCTGGGTGTACCGGGCGGACTGGGCGTACATGACGGAGAAGCAGAGCGGGAAGTCGTCGTTCTCGAGCGGGGACGCCAACCGGTCGCCGCTCGGGCGCATCGGCTACATGGGGCGGGACAACCCGGACTTGAAGGGACCGGGGAAATAGGCCGGGCGCTTCGGATACGATCCTCTGCATGACCCGCCGGGACCTGCTGCTCGTCGCCGCCGTGCTCGCCGTCATCCTGGCCGTCCTTCTGGCCCGCCGACGCCGAAGCGAACGCGCCGACGAGAGCGCGGCGGAACAAGCGCGCGCCGCGACCGCTTCCGGAAATTCTCCGGCGCCTTTGTCGAACGGCGGCCTCACAGAAGAAACGCCACCTGCGACCGCCACGGAGCTCCTCCGCCGCGGGCTCTGGCGACTGTCCGTCGAAGAAGCCGCCCGGCTCGGCGCCACAAAAGCGCCGCACCCGTGGACGGATTACCTCAAGCTTCGCGACGAGGTCTTCGCCTCCTGGGCCGGAAAGGAAATCGAGCTCGACCTCAACGACACGCCCTTCACCGATCTCCCCGCGATTCTCGGTACCGCCACCGGCCTCGTCCTCCGCATCGGCCGTGCCACCTCCGACAAGAAAACCCATTTGCTTCATGGATCCTTCACGGCCGCAGAAGCTCTCCGCAGCATCGCCAACGTGGCTTACGTCCGCTTCACCGTCGGCGCCGACGGCATCGCCTCCCTTGCGCCGCTTCACGAGCGTGGCGAAACCGAGCCGGCGTTTGCGGAAGAGCTGATGGCGTGGGATCGCGCGGTGCAACGACGGGACGAGGAGGCGCCCGACCCGGAGGATGCCGCGAAGCTGGCGGCGCTGCACGAGCGGCTTCAGAGCCCCGCGACGCAGCGCGTGGAGATCGTGCGGAAGTCGGTGCGACAGGCGCTCGCGGAACTGTCGGAACTCTTCGACGTGGACTTCGCGTACCCGCACATCCGGTCAGATCGCGGACCGCTCTGGTACGAAGAGGTGACCTTCGTGAGCGACGGCGCGACGCTGAAAGAAGCGCTGAAGGCGGTGCTGACGCCGCACAAGTACGGCTTCCGGGTCGAGCCGTACGGGCTCGAACTCCATCTCACCGACGGCACGGAAACCGAACCGGAGATGGCAGGCCGGGAGAAGGACGTACAGGCCGACCGTCGGGCGGGGATTTCGAAGATGCGGGAGACGCGCGTCAAGCTCGACGGTTCCCCGCTCGCGGCCGAGGACATTGCCGTGGAATGCGCCCGACAGGCCGGCATTCCGGTCCACCTCGATCCGCGCCTCGGCGCGTCGCCGGCCCGCTGGAAGGCGGTGGAAGCGGATCTTCCCCTGGGCGGCGTGCTGGACGAGGTCGCGGCGGGGACGGGCGGCGGCTGGGAATTGCGCCGCGCGGGGTGGCCGAAAGCCGGGGAATACGAGAGCGACGGCTGGGTGCTGTGGTTTTTCGCGGCGCGGCCGTGATCCGTGACGCCGATCTCCTGTTCGGACTCTTCGCCCTCCACCGCGAGTACGTCGCCGTCGAGCAGATCCTCGAGGGGATCGGACAGTGCCGGACCCGGCCGATGATGAGCATCGAGCGACTGCTCGCGGACGAACAGGCGCTGCCTGCGGACCGGGCGGCGGAAGTCCGGGGCCTCGTCGAAGCGGCGCTGGCGCGGCACGGGGACGACGCGGCGCGCGCGCTTGCGGCGGCGCCGCTGGACCCGGAAGTTCTCGAGCTGATCCTCGAGCAGCGGGACATCTCCGCGCACGACGGCCCGAAGGCTTCCCGGGTCGCCGTCGTCCTCGCGCGTCCCGAGGGCGGCCGCTACACGCTCGGCGCCGAGATCGCCCGCGGCGGGCTGGGACAGGTTGTCGAAGCGTTCGACCGCGACCTCAAGCGCGACGTCGCGGTGAAGCTCGTCCTCGCCGACCTGTCGCCGCAGCTCGCCGCCCGATTCGTCCGCGAAGCCGAAATCACCGCGGGCCTCGAGCACCCGAATGTCGTCCCGGTGCACGATTTCGGCGAGATGAAAGGACCGGACGGGCGGACCGGGCTGTACTTCTCGATGAAGCGAGTGCGCGGGAGGGACCTGAAAGCCCTGCTGCGCGGGATCGCGGCCGGGACGGAAAGCGGCTACTCGCGCTTCAGGCTGCTGCGCGTCTTTCAGGACATCTGCCTCGGAGTGGCGTTCGCGCATTCGAAAGGCGTGATTCACCGCGACCTGAAGCCGGCGAACGTGATGATCGGCGATTTCGGCGAGACGTTGATCGTCGACTGGGGGCTCGCGAAAGAAAAGTCGGGAGACGGGAGTCGGGAGTCGGGAGCGACGCGGGAGGACGCGCTCCCGGAACCGGGTTTGACGATGCAGGGATCGGTGATCGGCACGCCCGCGTACATGCCCCCGGAGCAGGCGAAGGGCGCGCTTCATGAAGTCGACGAACGCAGCGACATCTTCGCGCTCGGCGGAATCCTCTACGAGATTCTCACGTTCCGCCCGCCGCACGAAGGCGCGACGGCGGAGGACGTCCTCCGGTCGGCGCAGGAAACGCGCGTCACTCCGCCTTCGACGCGGGTGCTGGAAACGGACTCGGCGGCGGCGGCCGCGATGCGCGCGCCGATCGCGGGCGTGCCGCCGGATCTCGACGCGCTCTGCATGAAGGCGCTCGCGCCCCGCCGCGAAGACCGCTTCGCCTCCGCGCGCGAACTGCACGACGAGGTCCAGCTTTTCCTCGACGGCGTGAAGGAACGCGATCGACGCGCCGCGGAGGGCCGGGAGCGCGCGGCGGCGGGGCGGGGGCACCTGGCGAAGTGGCTCGCGCTTCGCGACGACGTGAAATCCGCGGAAGCTCGTGCGAAGGAGATCGAGGAGCGCATCAAGCCGCACGAGCCG
>WSZJ01000185.1 GCA_009773755.1 Planctomycetota bacterium | reverse complement strand
TTCGAAGAGCGTCCACGTCGCCGAACAGGGCGAGCTCGATGAGTTTTCCGGCGCGCGCGGCGGCCTCGGAGTCGCCCTTGTCGCGAACGGCGCGGAGCGCGGGAAGCGCGGCTTCGCCGGCCGCCGCGAGGGCGGCCGTGACCCGATCGCGCTCCGCGGCATCGTCGTTGCCGAGCGCCATGCACCAGGCGCGGATCTCGCCGTCGGTCGCCGGGCTCGGCGGGAAGTCGATTTCGGGGACCGTCAGGGGTTCCAGGGCGAGCCGGGGCCAGTCGTCGGCGCCGACTGCGGCCCGGAAATCGACCTTTGCGGGGTCATGGAACAGGACGGCGCAGCCGGAAAGGAGCTGCATGGAAGCGATGAAGGCGAGAAGAGGCTTCACGAAGGGACTCCTCCTATGAGTGACTGGTTTTCGAACGATGCGTCATAAAAACAGACGCATAACGCCGGCATCGCTCGATGCCGGACGCCTTAAAACGCCGATTTCCCCTGTTTCGCATTGCTTTGAAGATCCGATGGACTTGTTTCGCAACGCTCGTGCCACATTCACGCGCATTACGGCGTCGAGTCCGGCAAACCCCGGTATCTGCATTCGGCGGAACAGGCGCTGCGGTTGCTGAGCCCGGCTTTGTAACATTCCGTGCATGCCCGCCGTCGCCGCGACACGCCGCACACACCGGACCGCACTTCCGGTGATTCGTGCGTCGGAAGCGCGGAGGCTGCTTCTCGGCGCGCAGGGGCTCCTCGACGACCCGCGGCGAAAGGCGACGGCCAAGGGGGTCCTGTCGCTCATCGAGCGCATGGGATTCGTCCAGGTCGACTCCATCAACGTCGTCGAGCGCGCGCACCATCTCACTCTCGCTTCGCGGCTTGATGGTTACCGGCCCGCGTTCCTCGCCGGCCTCCTCGAAAAAGATCGATCGCTCTTCGAACACTGGACTCACGACGCTTCCGCCATTCCCACCGCGTTCTTTCCCCACTGGCGCCACCGATTCGACAGATTCCGCGCCCGCTTTCACGACAACGCCTGGCTGCGCGAACGCCTCGGTCCGCGCTACCGGAAAGTGATGGAAGACATGCTCGAGCGCGTGCGCCGCGACGGCCCGGTGCTCTCGCGCGATTTCGACCACGACCGCAAGGGCGAGCCCGGCGGGTGGTGGGGCTGGAAGCCGCAGAAAGCGGCGCTCGAAGTCCTCTGGCGGGCGGGAGAACTCGCGATTGCCCGGCGCGACGGATTCCAGAAGGTCTACGACCTCATGGAACGCGTCTTCCCTGAAATGCACGCGCTTCCCGCGCCGGATCCGCACGAGCACACGGACTGGGCCTGCCGCTCCGCGCTCGAACGACTCGGCATCGCGACCCCGGCGGAGATCGCCGCCTTCTGGCGCGCGATCGGGTTGCCGGCGGCGCGGAAGTGGTGTGCGGAGGCGGTTTGTCTGGGCGAGGCCGTCGAGGTCCTCGTCGAATCCGTCGACGGCGCTCCGCGGCGCAAGGCGATGGCGTTTGCGGATTGGCGCGAGCGTCTGAAACAACTTCCGTCACCTCCCGACCGCGCGCGCCTTCTCAGCCCCTTCGACCCGATCCTCCGCGACCGCAAGCGCGCGCTGCGACTCTTCGGCTTCGACTACCGCTTCGAGGCCTTCGTGCCGGCGCCGAAGCGGAAACACGGGTACTACGTGATGCCGGTGCTCGACGGCGAAGAGCTGGTCGCGCGCGTCGAGCCGAAGTTCCGGCGCGACTCGGGCACGCTGGAGGTGCGCGGAGTGTGGTGGGAGCGACGGCCGAACCGTGACGCCCGCTTCCGTGAAGCCGTCGAACGTCTCGCCACCCTGATCGGCGCGACGTCCATCGACTTTTTGAAAATCGGACGCTGAATCACGTCCGGTCCTTCTCAAAGAAAGGAACGCCCATCTTCGCACAGGCTTCGCGCGTGGCCGCGGTCTGGCGCTCGAGTTCCCGGGTGTCGTGGATCTCCTGCAGAATGGTTTTACCTTTGTGCCAGGCTTGACGCGCTTCCGGAAGTCTCCCCAGTGCCAGGAGGAGGCGTGCATAACTGCAAATGTGCGAGCCTTCCATAAGACGGTCGCCGACTTCACGGTGGATGGCGAGTGCCTGCTCGTAGGTGCTCTCTGCCTGCTCGAAGCGCCCCGTGACCTTGTACACGCCGGCCAGGTTTCCGAGCGCGACGCCCTCGTCCCGCCGGTTGCCGACCTCGCGATGAATGGTGAGCGCCTGCTCGCCGGTGAGCTCGGCCTGTTCGACCCGCTCCGAACCCTGAAACAGGGAGGCCAGGTTTCCCAGCGTGATGCCCTCGGAACGCCGGTTGCCGACTTCGCGGTGGATGGCGAGCGCCCGCTGGAAGGTCTGCTCGGCCTCCTCGACACGGCCGGTATTTTCGTACAGACAAGCCAGGTTTCCCAGGGCGATGCCTTCGAGACGCCGGTCGCTGACTTCACGGTCGATTGCAATCGCCTGCTCGTAGGCGCGCTCCGCCTGCTCGATTCGCCCGGTTTCTCCATACAGGTTGGCCAGGTTTCCCAGGGCGCTGCCCTCGAGATGCCGGTCGCCGATTTCGCGGCGAATGGCGAGCGCCTGCTCGTAGGCGCGCTCGGCCTGGTCGACCCGGCCGGTGCCCTGATACAGGAGAGCCAGGTTTCCCAGTGCAATTCCTTCCGCGCGCCGGTCCCCAACTTCGCGGTAGACCGTGAGCGCCTGCTCGTGGACGCGCTCGGCCTGTTCAACCCGCCCGGTTTCCCAGTGCAGGATGGCCAGGTTTCTCAGCACCACGCCCTCTGCACTTCGGTCGTCAGCCTCGCGGAAGGTCGCGAGCGCCTCCCTGAAGAGCGGTTCGGCGATCCGGGGTAGACCTCCCCTCCCGGCCGCCTGCGCTGCCCTGTGCAGCGACTCTCCCTTTTCGCTTCCGCTGGAAAGTGCGGCGTACTGCCGCCACGAAGAGCAGGATCCCGCGAACCGGAATTGCCTCTCCGAGTGCTCGGCGGCGCGGCGCAGGTAGAGCTTCCACACGATGCGCATCGCCGCGTCCCCTGACATCCCGGCGTGCGCCGCCAGCTCTTCCGCAAATGCGTCCGTCGAGTGAGGCTGGAACGGAAGTTGTCTGGCGGCATCCAGCGGCGGCGGTTCCGGCGGCCGCCCGCCGGCCAATTCTTCGATCGCCGCGAATGCCAGGACATGCAGCTGCGCGCGGTCTCCGGGAAGCTGGAGCTGGTACGCGGCATCCCGGAGAAGGGCGTGCCTGAAGGCATAGGCCTGCTCGGCGTGCACGGGGACATGTTACGAAGATGCAGGACCGGCTCTTACGACAACGCGGCCAGCGCCGCTTCCAGCCTCGGCAGCGACTCCGCGATGTCCGCTTCGCTCACCGCACCGACCGACAGCCGGAACCAACCGCTTTCATCCGGGGCGCCGAACGCCTGGAACGCGACGATGCCGATTGCGGCGGCGTCGAGGACGTAGCGGCGGATGTCTTCGTTGGTTTTGAGGGCGCTTCCGGAAGCGGCCTTTTTCCCGAACGGGTGGATTCGGACGGTGAGGTAGATGCCTCCCATCGAGGGGATGCTGTCGACGGGGATGCCGCGTGATTTCATTTTCTGGAAGCCGGCATGAAGGGCGTCGAGGCGTCGGGTGACGCCGGCCATGAAGGTTTTGGCGAATTCGGCGCAGGCGGCCGGGTCGTCGAGGAGGGCAACGGTCGCGACTTGCTCGGCGCGAGGGGCCCAGGCGCCGACGTGGCCGAGGATGGCGCTCATGCGCTCGATGACGTCGACGGGCCCAACCGCCCAGCCGACGCGGACGCCGGTCGCGGCGAAGGCTTTCGAGATGCCGTCGACGAACACCGTAAATCGCGCCATCTCGGGAACCAGCTCCGGCGGCGTCACGTGCTTCGTCTCGCCGACGCAGAGCGGCCAGTAGACGTGGTCGTACATGAGGAAGAGCGGCCGCTCGCCCTTTTCCTCGCGGCGGCGGTTCTCGGCGACGATGCCTTCGCAGATCGCGCGCAGCGCCGCCGGCTCGATGGCCGTGCCGGTCGGGTTGAGCGGCGAGTTCAGGCACAACAGCCGCGCTCCCGCGAACGCCGGCTGCAGGTCCGTCAACGTCGGCAGGAACTTGTTTTCGGGCGTGCACGGCACCTTCACGCCGACAGCACCCATCTGATGCACGTAGTGGTTGTTGTTCCACGACGGAAGCGGGTAGATGACCTTGTCGCCGGGATCGACCAGCGTCCGGTAAGTCCCGTAGATCGCCGGCCGGGCGCCGCCGCAGATCAGGAACGATTCGATCGGGTACTTGAGACCCAGCTCGCGTTCGTAATACCGCTGCACCGCCTGCCGCAGCTCCATCACCCCGTCGCTCGGCGGGTAGTTCGTCTCTCCTTTTTCAAGCGCCTTCCCGATCTCGCTCTTCAGCTTCCCCGGAATCGGGAACTGCTTCGGGTCGAAATCCCCGACCGTCAAATTGCAGATCTTCTTTCCGCCACGGATCAGCGCGCGGATGTCTCCCGCGATTTTCAGGATCTCGGAGCCGACGAGCCCCGAGGCCATCTTCGAAACGCGGTTCGCGGACGTCTGCTTCGCGAGCGAACTGCAGTCAACAACAGGGCGCTGGGTCAGAGTGCTCATCAGGGGAATCATCGCTCAGGGGGGGGAGAAAGCGAAGCGTTGAAGGGGGGGGAACGGCAGGGGATGGGGATGAGGCAGAGCCTACTTGTTCTCAATGGGCCGCCGCTGCGCGGGCGGCAGAAAGTTCTCTCTCGAAACCACCTTTTTTCCGGTTCTGCCCTCGAGTTCCAGCCTGGCCCGCTTGGCGAGCCGTCCGCCTGTTTTCGCTGCGGACTCGTTCTCGACCATTCCGGTGGCGTGGTGGGTCTCCGCAATCTGCCGCGTGGAGAGCTCGGCCAGCGCCGTGAAGATCAGCTCGGCCTCGCTCATGTGATCGCGCAGATTCTGCGTCTTGAGCCCCTTCAGGTCCTTGTGCGCCTTCACGCTGACGCCCGCCCATTCCTGGTGAATGATGTTAGTGAGAATCGCGAATTCCTCGCCCTTCTTGACCTCGTGGTTGGCCCAGTAGTCCGTCAGCTTGTTCCGCGTCTCCTGCCCCGTCATTCGCTGCTGGATCCACTTCTCGCTGCGCCCGTGCTGTCGCCAGGTCTCGCGGGCGCGCTCCAGAGACAACGCCGGATCCGCCATCTCCTGCATCCGCTCAAAGCCCACCTTGGCCAGCCACAGCTTGATCGCTTCGGCCTTAGGGCTGGGCACCGACTGCACCAGACGCAGCAGGGTTTCGGCCGTGGCAACCTCGGTGAGGTAGAACTTGCCGTCTGCCGCCGGTAGTTTCAGTCGGTTACATTTTGTAACCGACTCGCTTCCTTCCTTCGCCAGCCGGTATTTCAGGACCTTCCAGTAGTTTCTGGCAGCCTGAAAGTCCGCGTGCTGGGTCAAGACTTGCACGATGTCCACCACGGAGAACCACCAGGTCTCTGTGTCCTCGTCATAGACGCGGCGGATCGCGCGATCTTCAAACCGGACGGGCAGGTGTTGCATGGGCCAGATGATACGCACGGGTCGGAGTTGGAAACAATCCGGCGACCCGCAAAAACTCGCGGCATCGGCAGATCCCCCAAGCTACGCCACGATCGCCTCGGCCTCAATCTCCACCAGCATGGCCGGGTCGATCAGCCCCTTCACCACCACCATCGCCGACGCCGGCCGGATGTCGCGGAACACCTCGCCGTGCGCGCGGCCGACCTCCTCCCACTGCTTCGCGTCGGTGATGTAGATCCGCGTCCGGACAACGTCCTTCACGGAAGCGCCCGCCTGCTCGAGTGCTGCGACGATCTTCGCGAGCGCGGCTTTCGCCTGGCCGTACGCGTCGGGCGCGACGACCTTCCCGTCGGCGCCGGTGCCGGTCGTGCCGGAGACGTGAATGACGTTTCCGACGCGTACGGCGCGCGAATACCCGACCGTAGGTTCCCAGGGTGAGCCGCTGGAGATGTTCTTGCGAAGAGCGTTCACGTGTCCTCCCTGGAAAGAAAAAGGGCCGCCGGTTTCCCGGCAGCCCTTGTTGAAAATGTCGTTACTCCGAACTCCCGACTCCCGTCTCCCTACTTGCTTTCAACATCCGCCACGCACCGGAAACCAATCGTGCGCGCGGGCTCCTTCACGGCAGCTCCGCTCGCCCGGTCGAACGCGCGGACTTCGTAAGGATGCGTCCAGAACGATCCTCCGCGCACCGACCGGCTTCGTGTGTTCGCTTCCGGCGCGTACCAGTCGGCGCACCATTCCCAGGCGTTGCCGATCATGTCGAAGACGCCCTCCGGGCTCGCGCCCGAGGGATAGCTGCCCACCGTGCGCGGGCCGTCCGTGCCGCCGGCGTTCGCGCGGGGCTCGCCGACCGACGGGCTTTCGTTGCCCCAGGGGAACGTGAGTCCGTTGGCGCCGCGCGCCGCGCGCTCCCACTCCGTCTCCGTCGGAAGCCGCTTGCCGGCCCATTTCGCATAGGCGTACGCGTCGAACCAGTCCACGCCCATCACCGGCCAGTCCTCCGTCGTCGTCCCCTTCGCGCCCCACGTCCCCGGCGTGTGATCCTTGCCGGCGGCCTGGTCGGGATGGCGCCACGACTCGTCCCCGTGAGCTTTCACTTCATCAAGGAAGCGGCGGTACTGGCGGTTGGTGACTTCGAAGCGGTCGATGGCGTAGGTTGCGACGGTGACGAGACGGGCTGGCCTGGAATCGTCCCAGCCCTGGTCGCTCCCCATCGTGAATTCGCCGCCGACGATCCTGACGAGCCCGAGCTCCTCGAGCGTGAACGTCGCCGTCACGGGCTTCCCGGGCGCGACCGTCACCGTCTTCTCAACGTCGAGGACACGCACGCGGTGCTCGCCGGGCGGGAGATTTGAGAAAGCCTGGGGACCGGCGCCGCGACGCTCGCCGTTGATCCAGACCGCGGCGTGCTTCGGCGCGGCGAGGTCGATCTGGCCGGGAAGCGCCTTGAGGACGGCGTTGTGCGTCGTGACGTCTTTCGCGAGGACGGGGAGCTCGGTCTCGTACGCCTCGTACCCTTCCATCACGAACGTCACCTTGTGATTTCCTTCGCGCAGGTGCTCGACGGAAATGGCCTCGGTCGCCACACCGGCGGCCGTGCCGTCGACGAAGATCTTCGCGCCCGCGGGATCGCTTTCGAGGTAAAGCGTGCCGAAACCGATGGCCACCAGCTCAAGCGTGCGGGCCGTGACGCGGCCGCCTTCGACTTCGATGTCGGCTTCGTACGCGTGGCAGCCTGCCAGCTCGGCGCGGACCGCGTGGCGGCCGGCCGGGAGGTTGCGGAGATCGAGCGCGGGAGAGGCCGGACCGTACTCCTTGCCGTCGATGAAGATGATCGCGCCTTCCGGGGACGTCTTGAGCGATAGCCCGCCCATCAATTGTTCCAGCCTGTAGGTCGGCGCGAGCGACTCGCCCGGGCCGACTTCGAATTTGCTCGTCAGCTCCGCGAAGTCGCGGCGCCGGAACGAGACGATGTGTTCGCAAGCCGCGAGACCGTCGATCACCGCCGGGCTCGGCCCGTAGTTGTGCCCGTCGATGAAGACGTCCGCGCCGTCCGGCACCGTCTTGACCGTGACACGCCCGGCCTTGGCAGAAATCGAGACCGACGGATCGTCGCCTGTCGGCACGTTGACCAGGCTCGCCCGCGTGGGCTCAGTCCCCTTCGACGCCCGCTTGTGCAGGATCGGCGCCACAATTCCCGCCACCGCGATTGCCACCGTCGCCACCGCACTC
>WSZJ01000184.1 GCA_009773755.1 Planctomycetota bacterium | reverse complement strand
CTGGAGGCGATCGTCTCGGCGCGCGTGCGCGCCTTCTTCACCGCTTCGTCCCACGCCTTCGAGAGCTGCGCTTCCGGATCGCTGATCGTGAAGCGCACCGGTGAGGCGCCGCCGTAATTCACGCCGAACACGTTTTCGAAGCAGCCGTCGTTGGCTTCTTCGCCGCAGGACACCTGGCCCTTGTCGAGAAGCGCGGAGACGAGCATGGCGACGTCTTCGGATTTCATCGCGTCCACGGCGGGGACCGTGACGCGGATTTCGCTGGAAGCGTTGGTATCAGAGGCGCCGGCGACTTCGACCTGGTTTCCGCCGCCTGCCCAGACGACCTGCACCCGGCCGGCAGCGTTCGGTGAGCCGGCGAACGACACGCCCGAGTCCTCGACCTTCGCGCCCTGAACTTTCTTGTCCGCAAGGATGGCCGTCAGCTCTTCCTTCATGGTCTTGACGTTCTTGTTCAGCTTTTCGATCGCGTCCGCCGCCTTTTCGGCGCTTCCCTTTGCCTGGAACGTCATGACCAGCGTGTCCGGCTTCGCCTTCACGGTCCCATGGCCGCGCACGGTAATCGTTTTGGGTTCATCGGCGCCTGCGACCAGGGCGAGGACGAGGACGGCGGGAAGGGCGGTGGCGAATCGAAGCATGGGGGACTCCGGGAAAGGGTGCGCTGGGAACCGTCTCACCATAGAAGACTTGCGGGTGGAGGGTGGAAAGGTTGCATTTCCTTTGAAGAAAGTGAACGGAAAATGGAAGTGGTTACCACTTACACAAGTCATTCTGGCTCAATGACTTGTGGAAGCGGTTGCAGGGGAATATGGGTGGGGTTCTCCGCAAGCGTGCGGCATGGGGACGTGAGTGGGCAGGAGGAGATCGTGAGGGGACGGGAGATCAGAGGCTTCCATGTCCGCTCTCCCGTCCCCTCACGATCTCCTCACGTCCACTCACGTCCCCAGACCGACCTCAAACCAACCACTACTTCCTCTTCTTTTTCCGTTCCAGGAACAGCCGCGCCGTCGTCGCCTGCACCGCCATTCCCTGCCGGAGCATTTCCGGGGCACGGGAAAGGCGCGCTTTCACGGTCCCGAGCGGCACTCCGAGCTCCTTGGCGATCGCCGCCATGTCCTTGCCTTCATAGAAGCGCATCTCGACGGTGCGGCGGTAGGCTTCGGGAAGAGCCTCGACTGACGAGCGCACGAATTTCACGACTTCCTCTCCGACGAGGTCAGCCAGCGGCGAGGCCTCCTCCGCGCCCTCCGGCCGCAGGCCAGGTTGAGGCTTCTTGATCGCGGCGTGCTTGAGGACCCCCCAGAGCCAGCCGCGGAATTCGCCCTTGGCGGGGTCGTAGTTCTGGAAGGACTCGTAGACGCGGACGAAGGCGTCATGGACCAGGTCAAGCGCGGCTTCTTCGTCGAGTTTGCGGGCGCGACGGACCTGGTCCACGAGCGATTGGTATTCGCGGAGGAGGAGGTCGGAGGGGTCGGGGGTGGCGCTGTCGGGCATGCTGCCTCTCATTATCCGCCGCAGTTCAAGGCCGTGTCCGTTTTTATCCGCGGTGAGCGTCGTTCCTGGAGAATAGGAACGTCCGGGTCGCGGACAAGGGCGGATAACCAGAACTTTTCTCATTTTGCGCGACAAGCGGAGGGCGGCGAGCGGTCGGGGCGAAACGACCAGGCGCCGGGTTTTTTCGGCGGCTGGTCCGAGGTCCGACCGCCGACGCCTTCCGCTTGTCGCGCAAAATGAGAACCCTTTCCCCCCTTGCGCGATCAACCCTCTCCCTGAATCATCCACCTCCAGTCACACGCCCCTCGTATCACCCCTGAATGCCCCCCGCCGAACTCCCCGAGGAAGTCCAGCCGCACGCCTCCGAGCCAAATCGCCGGCTCGGGCGCTACATCCTCGTGAAGAAAATCGGCAAGGGCGGCATGTCCGAGGTCTGGCGCGCGTGGGACACCCTCCTCGCCCGCCCTGTCGCCGTGAAAATCCTCAAGGACGCCGATCCCGAGGACGTCACCCGCTTCCGCCGCGAGGCCAACATTCTCGCGAATCTCCACCACCCGAATATCGCGCCCGTTTTCGGCATGGAGCAGGAAGGAGACCGCGCGTACATCGCGATGCAGCTCGTCGATGGCGAGACGATCGACAAGATGGTCGCGCCGCTCTCGAAGAAGGTCGAGCGCCTCCGCGACGCAGCGCTCGCGCTGCACTTCGCCCACAGGCAGGGGATCGTTCACCGCGACATCAAGCCGTCGAACATCATGGCCACCCCCGACGGCCACCTTTACCTGATGGATTTCGGCATCGCGCGCCCGGTGCGCAAAGGCGCCACCATCACAGGCACCGACTTCCTCGTCGGCACGCCCGCCTACATGTCCCCCGAGCAGGCCCGCGGCGGACGCTGCGACGAACGCACCGACGTCTATGCCCTCGGCGCGACGCTGTACAGGCTCGCGACCCACAGCGATCCCTTCTACGGCGACGACCCGATGCAGGTGCTGCTGAAAGTTTCCAACGAAGCGCCCCCTCGGCCGCGCACGCTCGAGCCGACGATCCCGCGCCCGGTCGAAGACATCATCCGCGTCGCGATGTCGAAAGAGCCCGCCGCCCGCCACCAGACCGCGGAAGAATTCGCGACCCAGCTCGACCTCTTCCTCTCAGGCAAAAGAGTGCGCGCCGCACCGCGCGAGCCCGTCAAGATCCCCCAGGGCGTCTGGATGGGAGCCCTCGGCCTCATCACCGCCGGCGCCGTCCTCTGGGCGGTCTTCAAACCCCCGCCGCCGCGCCCCGAACCGAAGAAGGACCCCGGCCCCGCCGACATCGTCGCTCCGTTCCCGCCCGTCGACACCGGCGACCGCGAACTCACCGCCGCGCGCGAACTCCTCGACCGCGTCCGCCAGCCCGACATGAGCGCGAAGTCCCGCGAAAGCGTGGCGAAAGAGGCGCGCTCCCTGCTCGAAGGCATCCTCACAACCCACCCCCATCACGCCGCCGCGCGCTTCGAACTCGCAAAACTGGAAGCGTTCCTCGGCAGGAATGACGCCGCCCTCGCCGCCGCGGAACGCGCCGTCGCCGACGACGACAAGTCCGCGCCCGCCGTGCTCCTGCGCGCGCGCCTCCGCATCAAGCGCGCCCTCCGGCTCAAGGCGCTCTACCTCGCTTCGCTGGAAACCGACCCTGCCGACGCCGCAGCCATAGACCTCTTCGTCGGCCAGGCCGGCACCGACACGCCCGAGATCAAGAAACTCTTCCAGGGCGCCAACGCCGACCTCGCGCGCTTCCAGCAGCTCTCCCCCTCCGCCGAACCCGCCGACGCCGCCTTTGTCAAAGGCCTCGCCCTGTTCAACACAGGCCGCTTCAAGGACGCCGCCCTCTCCCTCAAGGTCGCCGCCGACTCGCTCTGGCTCGGCGCCGACGCGCGCCTGCTCGTCGGGATCGCGCACTACATGTCCGACAATTTCGCCGAGGGCGAAGCCGCGCTCGCGAGAGCCGGCACGGGGGACGAACTTGTGGAAGCGCGCCTCCTGCTGGCGCTTCTGCTCGGCGTGGAAGCGGCGCGGCGCGGGCCGGCGGGGATGGACCCGCGGCCGGTGTTCGAGCTGATCGACCGGGACTTCACGGAACTGATGAGAGTGCGCGGCAAGTCGGCGGACTGGCAGAAGCTGGTGCCGATGTCGATGTACTGGCGGACGATTTTCCGCGTCTGGTTACAGCGCGCCAGGTAGGTCAGCGGGCGAGTTCTGCGTCCCACACCTATTTCGGTCTCGCCTTCACGACGTCGCGCACGCCTGAGACCTGATACACGCCTCCGCCGTCGACTTCCCACCGCACGGTGATCCGCATGACCCTCCCGCTCGTCCCCACCGGTACCTTGACGTCCTTCCAATTGACCGGCGTCCCTTTCTTGTCCGTCCGCCCGTCCTGCACCGGGTACTCCTTCGACCACTTCCCTTTCCCGTCACCGATCGCCGCCGTGACCGTGACGGGCCCCGGCCACGGCCCGCTGTACGCGAACGATCCCGTCGTGAGCGAGTCCGTGGGAATCGCGCCCGCGGGATCGAGACGCGTGTCGGGCGCGTTGGACCTGAAGTCGAGGTACATGAACCCGGTCGCGTCGCCGACGGGCCTGACGGTCCCCTTGAATTTACCCGGAAGCGTGGCGCTCTTGAGAAGCGCGTCCCGGTGAAACGTCCACGCCGTCTGCAGCCCTTCGGCCCCGCCGAACGCGCGCTCGAGCTGATACTTCACGAACCTCCGCGAATCGGTCACCACGCCGGCCGCGCCGTCGAATGCGGCGGACTGCTGCGAGCCGATCATGCGCCAGACGTCGTCGAAGGTCGCCTTCCATTCCGTCATGAGGAAATGGACGAGAACCCACGACTCGTCGATCTGCTGCTCCCCGAAGACCTGGGCGTCCTTGAGCAGCAGCTGGTCGAGCGGCGTCTCCGTCCCCTTGTCCTTGTTTTCCTTGAGGCGGCTCATCATCAGCTGGAACGCCGTGAAGTCCCCGGGCCGCACCACGTGCTTGTTCTGCCACGCGTAATACTCCGCGAGCCCGTGGTCGAGCCATGTCGGAGCGCCGAAATAGAAGTGGTGCCAGACGAACACGTGGGAAAAGGTCCGCCAGAGCGAGACGTATGCTTCCTTCCCGATCACGCCGTCCGTCAGCGCGTGCCCGACCGCATTCCGGTACCGGTCGACGTGCGCGACCGAACCTTTGAGGCCCGCCTTGAGAAACCAGTCGTCACGGTCCGCTTCGGTTTCGAAGAGGACCAGATCCACGCGCTGGCGCTCGAGCCGCTTGAAGGTCGATTCGACCGTGCCGACCTGGACGTACTGGATGTCGAGGTGGTATATCTCGTTGTACGCTTTGTAGATCTCGCGAATCTTCGACACGAATTCGGTCTTCGACGCCGGCCCGATCATCTTGTCGGATTTCGCGAAAATCTGGACTTTGGCGACCGTGTCGAGCTTCACGTACCCGGGCGGCACGGTGAGCTCTTCCTGCGCAGAAGCACACGCAGCAAAAGCTGCCAGCGCCAGGATTGACCTGAAGACCATTGCGGATCCCCCCGCTGATGAACCTTCGAAACTCTACATCGGGGAATCGCTGAAGCGAAGCGCGTTTCGAGTGCCGCGCGGCGGCCCGTGCGTCAGCAGCACGTCCGTGTCGGCGCGAACGGCTGCGCTAGTGAAACTTCCTTTCGCGCTTCCGCGAGAAACTCTCCGCGGCGAGACGAAGTCCCAAGCGGTCGATGGGTCCGGGCGGGTTTTCCAGGAAGCGCGCGAGCGCGGCGGGGTCGGTGTAGATCTGCGCGAGAAGGGCCTCGGCTTCGGAAGCGCGGCCGGAAGGCGGGGGGAGCGGAGCGCGCGCCGGCTCCGGGCGGGAAGCGCGCCGCGCGCGGCCGCGGGCAAGCGCCGAGCGGGCGAGGTCGAGTTCGCCGAGGAGGTGCTCGAGCGGCGGTCGGGCGTCGTCGCGCTCGAGGACGACGTCGAGCGCGTGAGGGACGCGGGCGCCGACTTCCTCGAGAAGCCCGAAGACCGGATCGGGGACCGCGTGGCGGTGGTCGTCGAGGATGCGCTTGCCGCCGGGCGGGCCCACGAAGCGCCCGCCGGCGAGGTGAATTGCGCGGATTCGCTTCGCGGGGATCGCGTCGAGGAAGGCGAACGGGTCGTACCGGAAGTTCGAGGCGTTCGCGTGAAGGTTGTGCAGGTCCAGCAGCAGGTCGGCGTCCGCTTCTTCGAGAATCGCGGCGATCCACGCGGCCTCGCTCATCGCGCTTCCCGGCGGTTCCGCAAGCGTGGCGATGTTCTCGACGGTGGGGCGGCTCGCGACGGCCGAGGCCAGCCGGCGCAGGTTGCGTGCGGCGCCCTCGACGGTCTCGCACGTGCGCGGCGGCGAGGCGAGGTGTCCGATCTCGCAGCCTGCGGCGCGCGTGAAGGCAAGGTGCTCGCTCCAGGCGTCCGGCTCGACGGAGCCGACGAGCCGCGCGAGCGCGTCGATGCGCTTGCGGTCCGACGGCGTCGCGCTCGCGGGCCCCAGGCCGACCCCGTGGATCGAGACGGGAATCTGCGCGGCGAGGGTGCGAAGCGCGCGCCCCTCTGACCGACCGAACCAGTCGTCGGCGATGACTTCGATCAGGTCGACGCGGTCGCGCGCCGCGAGAATCCCCGCGGCGAGGGCGGGGCGCCAGGTGAGTCCGAATCGGTCCCTAGTCTCCACCGCATCCGCCGCAGCCCCCGCCTCCGCCGCATCCGCCACCGCCGCACCCCGTGCTCCCGCAGCCGCTTCCGCAACTTCCCGCCGACGCCGAGGTCGCGCCCGGGAAGACCGAGGACCGCCACGCCCAGGTCGACTCGGGGAGAAACCCGAGGCCGAAGACCGCGGCGACAAGCGCGACTTCGGGCATCCCCGGCGTCGGCAGGCCGCTGCGGAGCCCCGAGAAGATCCGCTTGAGGTCTCGCACCATCGCGTCGCCGCGCGCGGTGCGGCGCCGGAAAGTCGGGATCGCGGCGATGAAGGGGGCAGCGATCCCGAGGAGGAGGAGGAATCCAACCGGCCTGTCGCGCGAGACTCCGATCGCAATCTTCAAGACCGCGAGCCCGGCGAGGAGCAGCCCCAGCGTCACGGCGATCGACCAGCGCCGCGAGAGGTCCGCCGGCCCCGGAAGGAGCCCGAGCTTCACCAGCTCCGGCTCGCACCGCCCGCGCACCCAGACCGCGCGGCTGGAGACGAAGAGCGTCTTCGGCTCGGCGGCGGCGCTGAAGTGCGCGAGGACCGAGCCCTCGATCTCGTTTCGCGCCGGCTCCCCCGCCTTCGGGCCGGGACCGACCTTTCCGTTGGCGAAGGCCAGCGCATCACGGTCGAGCAGTGCAAAGAGCGCGACGCGAAGCGCTTCTTCCGGCCCCCCTCGCAGGTACGCGATGAGATTCGGGTCGGCATCGGGAAGGCGCGGCGGCGAGCCGCCCTCGAAACGATGACGCAGCCACCAGGCCGCGACAGTCACCGTGGCGGCGACCGCGACGTAGAAGGCCAGGAACGCCGGACCCGGCAGGTCCATCGGATTCCAGGACTGCGAGGCGAGGTACATCGTCCCTCCTTTCGTTGCGTTTCCCTGGCAGAAGTGGAGCGCAACGCGCGGGCCTGCCGACGATCTTAACCGAACCTTGATGTTTCACGCGGCACGAGCGGGGAGGGTGGTTTCACGGCGGTCCGGGCGTGAAACGGCGCGGCCGGCGACGAAAGGCCGCGTACACGGGTGCAAGGGACGCTTCAGGCCTGCACGGCAGAGAACCTACCGCGCCTGGCCGACGTAGAAGGCGGCTCGCGCGGACAGCGGTCCCGACGCCGACTCGAATTCGCTCCGGCCGCTCACGAGGAACGCCGCGATCTCCGCCGACTCCCCCTTCAGCTCTTTCATCCGCGGCTTCAACTCGGCTGACGCCGCTTCGCGCCCCGCGAGCTTCGCGCGACAGACCCACAGGCGAAGCGCGGCTTCCTCGCGCGCCTCGTCGAACGGCTTCAGCTCGAGGCGTTTCGCAAAATCTTCAGCGGCGCCTTTGA
Source organism: Planctomycetota bacterium (assembly GCA_009773755.1). Classification (GTDB taxonomy): domain Bacteria; phylum Planctomycetota; class MHYJ01; order WSZJ01; family WSZJ01; genus WSZJ01. The sequence goes on along the minus strand of WSZJ01000184.1, from coordinate 270 downwards.
AATCGCCGGAATCGAAACGAGCGAGGCCGCGACGCATATAGGCGATCCAGTAGTGCGGATAGATGCGAAGGGCTTCGGAGTAGTCGGAGATGGCGCGCGGGAGATCACCGGAATCGCGCCGCGCATCGCCGCGGGCAACCCACGCGTCGGGGTGGCGCTGGGCGGTCACGACGCGCAGCGCCTGCTCGGCATCCTCGCGGGCGAAGTCGCGCGGCGTGGTTTCGACGCCCGCGAATCCGCGCGGCGCTTCGACGGTCGCTCCTTCGCGGC
>WSZJ01000183.1 GCA_009773755.1 Planctomycetota bacterium | reverse complement strand
GCCCCCGAACGTCGGCCAGGCGGCCCAGGCCGGCGCATCGTCGCCGGAGCCCCGGAGCAGCGCGCGCGCCGCCTTGAGGACGTCGCGCACCGTCGCCGTCTTGCCGCGCCAGCGCACCTTGTCCGAAATCGCGATCCCGAGCTTCGCTTCCAGCGTATCCAGCCCCTCGCGGTCGTTCAGAGCCCCCAGGTCGATCGCGAGCTTCGCCGCCGCCGCCGCCCGCCCGGCGTCGTCCCCGGGATTCTCCACCAACCCCCACAGGGCGTCCGCTTCACCTTCCAAATCCCCCTCGTCGGCGAGCGTCCGCGCCAGCAGCAGGCGGACTTCGGGCTCGCGCGTCGAGTTCGGGAAATCGCGGAGGATGCGGCGGTAATCGCGGGGGCTTGAAGCGGAAGCGAGGGCGGCGCCGACGCGGGGGTCGACCTGGCGGCGCCAGGCGGCGAGTCCCTCGGGGGGGATCTCGCGCGCCAGTTTCGCGGCGAGTTTCCGCGCTGAGACGTACTGGCCGACGGCGCCGAACAGAACCAGGCGATCGCCGTACTGTTCCACCATTTCATACAGCTTGGCCGAACCTTCGTCCCAGCGTCCCGCCTTGAACAGCCCTGTGGCGCGGTCGAATTTTTCCTCGGCCTGCCGGTTGTTGGGGACGCCGGCGCCGTCCATGGGGTAACGGTCGCCTTCGTCCTGGGCGCGCAGGGGGAGCAAGGCCGCGGCGAGCGCGGCCAGGGTGAGAATCGTGCGATAGAGGGTTGTCGAAATCATGGTGTGAAGTGAGTCCCCCGGCCCACTCCTGCTAAGGCTGGCTGTTCTGAAAGGGCCCTCAGTAAAGCGCAGACGTTCTTGCTGTTACACGGAGTTCACGGAGACCACAGAGGTCACAGAGAAAAAAAGATTTTTGTCTTTCCTCTGTGTCCTCTGTGGTCTCCGTGAACTCCGTGTCAGCCGGGGAGCCAACGACATTTCTCGTACCCTACACCAGCCTCACGAACTTCCTCGTCATCCACTCCACCGTGATCAACAGCGCGAACAGGATGTAGATGAGCGGCGTATCCCACAGGTCCTGCTCTTTCGTCTCTATATCTACGATCTCGCCGGTCTCTTTGATGGTCGAAAGCAGCCGGTCGATCTCATAAAACGGCAGGAACTTCCCGCGGGTCGTTTCCGAAACCTTGATCAGCGTCTGGGCGTCCATCACCGGGTTCTCGATCTCGTAATTCGGTTCGGCCACCACGAACGCCGCCGTCACCTTCGGGTCGGAATCGTCCAGGCCGCGTGGGCCCAGCGAGACCTCGTACCGCCCGAGCCGGCTCGGGCTGTAGTCCGCCACGAATCGGCCCATCAGCCGCGGGTCGTTCTGCGGGTTCTCCTCCGCCTTCATCTCGATCTCCGCCGGCATCTGGTCCGGCGCCGTCAGCGTCACGGAATACGTCGGCTCCCGCAGCGGCTCGTACTCCTTGTCCAGCACCTTCGCCGTGATCCGAACCCGCTCCATCATCTGGTACTCGTTCTTGTCGAGCTCGAGCTGGAAGCGCTTCGAGCCGATCAGTTTCCCGCTGCGGCAATGCCGCATGACCTGGCCCCAGAACGTGTAGAAGTACTGGTCGCCGCGGAGATAGCGCCAGCGCCACGTGGAGTCGACGGCGGAGAAGAAGCAGATGCCGCGGCCGACGCGCTGATAACTGAAGACCGGGAGCTTCTGTCCGTTTTCGACCTCGTACGAAGGATGCGTCGCGAGAACCGTCGCCCCGGCCTTCGGGGACCGCGGGCGGTAGAACCAGTAGAACCCCGCCAGCCCGTCTCCTTTCCCGTCCGCGTCCTGCCACATCTCGACGTTTTCTTCGGGCGTCATCGTCGGGACGAGGCGCATGAGGGGGCTGTCTTTTCCGAACGGCGTCAGCTCGACGCGCACCGGGTCGTCATGAACGATGGCGGAGGAAGCGCTCGAAGTGTCGATCGACACCGGGAGCAGGCGGGCGATCGGCGTGTCCTTGTATTCGCGCGGCGCGTAGACCTCGCCCGCGATCATGACGAGCCCGCCTCCCAGTTCCTCGACGTATGTGGTGAGGTTCTCCCAGACCTGGCTCGCGGTGAGCGACGGTGTCTGCATCGCGTGCGGGCTCACGTCCCCCAGGATGATCACGTCGTACTCGGCAAGGGCCTTCTTCTCCGCCGGGAATTCCGTCAGCGGCGGCCGCCCCGGCGTCCCTTCCTGCGGGAAATTCTGGTCCGCCGAAATCAGCAGCACGTCCACCAGCATCGACTTGTCGCGCACCAGCGCGTTCTTGAGATACCGGTATTCCCAACGCGGGTAACCCTCGACGAAGAGCACCTTGATCTTGTTGTCGACGATCTTGATGTGATGGGTCAGCTCGTTGTTGTTCTCGACGATCTCCTCGGCGCGCACCGGCGTCGCCAGCCTGATCACGTACTCCCCGGCCTTCTCCGGCTTCCACTTGATCAGCGCCGCCTGCTCGACTTCCTTGTCCTTCCCCTCCAGCTTCACGTCCAGCATCGGCGCAATCGAGTGATCGTGCTCCGTCATCGTCACCTGGATCGTCTCGCCCGCGAATCCCTTCGACGTCACGATGAACTTGAACTCCACGAAGTCCCCCGCAACCGCGACTTCCGGCGCTTCGAGCCGCGAGAGCATGATGTCCTTGGGAGGAAGCGGATTCCCGACTCCGACCGTGTAGATCGGGATTTTCGTCCCGCGGTCGGCGAGCTGCGCCGCCATGTCCGCCGGGTCCGTGCCGCCGTTGTTCCGTCCGTCCGTGATGATCACCATCGCGGCAATCGGCTGGCCGTGAAGCTCCTTGAACGCGGCGTCCATCGCATCGCCGATCAGCGTCTGCTTGAACGGCCCCTGCTGGTCGATCTCCTTCGGCGTCGCCATCGCCGTCAGCTGCGGATCCGGAGAGAGCCCCTTCGCAAACGCATACGCCTTGAAAATGTACCGGTCCTTGAGCTGATCCAGGATCTTCAGGTCCTGGTTGTTGAACGCGAGGTTCACCAGGTCCTGCCGCGACGTGCGCCGCAACTGGTCCTCCGCCTCCGGCGTCAGCTTCCCGCCCTTCAGCAGCCCGGTCACCCGCGCCAGCGCCTCGAACTGCGACGCTTCCGTGTACTTGTCCTTGATTTGCATCGACAGCGACTCGTCGACGAGGACGACGATGTACGACTCCTTGGTCAGCTCGCGCTCCAGGTAGAGGATCGGCTGGAACAGCGCGAGCAGGAGCAATGAGATGAGCAGGCTCCGGATGATCGAAAGCGTTACGCGCGCGCCGCCGGAAGCCGTCTGGTTCTCGCGCTTGTAGAAAAACCCCGGGATGAGCAGGACCAGCGGCAGCAGCACCAGGACGAGGACCCAGGCCTTGGGCATCGCCTGCCAGCGGACCTCCCAGCGCCCGTACTGGCTCACGACGCCGCGGTCCACCCCCAGCAGCCACTTGCTCCAGTCCATTTATCGCTTCGCTCCAAACACCTGCGCCAGCCACGTCTCCAGCACCAGCAACCCCAGGATGATCCCGACGAGGTACTTCCAGATATTGGAAGCGGGCGCCTTGACGGCGATCTTCTCGGGCTGGCTGCCGGTTCCCTGCTCGACGTACGTGAAGCGGAACTGCGGGTACATGGTGCGCAGCTCCGGCTCGGTCATTTTCTCGACGAAGCCCTCTTCGGGATCGACGTTGACGGCGTACCACGTAAGGAGGGTGGGCTGAGTTTCGCCTTCCTGCGGGTCGCGCTCGAGACCGTAAAGGCCGGCCTCGGTCGTGCCTGAGAACATGAGGTGATAGGCGTGCTCGCCCGCCTTCACCGGCAGGATCGAGCTCCGGTTCTGGCGCGGCGTCACGATCGAGAACGTCTTCGCAAATTCGGTCGCCTTGAGCGTGTACTCGAGCTGGTCGCCGACGGTGATGTTGCGGAAGCGCTGCGGCGGCGAGGCGAGGTACTGGCAGATCTGGTCGAAGAGCACGAGGAAGCCGGGGACCTTGGGCATGAGGCCCCATTCGAAATCAGGCGCGGTCGTGCAGAGGATGACGCGGCCCCGTCCCATGCGGCGCTCCAGGAGCAGCGGCGCGGGATCGGCGCCGGCGACGCCCAGCGACGCGATCACCTTGGCGTCGGGGCGCGGGTCGAACGGCTTCACCGCGAAGTACTGGCTCACGAGGAGCCGCCCGAGCATCGGCTTGGCGGTCTGGAAATACGACAGCGCCGGGTGCGTGTAGTCGACGCCCGTGAATTTCATCGCGTCGTCGTTCTTCGGGTAGCCCGCGGGCTTGTCCAGCTCGCAGGGGATCAGTCCGTCGCCGTTGCGCCAGACGACCTGGTTCCAGGTGTACGCCTCGACCTTGTCGCCGAGGAAAATCAGCACGCCGCCCCCCGCCTTCACGTACTCCTCGAGTGCCGCGATTTCCTCAGGGCTGACCGTCTCGACATTCGCCAGGACCACAAGGTCGAATTTCCTCGGATCCTCCCGCGCGAACCCGTTCTCCAGCACTTCCGTGATGCTGAACACCCACCGCTTGTCCGTCGCGTCCTGCGAAGGATTCAGCGCCATCTTCAGCGCCGCCACTTCGTCCGTCTGCATCGTCGAGCCCTTCTCGCCGTTCACCATCAGCACCTTCAGCGCTTCACGCACGTCCACCGCCAGCGAGCGCCTGTTGTCGTGGCTCAGCGCATCCGCTTCGATTTCGACGGTGACCGCGTGGGCGCCGGGCTCGCGGAAGGTGTGGTAGAACGCCTGGCTGAGGTCGTTGCGGGCGGGCACGGTCAGGGTGTAGGACCCCTGCTTGGCTCCGTCGACGAGAACATTCAGGACGACGTCCGACATCTGCATGGAGCCGTAATTCCGGATGACCGTGCGGAATTCGCAGGAGTTGTCGGTGGAGACGACTTTCTGTGAAACGCCCATTTCGAGGCCCACGACGGCGATGTTGTCGACCACGTTTCCGCCGACGTCATAGAGGTAGATGCCGCCGCCGTTCGGGGCGGTCATGTCGGTGACCTGCTTGAACAGCTCGGCGACGCGCGGGCGGTCTTTTTCGGTCACGGTCCAGGCGTGGCGCTGGTTGTCGGTGATGATGAAGACCTTCTTCACGAAGTTGTTCGACTTCTCCAGCGCGTCCTTGACCAGTTCCATCGTCCGGGGAATCGACGTCCCCTGGTCGGTCGCCGTCGCGCCGCCGACGATTTCGCGCCCCATGTCCACCCGGCTCGAAGGCTCGCCGATCGCGGCGTTCGGGGAATCAGTGAGGAGAATGAGCGAGAAGCGGTCGTTTTCCGTCGTCTTGAGGTCGGTGAGGATGCTCTGCGCGATCTGACGCGCCTTTTCGAGCGGCGTCCCCCGGTCGACTCCCCGGTAGTCCATCGAGTACGACACGTCGAGCACGATCACCGCGTGCGTGTTCGACTCCCCGATCTGCGAAGCGAGCGCGCTCTGCAGGAAGGGCCGCGCCAGCGCCATCGCCAGCAGCACCAGCACCGCGATCCGTATCAGCAGCAGGATCAGGTTCTCGATCTGCATCCGCCGCCGCGTCTTCTTCAGCGCCGCCAGCAGCCACTCCATCGCCGCCCACCGCACGCGCTTGTAGCGCTGCCGGTTGAACAGGTGGATCAGGATCGGAATCGATCCCGCCAACCCGAGCCACATCAGCGACCCGTGCAGAAAACCCATTACTTCGCCCTCCGCTTCGACAGGCGCCGCGCCAGATACGCGGAAATCGCCACGTCGACCGGCTGGTCGGTCGTCACCTGCACAAAGTCGATCCGCTGCGCCAGACACCCGCGCCGGATCTCGTTGGTGAACTTGCGGACCTCCTCGAGGTAGGCCTCGCGAAGCGGCTTGGGGTCCACGATCAGGTACGGATATCCCTCGAGCCCGTCAAAGCGCGTCATGCGGTCGAACGGAAAACGCGCTTCGTATTCGTCGAGCACGTGGATCACGATGACGTCGTGCCGGCCGTGCTTCAGGTGCTGCAGCCCGGAAATGATCGTCTCCGGCTTGTCCAGCAGGTCGCTGATCAGGACGACGAGGCTCTTGTGCTTGATCCGCTCCGCCACGTCGTGCAGCACGTGCCCCAGGTCCGTCTTCTCCGTCGTCTTCTGCGCTTCCATCTCCGTCACCATCACCCGCAGGTGCTGCGGGCTGCACTGCGCATGGATGAACTTCGAGATCAGCCGGTCGAACAACACAAGCCCCGCCGAATCCTGCTGCTCCATGACAAGGTGGGCGAGCGAAGCGGCGATCGTGGCGGCGTAGTCAAATTTGGTGCCGTTGTCGCTCGCGTAATCCATCGACTCGGAGGCGTCCAGGATGATGTACGCGCGGAGATTCGTCTCCTGCTCGTACTGCTTGATGTAGAGGCGGTCGCTGCGCCCGTAGACCTTCCAGTCGAGAAACCGCAGGTCGTCTCCCGGCGTGTATTCGCGGTGCTGCGCGAACTCGACGGAGAATCCGTGGTACGGGCTCTTGTGGAGCCCGCTCACGAACCCCTCCATCACCGTCCGCGCCCGGATATTGAGCCGCGCGACGCGGTTCAGAACGCGAGGGTCGAGGTATTTGCTGTGGTCGGCCAAGGCTGTTCCTTTCCCTTTCCCTTTCCCTTTCCCGCCCACCCCGATATCCACCTCACCCTTGAAGAAGTCGGCCCGGGGCATGCCCCGGGCCTACCGCGATTGAGGTACGCCGATCGCAGAATCCGAGGGTCTATCCCTGCGCTGGGCCCAGCACCCTCGGCATCCGGGGATCCTTCGTCGCATCCCCTTCCGCCGCCGGCGTCACTTCGATCAACTTGTCGACGATCTTGTCGCTCGTGACCCCTTCGGCCTCGGCGGCGAAATTACACAGCACGCGATGACGCAACACCGGATGTGCGACGGCGCGGATGTCCTCCGAGCTCACGTAAAAACGCCCCTTCAGGATCGCCCGCGCCTTCGCCCCGATGATGAGGTACTGCGAAGCGCGCGGCCCGGCGCCCCATGACACCCACTGCCGCACGAAATCCGGCACGGGCTCCTTGCCGTGGACGCGCGTCGCCCGCGTCAGCTTCATCGCATACCGGATCACGTGGTCCGCGATCGGCACGCGCCGGACGACGTCCTGCAGGACCTGGATGTCCGCGCCGGAAAGCACGGGCTGCAGCTTCGTGTCGAAGGGCGACGTCGTCAGCTTCATGACCTCCAGCTCCTCGGCCTCGGTCGGGTAGCCGACGTTGACCTGGAACATGAAGCGGTCGAGCTGGGCTTCGGGAAGCGGATACGTTCCTTCCTGTTCGATCGGGTTCTGCGTCGCGAGGACGAAGAACGGCTGCGTCAGCGGGTGCTTTTTGCCGCCGGCGGAGACCTGGTACTCCTGCATGGCCTCGAGAAGAGCGGCCTGCGTCTTGGGAGGGGTGCGGTTGATTTCGTCGGCGAGCAGGAGGTTGGCGAAGATCGGCCCCTTGATGAACTGCAGGGTGCGCGTCCCGGTCGCCTTGTCCTCAGAGATGACTTCCGTCCCGGTGATGTCGGACGGCATGAGGTCGGGCGTGAACTGGATGCGGCTGAAGGAGAGGTTCAGGGTCTGCGCGAGCGTCCGGATCATGAGGGTCTTCGCGAGTCCGGGCACGCCGACAAGCAGGCAATGTCCGCGACTGAAGACGGCGATGAGGAGCTGTTCGACGACCTGCTCCTGCCCGACGATCGCTTTGCCGATCTCGGCGCGCATTTTGTCGTACGCGCCTTTCAGCTTCTGGATCGCTTCCATGTCTCCGGCGGTCGTGGTATTCGCGTCAGCCATGATTCCTCCTGAAATGTTGCGGATCGGCCCGTTTGGGGAGGGGGAGTCTATCAGCCTGATTCTGGAAGCGAAGCCGGTTTTTCGCGGTAACCGGTTTCGTAGAACGGCAAGGGATAAGGAACGGCGGGCAGGGGATGGGGTGGGATGGGGATCGGGATGGTCCCCATCCCGATCCCCATCCCACCCTTTCCCTGGCCCGTAGTTCCCTATCCCCTGCCGTTTTTCAGACTCGCCCCAGCCCTTCCCTGCATTTCTATTCCCGTATTTCCCAGAACCTCACCTCCCCACCTTTAACAACCGCCATCCACCCCGGCAACCTCACCACGTCTCCGGCGTCCTCGCCCTTCCACTCCACCACCACCGCCACTTCCCCCGTCTCGAGGTCCATCGACACCAGCCCGCGCGCCGTCGGGGCATACAGCACTCCGTCCCAGGCGGCCGGCCGGCCCGCGAGGGGGTCGGGAAGCTCATATAGGACGTCGCGAGGGGACCCGGGGTTCAGGACTTTCACGACGCCGCGGGGGCCGCCCTCGCCTTGCAGGGCGCCATCGGACCCGCAGAGCGCCGTCCGAGATCCGTCCGAGACGGAATAGTGAAACGACGGAAGCGCCGCGGGCCCGGGCGCGGCCAGGGGCTGGCCGGTCGCGAGGTCGAGCCGGAACTCCGACGACGTGTCGAGAGGCGCGAAGATCGCGCGGCGGCCCGAGACGCGGGGGGGCGAGTCGGCGAAGGGCCGCATGCCGCCGTC
>WSZJ01000182.1 GCA_009773755.1 Planctomycetota bacterium | reverse complement strand
GTGCGCGGGGTCGGCGGCGAGCAGGGCCGACAGCACGGCAAGCGCGCGGTCGCGTTTCGCGGCCGCGGTCAAGGCATCGGCAGCGCGAAGGCAGGCGTCCTCGTCGAGAGCGTTCGCGTCGGCGGCTTCGACATAGGCGTCGCGCGCCGCGTCCTTCTGGCCGAGCGCTTCGAGCGCGCGGCCCCTTGAAGCGAGAGCGCGCGAGCCACCTCCGGCGTCTTTGGCCGAGGAGAATGCCTTTTCAGCGCTTCCCGCGTCCCCGCGGGCGAGGGCGCATTCCCCTCGGGTCAGGAACAATTCGGCATCCGAAGGCTTGGCTTTTTCAAGCGCCTCCAGCGCCTTCTTTTCCACGCCGTCGTTCTTCGCCGTCGCGCCTGCGATCGCCGTGAAGGCGAGGGCGCGAGCGTCCAGGTCCGTTGCACTCAGGGCCGCTTCGGCCGCAACCACCGCTTTCGCGGAATTTCCGGTGCGCGCCAGCGACAGCGCAAGCCCCGCGAGAACCCCGGCATCGGCGGCTCCGCCCGAGCCTGCCGCCGCCCTGAAAGCCGACAGCGCACCCGCCGCGTCCCAGGATTCGAGCAGCGCTCGACCTTCACCCCGCCTCGCCTTCCACGAATCCTTCGCGGTCGCAAACCGGAGAGCGGCCGCGCGCGGCCGGTGCTCCGCGAGAAGCGCTTCGCCCAGCCATACGATCGCGTCGCCTCCGCCGCCGCGCGCGATTTCGCTTTCGAGAAGCTGGATCGCGATGGCGGTGCGGCCTTTCGCGAGCAGGCGTCCGACGGTCAGCGCGTCACCGCGGTGGGATCCCCCTGCCGAGACCGAGAGCGCCTCGACGATGCCGAGGCCCCGTTTCTTCTCCGCCAGCGCCATGACTGCCTTTGCCGGCGCGACTTCGAATTCACCTTTCGCCGACGCGAGCGTCATTCCCAGCAGTTTTCCCTTCGGCCCCATGACCGGCGCGCCCGGCGCGAAGCCCTTCGAGAGCCGGAGGGTGCTCCCGCCCGGTGATTTCGCGAACGCCGCCAGAGTCGGATTTCTGATCGGCCATCCGACCCAGACAGCAGTCCCCGGCTCCGTCACGGCCGCGTCATCGGTGGGGAAGGGCAGCCGGTCCAGACCCGGGAGCTCGAAAAGCACGATGTCCGCCGCGTCGTCCATGTTGACCACGTTCAGCGCCTGCCAGGTCGCTCCATCGTAGGAACGAATGCGGACGCTCGCGGCGCCGAGGATGCTCGTGAGCGACGTTGCGACGATGCTTCTGCCCGCGAGGAACCCGGGCCCCTTGGTCATCACGACGCCTTTCGAATCCACAGCCTCGACCGTAAACACCGCCGACTGGCAGATCCCCGCGATTTCCTCGGGCGCCAGGTCCTTCGGCGCTTCCGTGGACGTCGTGCCGGTCGGCTGGCCCGTCGTCAGCGGGCCGGGCGGCTTCGTATTCTGGTTCTGGTAGACGAAGTAACCGATCACGCCCGCAAGCACGACGCCGACGTACATCGCGATCTTGGTGGGGCTCGTCTCGAGTGCAATCTCGCTCGCATTCTGCCCCTCCGCTCCCGGCTCGATCGTCTTCCACTGCTGCGCCGCCGCCTTGATCTGCTGCTCCGACGGCATCCACAGCGCCCGCGGCACGCCCCCGGGCGTCGGAAGGATCATCCGGCATCCGCACGAGCACCGCGCCCTCCGGCCCGCCGCGCGCCCCGGCATGGAGAACGGCTTTCCGCAGGCCGGACATGGGAAATGAAGCTCCTTCGAGGTCTTGGCAGCCGCGATTTGAAGCGGCGCGGGCGGCTTCGCCGGCGCTCGTTTTTGCGGCGGGGGCGCCGGAGGATTCACCTGCCTCCAGCCGCTTCCTTTCGGCGGACCCTGCGACGCTCCACCTTTCCTGGGAGGCGGTTGCTTGCCCATCACCGGGCCTCCTCGAGAACCCAGCCCGCCTTGTCGCGGCGCGCGACGAGAAGGAGCGTCCTGCCCTTCGCCGTCTCAAATCCCGGCGCCGCAATTGTGACCTCTTCGCTCCACTGGCCGGGATCGGCTTCGGCGCCGACCTTCAGGATGAGCGTGCCCTTTTCGCAGGACACAACCCGTCCTTCGAGACGCACGCGAGCGGCCTCCGCCGGCGCAGGCCACCACGGCGCGTCCTCCGCCTGCCGCTTCTCCTCGCCCGCCAGCGCAGCCCATGCGGCATCCAGCGCGTCGTAGGCCTCGGACAGCTTCGCGACCGAGGGACGCAGCGACTCGGCCGCCCTCTGGAAGCGATCGGTCTCATCGTCGAGTTTTTTCTTTTCGTCGTCGAGGGCGCGCTGCGCGAGCGCGACGGTGGCCTTCACCGACTCGAACTTGGCCGAAGCGTCCTGCACCTCCTGCTTCAGCGGACCCGGCTCGCGCCCGGTCTGGTCCTTCGCCACCTTCAGCCGGTCCTCGGCTGCCTTGAACTTCGCCTCCGCGTCCGTCAGCCGTTCCTTCGACTTGCGCAGGATCGCGTCCGATGCCTGAACCTTGCGCAACTGCGCCGTGTACGCGTTCGTCTGCGAATCGATCTTCTTCGCCGCTGCCGTCAGCGCCTTTCGCTTCTCGGCCACGCTGTCAAGCGCCTTTCCGGCCTCGGCGCGCAACGGGTCCAGCCTGGCATGGCCGACCGCGGCGACGCGGTCCCTTCGAAGCGCGGCGTCAGACTCTTCCTTCGGCGCTTCCACGGGACCGCCGCGGATGATCTGTTCGATTTCCTCGACTTTGATCTTCACCACGGCCGACTTGATTCTGAACGAGACTGTGTCGGCGTCCTCTTCGACGATAGTCCCCTCGAGCCTGCGCCCGTCCTTCATGACAAGGGTGTCTGCAACGGCGAGGCGCGAGAGGAGCGCAGGGACGAAAAGAAGCATCGCGTAGTGGTGGAGTCTCATGGAGATGCCCGCATTATAAGTCGCGGTTCGCGAAGGACGCTCGAGTTTCAACCCGCTAGCGAATAGGCGACAGCCGGTCTTCGTCCTTGTCCTTCTTGGTCAGACCATAGCCGATGATGGCGATGGCGCCGATGAGCAGGATGAGGGCGATAATGCTCCCGTAGATGATCAGCTCCAGGAGGAAGGAACTGATCCCGGCGCGGGGACCGTCCGGCCCGACCAACAGCGCCGCCTGCTCCGCCTGCCCGGGAAGAGCCTCGCGCAGCGCCTTCTCAAGCTGGACGGGGTCCGGCTTTGGCGTTTGCACCATGCCGGCCGCGGAAGAAAGCGGAAATGCGAGAATTGCCGCGGCGACAAACGCGACCAGTCTCCGGACATGGCGAAAACTGCAGCGTGGGAGCGCGCTGCACCTGACTTCCGGTCTTGTCATCGGTTTCCTCTACGCCCCCCGGCCAAAGCCGCACGAGGGAATTCCGGACGGTCCACGCGGATCCGCCCGTCTCGCGCCTGATCCCTTTTAACGATCCAGCCCCCGGGATTGCCGGTTATCTCTTCTCGAAAGGCTCCCAGTGCCGCTCCGGAGGCCCGATGTACTCGGCCCGCGGCCGGATCAGCCGGTTGTCGGCGTACTGCTCGAGCAGGTGCGCCAGCCACCCGGAAGTGCGGCTGATCGCGAAGATTGGCGTGTTCACGTCCAGTGGAATCCCCAGCGAGTAGTAAACGCTTGCGCTGTAGAAATCCACGTTCGCATTCAGTTCCTTTTCCTTCTTCACGAATTCCTGGATCTTGCTCGAAATGTCGAACCACTTCGTCACGCCGGTCGACTTGCACAGCTTTTCGCTCATCTTCTTCAGCACGCCCGCCCGCGGGTCCAGCGTCTTGTAAACCCTGTGGCCGAATCCCATGATGCGCTGTTTTTTCGCGAGCGCATCCTTGATCCACGCTTCCGCATTCGACACATCGCCGACGCTGAGCAGCATCTTCATGACGTCGGTGTTCGCGCCGCCATGAAGCGGCCCCTTGAGCGCCGCGATGGCCCCGGTCACGGCGCCGTGCATGTCCGAAAGCGTCGCGCCGATCACGCGGCAAGCGAACGTCGAAGCGTTCAGTTCGTGGTCGGCGTGGAGAATGAAGCACATGTCCATGGCGCGCGCTTCATCCTGCTTGGGCGTCTCGCCCCGAAGCATGTAGAGGAAGTTCTCCGCGATGGTGAGATCGGTCCGCGGCTGCAGGATCGGCAGCCCTTTGCGCGCCCGGTCGATCGCGGGCACGATCGCATTGATCTGGTGCTGGATCCTCACGGCCTTGCGGCGGTTCGCGGCGTCGGACATGTCCTCGCTCTGACGGTCGTACAGCGACAGCGCCGACACCGCCGTCCGCAGACAGGACATCGTGTTCGAGTCCTTCGGGAACGACAGGATCAGCCGCACGATCGGTTCCGGAATCCCGCCCGCATTCGCGATTTCTCCGCGGAATCCCTCAATTTCGCCCTTCTTCGGCAGCCTCCCGTGCCACAGCAGGTAGACCGTCTCCTCGAAGTTCGAGTGCTCGGCCAGTTCCTGGATCGGGTAGCCGTAGTAGCGCAGCACGCCGGCTTCACCGTCGATGTAGCAGATCTGTGAAGAGCCGGCGACGACGCCTTCAAGGCCTTTGGCGGGGACGGTCATAAGCGGGGATCCTGCGAAGGGGTTTTTGCGTGGAGGGGAAGAGGCGGGGCATTTTGGGAGTTGAGGAGAGCTGAGAGAAGGAAAAACTTCGGGAGGCTGGCGGAGGCTGAGTGCCTCTACGCGGGATAGCGGTAGTACGTTTCCAGCGCCAGCGTCGCCATGGCGGTCGCGGCGACGGAACCGCCGTAGCCGGACCACTTGTCGGCCTTGAACGAGCCGTCGGTGTTCTGGCGGGGGAGAAGAGCGTTCTTGATGGCAGCATTCGAGGCATCCCATGCCGGTGTGCAGATGGAAGCGAGAGCGGCGAACTGAGCGGCGGTGTAGTCGGAGCCGTCGGGGGGCGTGAGGACCGCCGACCTGCGAGTGGCCTCAGCGGCTTCGAGGCCTGTGAAGCGACGCGCGAAGAGCGCGGCGGCCGTCGTTGTAGATGGGCCGTTCGGATAGACGCCGGAGTCGCGGAGGGCGGTCAGGCCTTCAGGCGAGGTCAGGGATTCGAGGTACGCGGCCGCGGAAGCCAGCGGAGCGCGCGCAGCTTCGATGCCGGCGGCGTCGGCGAGACGAAGGGCCGTCATGGCCCAGGACGTCGTCACCGAGTCGGGCTCGGAGCCAAGCGAGCTGCCCCAGCCGCCGCGCGGCGACCTGGATCCGGCCAGGTAGCTCACCGCGCTCCCGAGAGTTTCGCGCAGGGAAGTGTCTCCCGTCATTGCCAGAGCCTCGGCGAGAGCGGCCGTCGCGATCGAGTGCTGCGGAAGAACTGCGCCCTGATCGGGGCCGATGCGTCCGGTCATGCCCTGCTGGGAGCGCAGCCAACCGAGCGCCGCCGCGACGTTTTTCGAGTGTTCTCCGGCCAGATGCGACTCGCCATGCCCGAGGAACGCGAGCGCCGCGAGACCGGTAGCCGCGGTCCGATAAGCGGGCTGGCCGCCGTCTGCCGGCCACGAACCATCCTTTTCCTGTTTCGAAGCCAGCCAGCCAAGCGCGTTGTCGACGGCCGCGGCCGTCTCAGCGCCGCCGTTCTTCCTGAGGAGTTCCATGCGCGCGTTCGCGTCGCCGCGATTCCCGAGGAAGAGCGCGAATTCGCCGGTCGGGGCCTGGATTTCCGGGACATTCGTGCCTGGATCGCGTGAGCCGAAATCAGTCGCGCGGCGGTCGATAACCGTGAGCTTTTCGCCGGCCGCCTGCTTTTTCTGCGACCGCTCCACCGCAACCAGCGTCAGAGTGCCGAGCGCGAACAGGTGAACCGCCGCGGACACGGCCCACGCGGGATAGCCGAAGATCGGACGCGTGACGATGTAGGCGACCCTGTCCCAGCCCTTTCGCTTCACCGGTGCAACCGTGCGCGCCGCCAGCCTCGCCGTCACGTGAGCGAAATTCGTCGGCGCTTCGATTTCCGTCGCGCGCACGAGGCCGAAAACCGCTTCCAGCGTCTTGACTTCGTCCGCGCAGTCCTTGCAGCCGGCGACGTGCTCGCGCGCGCTCGCGAGCTCGGCATCGCCGAGTTCTCCGCGAACGAAAGCGACCAGGTCGTCGATGTGCGTCACTGTAAGTTCTCCAGTTTTCCGGACAGCAGGTCTTTCAGCTTCTGCATCGCCGCGTGCATCCGGCTCTTCACGGTCCCGAGCGGAATTCCCAGCACTTCCGCCACTTCCTGGTACTTCATTCCCTTCGACTCCGCGAGGAGCAGAACCTGCTGCTGTTCCTCGGGCAACTCTCCGATCGCCTTCCTCACGATCACGGCCCGTTCGTCCTTGTCCATCCGCGCGTCCGGCGCGGGAGAAGCGTTGCTCACGACGTCGTGAAACGTGTCTCCTTCCGAATCCACCGGCGCGTCAAGACTCACCGTCCTCGGCGCGTGCGCTTCATGCCTGATCCGGTCAATCCACAGGTTCCGCGCCACGCGATACATGTACGTCGTGAACTTCGCCTGCGGTTCGTAATCTTTCGCGTGGTTGTAGATCCGGATGAACACCTCCTGCGCCATGTCCTCCGCGGCCTGCCGGTCCCACGTCATGCGGAAGAAATAGTTGATCAGGGGGCGTTGGTGCCTTCCGACCAGGATTTCAAAGGAGCGGACGTCCCCACTCTTCACGCTGAGCATCAGGTCCGCGTCGCCAGGCTCAGTCATTGCGACGCCTCTCCGTCCAGCCAGCCGGGCAAGCCCGACCGCGATACCCAAGGTAGGAAGAGCGACCGGGATACGGGATCCCGGCGGACATGGAAACGGGGCCGCCAGGGCCTGGTTCGGCCGTTTTGGAAAAAAAGTGGGGCGGACTGTGGCGATATGCCCCATGGGGGACGGTGCCGGAGCCCTTTGAAGGGGAAGAGGTGGGTGGCATGAGGGTGGTTAGCAAGGGGTGGGCCGTGGTTCCCCGGGACATGTTCTTGCCGTAACATATTTGAAGCGTTGTGTTTGCGTCAATGGATCGGACCGGAGGCATCGATGAAGCGGGTCCCAATTAGCCTCGCCCTTCTTCGACGGTCCCTATTTCGCGCATGGTTTCCCCCGTCACCTCAAATGTAAGAATTCGCACGTGTTTCCGGACGACTGTCGAGACCTTCTCCCCCCATTCGATCGCCGTCAGCCCCCTCTCCGCCTCCGCTTCCCACCCCAGTTCGAACACCTCGCGCGGGTCCGCGAAGCGCGTCGCGTCCATGTGGTAAAGCGGCAGCCGCCCGCCCTTGTAGACGTTCATCATGACGAACGTCGGCGAGCACACGACCCGCAGGTCCGGAACCTCCAGTCCTGCTGCCAGTCCCTGCACGAACGTCGTCTTGCCGCTTCCGAAATCGCCGACGAGGAGAAGGATCGTCCCCGGTTCGAGCGTGCGCGCCAGCTCCGCAGCGAACGCGCGAGTTTCGTCCGCGCTCTTCGTGACCCGCTTCATCCGAGCACGTGCTCGTAGCCGCGGGGCTTGATCGGTCTGCCGTCGAGGCGCAGGCCTGGACTGCGCGAAATCGTCCCGATGCGGCGGGCCCATTTCGGGAAGCGCCTTGCGGGGCAGGTGAAGAGCAATTCGAAATCCTCGCCGTCGGAGAGGGCGTGGTCGAGCGGGGTGCGGCCGCTGTCGTGCGCGAGGCGCCGGGCGTCGCGGTGGATCGGGATGGAAGCGGAGACGAGGTCCGCGCCGGCGCCGCTTTCGTCGAGGATGTGATCGAGGTCGGCAGTGAGGCCGTCGCTGACGTCGACCATGGCGGTGGCGATCGGCGCGAGGCGGAGGCCTTCGGCGATGCGGGGGCTGAAGCGGAGGTGGCGGCCGAGGATGGAACCGCCGCAGGGGCCGGTCACGCCGATCGCGTCGCCGGGGTGCGCGCCGGAGCGCGGAACGGGGCGTTTTGCGAAGCCGAGCGCGGTGCCGCCGATGGCGGCCGGTCCGCTGGTGGCGGAGAGGTCGCCGCCAACGAGGGAAGCGCCGGCGGCGCGGCAGGCGGCGAGG